>JANMTV010000346.1:0-11063 GCA_031390905.1 Ilumatobacteraceae bacterium | reverse complement strand
GAGCGCTAGCCCGATCGCCAAGAGCGCTCCGTACACCAACTGTGTTCGGCCTGTTGCTCCCAGAACACCGATCAACTCACGACCCGACGCACCTGCCAGCACTCGTCGAACCGGAATCTGAGCCATCGCCAAGCCGATCAGGGCCAGCAGCGCCCAGGGACGCGAAACCGCAGCCAACGCCGCCATGACGAATCCGGCGACCACCAACCCAACGTACATCCAGCGCGTCCTTTGGTCGCCAAGCCGGACCGCTAGCGTGCGCTTTCCAACCTGGGCATCGGTTGGAATATCACGCAAGTTGTTCACAACGAGCAGGGCGCACGCCAAGAATCCGACTCCTGTGGCTGCCAACCATGTGACGTCAGGAATCTGCTCGATTGCGACATAGCTCGTTCCGACGGTTGCGACGAGACCGAAAAACACGAACACGAACACCTCTCCGAGTCCGAGGTATCCGTACGGTCTCGGCCCACCCGTATAGCCCCACGCCGCTACGACCGCCGCCGCGCCGACGACCAACAGCCACCACGACGTGGCTATCGCCAACCCCAGCCCAACAACTGCGGCACCGAGCAAACTCGCCAGGGCGGCGCATTTGACGGACCTCGCCGACGCCATCCCCGACGCCACCAGCCGGACGGGGCCGACTCGTACATCATCGGTCCCCTTGACCCCATCGCTGTAGTCGTTGGCATAGTTGACGCCGACCTGCAGAAGCAGCGAGACGGCTAGGGCACCGATCACACGCCACCACACGACCCCGGGTCCGTCGGTTACTCCAGCCGCACATGCAGCTCCAACTGCGACCGGCACGACGGCTGCAGGCAACGTACGTGGACGCGCCCCAGCGATCCAAGTGGACAACACGGGTTTCGATGAAGTGGTCATGTGTGCGTCATGATGGGCTAATGAGCGAACTCTGGCAACTCGGTGCCGTGCAACTTGCTGAGCGAATTCGTTCGGGGGAAGTATCAAGTCGACAGGTGATGGAAGCGCATCTTGCCCGCGTTGACGCCGTCAACCCGCATCTCAACGCTATTGTTCGACGACTCGACGACGAGGCACTGTCAGCGGCCGACCGCGCCGATCGAGCGGTTGCCAACGGTGAAACGCTCGGTGTCTTCCACGGAGTCCCCTGCACCGTCAAGGAAAACATCGACGTCGCCGGCACACCGACAACTCAGGGAATACCGTTTCTAGCGGATGCGATTGCTCCGATCGACTCGCCGACGGTCGAGCGAATGCGAGCTGCAGGTGCGATCCCGTTTGCACGCACCAACCTCCCCGATCTAGGCCTGCGAGTGCATACCCGGTCGACGCTGCACGGTCTGACCCTTAATCCCTGGAACCCTCACGTCACCGCTGGCGGTTCGAGCGGCGGAGAGGCCTCGGCGATCGCCTCGGGAATGTCACCGATCGGGCTCGGCAACGACATCGGCGGCTCGCTCCGCAACCCCGCCCACTGCTGCGGTATCGCTTCGATCAAGCCGACCGTCGGCGCCATCCCGATGGCAACCACAATCCCCCCTGAAGACATCATGCTGGCAGCGCAACAGATGCTGGCGGAAGGACCGATGGCTCGACGTGTCGTCGATGTCCGAGCCGGGTTCCAGGTGCTCGCAGGCTGGAGCGCGAGAGATCCACGATCAATCCCAGCGGTGTTCACCG
Organism: Ilumatobacteraceae bacterium; assembly: GCA_031390905.1. Taxonomy (GTDB): domain Bacteria; phylum Actinomycetota; class Acidimicrobiia; order Acidimicrobiales; family Ilumatobacteraceae; genus Ilumatobacter. The sequence goes on along the minus strand of JANMTV010000346.1, from coordinate 9,395 downwards.
ATCTCGACGCCGACGAACGGCTCACGATCGCGGTCGTCGCCGAGCCACCCGGAGGTGCGACCCATCCAGAAATCGCAGCGGCAGTGCGGCGCGCCGGCGATGTGCTCTCGGATCGTGGTCACTACGTGGTCGAGATCTCGCCCCCTCACTACGAGCGCGTCACCGAATTGTGGGCGATGCTGCTGATCGCCGACATCAACGAAACGCGGGTCTTGCTCGACTTGGCGATGTCAGAAGAAGCACGCATCGCGCTCGACTCGATGGTCACTCAATACCCGAGCCCGACGTTGCAGTCGAGCGTGATGCTCCAGGGCGAGCGATTCAAGATCCTGCGGGAATGGTCGGCGTTCTTCGCCGAGCATCCGGTGATGGTTTCCCCGACCTGGGGTCAACCAGCGTTCGAGCACGACGCCGACATCCGTGGGGAGCAGGTCACCGAGATCATGCGCGACACCTTGCGGCCAGTGCTTCCCGGCAACTTCCTCGGAATACCCGCCGCTGTCGTGCCGTTCGGTATGGCCGCCGGTCTTCCTGTTGGCGTACAGGTGATGGGCGATCGGTTCACCGACCTTCGTTGCCTCGCAATTGCAGAGCAGATCGAACAAGCTTCAGAGATCGTGACCCCGATTGACCCTGTCATGGCCTAGGTCGTGAACCGCCTTGTCGCTCTTGACCTGCCGGGCGGTCCAGAGTTCGTCGATCAACTTCGTCGGATCTGGGACGACGGTGACGCCGCCTTCCCCGTCGATCAGCGACTGCCCGATCTGACCAAGCAATCGTTACTCGATCGCTTTCGAGTGGGCCAGCCTGTCGAGCCGGGTGACGCGCTCGTGGTGGCGACCAGCGGGGCGACGGGTGAACCGAAGGGCGTCGTACTGACTCACGACGCGGTTTTGGCGTCGGCGGAGGCGACGTCGGACCGTCTCGACGTCACCGATCAGGATCATTGGCTGGCGTGTCTACCGCTGTCACACGTCGGCGGCCTTTCGGTCGTCACTAGAGCGCTCCTGACGGCGACCCCGCTCACGGTCCTGCCGGGTTTCGACGCCGACATGGTCAACTCGATCGACGCCACGCTCGTTTCGCTCGTTCCGACGGCATTGCGGCGTGTCGATCCGACGCGATTCCGGACAATCGTGCTCGGAGGATCACGACCGCCCGTCGACCGCCCGGCCAATACCGTGACGACCTATGGCATGACTGAAACCGGCAGTGGTGTTGTCTACGACCGACGGCCACTCGATGGGGTCGAGGTACGCATCGTCGACGGCGAGATCCACCTGCGCGGTGCAATGCTCTTGCGTTGCTATCGCGACGGTTCCGACCCGAAAGTTGACGGATGGTTTGCAACAGGGGATTTGGGCGAGATCGGCGACAATGGTCTACTCACCGTGCACGGGCGATTCGATGACTTGATCATCACCGGCGGTGAAAACGTGTGGCCCGAAGCAGTCGAATCGGTTCTACGAAGTCACCCGGGCATCGCCGATGTAGCCGTGGTTGGTGAGCCCGATCCTGAATGGGGTGAAATCGTTTCGGCCTATATCGTTCCGGTCGATTCACACAGCCCGCCGTCGCTGCTGGAAGTCCGGCGATACGCCAAACGGCGCCTGCCGAGTTACTCGGTACCACGGCGAGTGACGAATGTCGACGTTATTCCACGCACAGCGCTTGGTAAGATCCAACGACTGAACCTGATCCGCCGAACGGAGTAGCGTTTCCAAGCATGTCGCCGCTTTCGAACGCTGCGATCGCGGGAGATGTGTGAGACGAGTTTCATCCGGCCGACTCTCTCGCGCCTATTGGCGGCAATGGACCGCCAGCACGATCAGCAATCTCGGGGATGGGATCAACTTCGTCGCCATGCCACTGCTGGCCTTTTCGCTGACCGACGACGAACGACTGTTGGCCCTCACGACATTTGCCACGTTCCTTCCCTGGTTGCTGTTGGCGCTACCTGTCGGCGTGATCGTCGACCGAGCCGATCGCCAGCTGCTGATGGTGGCCTCCAGCCTGATACGCGTCGCCCTCTTTGCCTTAATCGCATTGGCCACCACTTCCGATCGCTTGTCAATATGGCCGCTGCTCGGCCTCCTCGTGATGGTCGGTTCATGCGAGGTGGTCTTCGACAGCAGCGCCCAGGCGCTGCTCCCGATGATTGTCGAACCCGACGATCTGGCGCGAGCAAATGGCCTGCTGTTCGCCGCAGAGGTGGTCGCCGGAAGTATCGCCGGCTTGTCGGTTGGGGCGATCCTGTTCGATCAGTCGACGGGACTTCCGTTCACCGTGAACGCCGTTTCGTTCGCGGTCGCCGGGATTCTGATCCTCACGATTCGAAACGTCCGCATCACGACCGATGCCGTCAAGACCCCGCACGACGATCGCTTCGGATCGAGCATCCGATGGTTGCTTGCGCACCGACTGCTCCGCACATTGGCGTTGTTGTTCGCGGTCACCAACCTCGGTCTGATGTTTGGTCAGGGGATCTTCGTCAAATACGCGATCGTCGAGTTGGGGCTGAACAGCGCCGAGTTCGGAATTCTTCTGGCGATCACGGCCATGGGTGCCGCCACCGGAGGCCTGCTTGGCGATCGCGTGATCGGAGTACTCGGACTCAAGTGGGCGATCCTTGTGCCCTATCTCGTGTTCGGCGTTGCGCAGTTGATCATCGGTTTGGCTCCGGCCGTCTGGATCGTCGGGCTGGCCGGATTCATCCTCGGTGTCGGGATCACCGTGTGGAACGTCGTCACGGTCACGGTTCGTCAAACGTTGATTCCAGGCGACCGTTTCGGGCGCGTCAACAGCGTGTACCGCTGGCTTGGTGCAGCCGCCAGTGCAATCGGTGTGGCGCTCGGCGGACTTGTCGCCTATGCGACGAATCTCAGGGCACCATTCCTGATCGGCGGGGCGATCACGCTGGCCGCCGCCGCCGCGTTCGGAGGCCCGGTGCTCGCAGGATTGTCGTCGGGCGAGGCTCAGGGTCCAGCGGATAGGTGAGGATTCTCCGTGCTGGAGTCGGCAGCGCGGACGCCGGCTCCGCCATCGACCACGTAAGTCTCACCGGTAATCCACGAAGCCTTGTCGGACGCCAGGAAGACTGCCAGGTTGGCGATGTCATCCGGCTCACCGAGCCGTTTCGTCGGCATCTGTTGGACCAATTGCTCGCCGAAGGTCTCGACCAACACCGTCGAAAAATCAGTCCTTACCAGCCCAGGCGCGATTCCGACCACGCGACACGGTCCGAGTTCACCTGCAAGCTGACGGGTGAGATGGATCAACGCAGCTTTGGTCAGGTTGTAGACGCCGAGGCCACCCTCCGTGCGTAGCCCGCCAACTGACGAGATGTTGATGATCACGCCCGGTTTGGCGTGCATCGCCTGGCGGTGGGCTGCTTGAGCCCAAAACAGTGGACCACGTAGGTTGACCTGGAACGTCTTGTCGAATTGCGACGGCTCGACGCCGATCGTCGGTCCGTAATACGGGTTGGTTGCGGCGTTGTTGACCAAGATGTCGAGCCCGCCGAAACGCTCAATCGTGGCAGCAACGCAAGCCTGGGCGGCATCGAGATCGCCTGCATTGGCGGCGTATACCGCCGTCTCGCCGACAATCTCAGACGCTGCAGCCTCGAGTTGATCCAGCTTGCGAGATGACAACATCACCTTCGCTCCCGCCTCGGCCATTCTTGCAGCGATCGCCTTACCAATCCCCTTTGACGCACCCGTGACGAGGGCGACCTTACCTTCGAGGGAAATCAGCATCAGTCAGATTCCGCGTCGTCGTCGATCGACCCCAGCACAATGCGCAGCCGTCGAATTCGACGCCCCTCGACCTCCATCGTGACGAATTCCCACCCGTCGTGCTCGATCGAATCGCCGACCTCTGGGGCGTGGCCGAGCGTGTTGAACACGAATCCGCCGATCGTGTCCCAGTCATCATCGGGTATTTGGATTTCGAGCAGGTCATTCAACTCCGACACCGATGCACCGCCATCCACAAGGAAGTCACCGCTCGGCAGCCGCTCGATCTCCGGTGTCTCTGTGTCGTACTCATCGACAATCTCGCCAACGAGTTCCTCGAGACAATCCTCGAGCGTGATCAGACCGGCCACGTCGCCGTACTCGTCAGCCACGATTGCAAGGTGGATTTTGCCAACCTGCATCTCGCGCATCAGCCGACTCACGGGCTTGTTCTCAGGAATGAACCGGACCGGACGAGCCACATCGAGGACCGAAACGTCGCCCCGGCCTTCCCGTTCGGCACGAATCAGATCCTTCGTATACGCCAGTCCAATCACGTCGTTGTCGTCCGGCCCGAACACAGGCAGCCGACTGAATCCGTTGGCGATCGCTAGGTCGAGGGCTCCCGACACAGTGGCGTCGTTCGGAATGATCGCCATATCGGGCCGCGGCACCATCACCTCACGCACGACCGTGTCGCCGAACTCGATGATGCTCTCGATCAGTTCGCGCTCTTCATGCTCGATCACGTCGTCGTCTGCTGCCGCTCCGACAATCCCGAGCAGCTCTGACTCACTGACAAACGGACCCTTTTCGAGTCCTTTGCCACGAACAATCACGTTCGTCAGCCAGATCAGCGCTCGCGAAACCAACTGCAGGGGCGGCGAGGCAACCAGAATGCTCATCGGGCGGGCCGTCAAAAGCGCAGCGCGTTCAGGATTCTGTGCGGCATAGGTCTTCGGCACGGCCTCGGCGAAAACGTAGAACACGACGATGTTCAACAACACGCCGACCGCCACTCCCCACCCACCGAACAAATGCCCTGCAACGATTGCGGTCAACGTGGTCTGGACTGCCTGGCAGATGAAGACGGTCAACAACAGCGGGTTGACCCACCGTTCCGGATGGTTGGCGAGTCTGAGCAGGGCCGGACCCGCACGATGCCCCTGGTCAGCCATCGAAGCCGCCTTAGGCCGGGTCATTTTCGACAAACCCATCTCGGCGATCGCCAGGAAGATCAGCACGATCAGTAACAGGACGATCACGATCACCATCAACGTGTCGGTGCCCGAGAATTTGGCGGCGATCACGCTGATTGCTCCTGCGTGAATCCAGTCGGTGCGGGTCCATGCCAATGATGCTCGACCAGCAACTCCAGTTCACGCGTTCGCATCACAGCCGTCTCGTCAGGTTCGCCGTGATCATGACCAAGCACATGAAGCACACCGTGGACGGTCAGCAGCGCCAACTCGTCATCCAATGTGCCGGCGTGGGTTGGTGAAGAGTCGGCGGCAACGGCGGGACAGATCACGACGTCACCAAGCAGTATTGGACCCCAATCTGCGGGGATCGACCCAGGGTCGGCGTCAGCATCGAGTGGGAACGACAGCACATCAGTCGGGCCCTGCTGACCCATGTGCTCCGCGTTGAGCGCCGCCATTTCGACCGGATCGATGAAGGTCAGCGTCAACTCACCAGAACGTCCTTCAGCGCGCAGCACGGCGTCGGCCAGAGCTGCCCACCGGTCGACGTCAATCGCGAACTCAGATTGCTCATCACTGACCACCACACTGACCGCGACACCGACCGCGACACCGACCGCGACACTGACCGCGACACTGACCGCGACACCGACCGCGACACTGGCCGCGGCCTCGATCTGTTTGTCCGGATCACCCACGCGATCCACCTTCGGACTGGCGTTCGTATGCGGCGACGATGTCGGCGACGATCTTGTGCCGCACCACGTCGGCCGAGGTGAGATGTACGAACGCCAACTGCTCGACTCCGGTCAGGACACGCTCGAGACCCTTCAGACCGGAGCGGCCATCGGGGACGTCGACCTGCGTGACGTCACCAGTGACAACCGCCTTCGATCCGAATCCGATCCGGGTCAGAAACATCTTCATTTGCTCGGGCGTGGTGTTCTGCGCCTCGTCGAGGATGATGAAACTGTTGTTGAGTGTGCGCCCACGCATGAACGCCAACGGAGCTACCTCGATGGTTTGGCGCTCGATCAGCTTCTGCGCGCCTTCCGGCTCGACCATGTCGTAGAGGGCGTCGTATAGCGGCCGTAGGTACGGGTCGATCTTCGCCATCAGATCGCCGGGCAGGAAACCGAGTCGTTCGCCCGCTTCCACGGCGGGGCGGGTGAGGATGATTCGCTGGACCTGCTTGGCCTGCAGCGCTTGAATCGCCATTGCTACGGCGAGCCACGACTTCCCTGTACCCGCCGGGCCGATACCGAACGTCACGATATTCGACTGGATCGCATCGACGTAACGCTTCTGCCCGGCAGTCTTCGGTCGCACTTGGCGGCCCTTCGAGGCACGCAGCACCTGATGGGTCAACACCTCAGTGGGTCTTTCGTCAGCGAGAATCATCCCGATCGAACGTTCAATGGTGCGTTCGTCGAGCTCGTGTCCCCGCTCGAGGAGCCCAACCAGTTCCTCGAACAGCCGCCCAAGTTGTTCGGCGTCAACACCGCGAACGGCGATCACGTTGCCTCGTACCGACACCGCTGTTGCAGGGAACTGCCGCTCGATCTGGCGGAGGTTTTCGTCACGCTGACCGACCAGTGCCGCCATCAAATGCGGCCCAGGTACGACAACGGTGCTAGTCAGCGAGTCGGTGGTCATACGAAGGTTCGGACGCCGGCGGCGTGCATCCGCTTCACGGTAGCGCCTCTGAAGGTGATCGAGAGCACCATGATTCGTCGTGCCCCCGCGGCCGGGATCATCGTTGTGTCAAATTTATAAGATTTTCCTACGGAATCTTGAGACTCCGTCCGATACAGAACCGGACTCGTCCGCCGTTTGGACGTGGCCGCCACTATCGAACGCCCGACACCAACAGCGAACGGAGTCTGATGAGGAGAGTGTTTGCCGGAGTGCCGTGGGTGCTGGCCGCAGGCGCGCTTGGTCTCGGCGCGCTCGTCGCCTTGTCACGTGGATCTGTCGACCCGTTTTGGCGTGTGCTTGTCGTCGCCGCCAGCCTGATTTCCGGGTACGTCGGGCAACGCACCAACCGACTCCCTGTCGTCTTCACGGTCGTGTTCGTCCTCACCGGTGTGCGGCTGGCTGCGATCGCCCCGGGCGGTGTGCGGGTTGACGCCAACCTGCTTTCATGGGGTCCGGCAATCTCTGACGTGGTCGTTGGATCAGTTCTGATTGCGCTCCTGGGTGTCGCGCTTCGCGCCCGTCGTACGGAGATCAATCGGCGCGACCTGCTCGACGGCCTGACGGTCGCGATCGGCGCATCACTCGTCGCATGGGTCGGAATCGCCAACCCCTTGATCACACAGTTCGATATCAACCCCGGTCTCGCCATAACGACGGCGATGTACCTCCCGATCGCCGTGCTTCTGACCACCTTTACGACTGAACTGTTCCTGACGGGTCTGCAACGCAACCGCGGGATGTGGTTCATCATGGTCGCCGTCGCAAGCAATTTGCTTGGCACGCTGCTGATCGACTTCAGCCTGATCGACAAAACGACCTGGCGCGCCGGCTCGATATCTCTCGGCTTGTTCATTGCCGGATTTCTGTTTCTCTGTGCCTCGGTCAGTCATGCCGATCTCCCTGCAACATTGCTCCCGATCGACCAGTCACTTGGCGATGACAACAAGACCCCGCTCCGGATGATCTTGATTACGATCAGCCTGATCGCTCCGGCCGTCCTGATCGCGGCGGTCGCGCCGACCTCAACCACCGATATCGCAGTCCGAACGACCGGCACGATCGCCCTCATCGTTGCCGCCGTCTCGCGCCTGTTCATGGCGCTGCAAGCCAACGCTCGTGCGCAAGAAACGCTCGTCCGGCGGCTCAGTCGCGATGAGGTCACGAATTTACCAACGCGGGGTCTTTTCACAGATTTCGTCAGTGAGACGCTCGAATCGACATGGCGTTCCGAGCACCAACCCACGTTGATACAGCTCAATCTCGATCGCTTCAAGAACCTGGCCGACAGCCTCGGACCGTTGGAAACCAACAGCGTGCTGAACGTAATCGGTGAGCGACTCACTGCTGCGGCGGCCACCTTCGACGGATTTGTGGCACGCTCCACCGGCGACGAATTCGTCGTCATCGACGCCACGACAACATCAACCATCGACGCCATGGCTCGCGCCGAATCGATTCGCGCCTCGATCACGGCTCCGATTCCAGCTGGCGAGTCCTCGGTGTTCGTCACGGCCAGTTTCGGTGTCGCCGTTGCACCCCGAAACCGTACGATCTCGGCTGAGGAGTTCATGCGTCGAGCCGACATCGCCACTCATCGCGCCAAGTCAGACGGGCGCAATCGAGTTGCCCTGTTCGACGAGTCGATGCAGGCCAACCTCGCCCACAGGATGGACGTTGAACATGCCCTTCATGGCGCCATCGGTCGCCAGGAAATGCGGTTGTATCACCAACCAATCGTCGACATCGTGAGCGGCCAGATCAGTGGCTTCGAAGCGCTGATCCGGTGGCGGCGCACCGACGGCACACTGGTGTCGCCGGGTGACTTCATTCCGATCGCTGAGGAGACCGGGATCATCTGCGAACTCGGCGCTTGGGCGTTGTGTGAAGCGTTGAACGAACTCCGCCACTGGATCGACGACGGTATCATCGCCCCGACGACCACGATGTCGGTCAACGTGTCACCGCGTCAAATCGCCGACCCGAATTTCGCTGACGTCGTCCGCAACGCGCTCGACCTATCCGGGGTGCCGCCACATCTGTTGTGGCTCGAGATGACCGAATCAATGATGCTCGAAGAACCCGAGATCGCACTCGGCACCCTGCGCCACATCCGAGCGATGGGAGTCAAGTTGGCCCTCGATGACTTCGGAACCGGGTACTCCTCATTGTCGCTCCTCCAACAGTTCCCGATCCAACGGATCAAGATCGATCGCGCGTTTGTGCAAGGCATCGCTGAACGAAGCACTGACCGATCTTTGGTCAGAACGATGATCGCGATGGCGCAATCCATGGGCCTCGACCTGGTGGCCGAAGGCGTCGAAACCGTCCAACAACTGCAGTCGCTGCGTGAACTTGGCTGCGACAAGGCGCAGGGCTACCTGATCAGTCGCCCGGTCCCACCGGACGCAATGCGTACCACCATGACTGCGCTCAACGAGTTCGCCTCGCTATCTCTGTTTGGTCCGATCGAGTCGCAAGCGTTGGTCGAGGACGTGCCGTACTCCGTCCCAGAACCACTCGAATCGACTCGCCGGCTGAGCCAGACCCTGATCAAATCGACCGCTCGAACCTGACAGCGAACAGGGCCCCCGATCCGAGGATCGAGGACCCTGTCCCCTCGAGGCGACGCCGGGAATTGAACCCGGATACACGGCTTTGCAGGCCGTTGCCTAAGCCATTCGGCCACGTCGCCAGCAGGCACGAGGATAGCGGGGTACTGGCGCTCGCCAGCGCGTTGAGTCAACATGGGAGCAACGTG
>JANMTV010000332.1:0-30772 GCA_031390905.1 Ilumatobacteraceae bacterium | reverse complement strand
CAGTGTGCCACTCTCGATGGCTCGTTCTGCCTCGACCTCGCTCCACGATTTTGGATCGGCGCGAAGTTCGGAGTAGCGGCTCGCGATCTGGTCAAAGAAAAGTCGACGCTCAAGCGCATCGGCGGCCTCGTCAACGAGGTGGGTCATCGGCCGCCCAGTTTCGTCAGCCATCCGTGCGAAACGGCCACGCGTCTCCTCGCTCACCCTAATCGTCGTGCTCATTCGAATAGTCTACATATCTGTTAGCATTTTCAGCTACTCACTGGGCTCGAGGGCGTCCTCGGTCGCAACGTCGTGGGCATGCGTACTCTCACCATCCCCACCGCCCCGCCAGCAACTTCCTATCGTCGACGATCGGCGCACCTACACCGTCACCGACATTCTCGCAGTGTCAACGATCGACGACATTGCGCGTAGGTCAACGAACACTGAAGCCGAAGTCCATCCCCGCGAGGTGAGTCGTGAGTTGGTGGATGCCCTCGGCGACCTCGGTCACACGCGTCTCCATCAAAACGGCACCTGCGTCGCGAGCAGTCCTGCACCGCTGTCACGCCCGGAGAATATTCGGCACAATTCGACCGCGTCGAACGTCAGCTGCTCGCCACCGCGGCCGGCGACGAAGGCACCACCCGCAGGACCGGTGAGCTCGAGGATGAAGGGCCGACCGTGGCGGCGGGCCCATTCCGCCACTGCGTCAGCGACGATCCGCCCGTCGTGCCCGGGGGTAATTACGAGCTCACGGCCGGTGGCCAGGGCGATGTCCACCCGGTGCATCCACGTGTCCCTCGTGAGGATCACGTCGAGCAGGTAGCCCATCCGCCACGTTTCTTCGACGCCGTTGACGTGCTCCTTGATCGGCACCCGCCTGATCGGAGCTGGCACCCTGCTCCGCCATCGCGACGCCTTCGGGCCGGCCACTCGCAGCCGCTCGAGCAGCTCCGCTCGGTCAAGTCCGGCTCGCTCCTGCACCTGCACGGCGGTCATCCCGTCGACGAACGGTCCGTCGCCGGCGGCCTTCGAGGCGGCCCGCATGATGTGCACAAACTGGCCAAGGGACGAAAAACCTTCCATGGCCCCCAGGACGTGGCCGGTCAGGGCACGCACATCCCAGTCCGGGCAATCCGTGGGCTGCGCCCAGTCGTCCTCGGACAACGAGCACAGGAGCTGGAGCACCCGTTGGTTCTCCGTGGCAGCGAGCACCCGGGCCTCGGCTCGGCCGATGGCTGGAATGTCGCCCACCAATCTGGCGGTGATGGTCATCTCTGGTTCCTTTCTCGCCGCATCGGCATCAAGCAGTCTCAACGCGACTCAGTCGTCAGGTCTTGGCGATGCCGGTCAAGTACTTCACCACACTCGCAATCCAACTCGACGATGTCCACATTCTGTGCACATCTCCACCCCAGTTCCTGGATTCTGCCAGGTCACTTAACCACGCCGATTCGCATGATGTTTGCTAAATCATGGTGCCCGGGGTGGGGTTCGAAACCACACCCTCTTGCGAGGAGGGGGGTTGAGACCACCAAACGGCGTCTTTCTGATGCCGTTCAGTCCGGCCCGTGGGCTCTGATCTGGGGCTCCAGTCCGTGCAGCTTAGCCCCATCGATTCGAGCGCCACCACGCCAACCAGACAGCCCGCGATCAAGCTAGCTGGCCGCGCGCAACACGGGTACACGAGACAGCCACAACCCGGGGCGATTGAGAACTGCTGCTGCTTCAGCCCAGTCACCGCGGCGATGCACCATCGATGCGTCCTTGCCAGGTCAGAACGGCGCGGTCCACGGACATGTGTGACGAGCGACAACCTAGGACAGCCGATTTCCGGCTGGCGTTCACCGTGTTTCCGCCCGTGACGGTCTCATGCGTCGCGGAGACAGCGACCAGACCGCCAGCCTGGCTCCCACCACGATGACTCTCAGCAGCTCGCGCTCTGTCAGGCGGGCGGGTCGGTCGACGCCGCGGACATCGCCGCGAACAGTCGGCGACGCCACTCCACTGAACACTTGTCGGCCTGCACGTTGACCAGGGTGGTCTGGTCCAGCGGCAACACACCGTCGAGACGTTCCAACATCACCTTGTCCTCCGCACCGATGGCGAGATCGAAGCGAATGATCTCCTCCGCCGACACGGAGAAGTCGTCGTTTCGCCAGACGACGAACGTGAAGTACGAAGTGACATCGTCTATGGGAGTGGACAGCAGGAGTAGCACGTGTTCTAACCCAGTGTGGTAGCCGATGGTGCTGCGAACATCGAAGGGCAGCCGGAACCCCGAGCTCATGGTGCGCTCGACAACGTCTGACGACTGGCCGCTCGAAAGCGTGCCCAACGCCTCGTTGTTGGCGAGCACCGAGTACTCGTAGCCGAACCACCCCGAATCAAGCTCCACCAGTTCTACCTTCGGCACGCGAGTGTCCTGGCCGCCGCCGAACGTCTTGACGTGCACCCACGGGAAGTGGGCGATGTCGAGGAAGTTGTCGGTCATCCGCGTAGCCGACGTGTGCCACACGTCGACCGGCGTATTGATGCGACGAAACGCCGGGTCGTCATCCTGCGGAATCACAGGCAGCTCGCCCGCAGGCGTGCCGACGCACAGCCACACCAGGCCGTACTTCTCGGTGCACTCAAGAGTAGCGAGGTGCGCCCGCGGTGGGGGCGGGACGCTTTCCGCAGACGAGGGCACATCCACGCAGCGGCCATCGTCGCCGAACGACCACCCGTGGTACGGGCATGCCAGGCACCCCGCGGCGTTGATGCGGCCGGCCGAGAGCGGCGCCTCACGATGCGGGCAGCGGTCGGGGGCTGCGACCATCTGCCCGTTCGGGGCCCGGTACAGCACCACCGCAACATCGAGCAGAGTGACCGACATCGGGCCGGTCCCCACGTCGATACCTCGAGCGACTGCGTACCAAGAGTTGCGCAGCATTTCGTTGGTCGAAAGAATGTGTGACGGCATGATGTGGCAACCTTTGCTGATGGGGCACGAGGCCGGAGTATTGGTACGGGGCGGCGATGTCGTCACCATGGATGCGGCACGAACGGTGGTGCGTAACGGGGCTGTGCTGGTGCGGGGAACCACCATCGCGGCTGTCGGCTCGTTCGACGACTTGCGGCGCGAGCACCCGCAGGCCGTAATCATTGGCAACGCCCAAGCAGTGGTCACGCCCGGGTATATCAATGCCCACCAGCACGTCACCGGCGACCGGCTTGTGCACTCGTGCATTCCAGACGCGATTGATTCTCAAGAAGCGATCTTCGGTTGGGCGGTGCCGGTACACGGCGCGCACACCGGCGACGACGACGAGCTGTCCGCAATGCTGGCGTGCGTCGAGGCCGTCACCAATGGCATCACCTGCACCGTCGAGGCGGGCACCGTCGCTCACCCACATCGAGTCGCGGCTGGTATTCGTCGGGTGGGCATGCGAGCCACCATCGGGCAGTGGGGTTGGGATGTGGACGGCGTGCCGTTCGCTGCACCCGCACACGAGGTGCTGGCCCGCCAAGCACAGCTGCTGGATGAATTGCCTGCCGGTGACCTGGTGGAAGCGTGGGTGACGCTCGTGGGGCACGACCTGATGAGCGACGAGCTGGTGGCCGGTGCCAGCGAGCTGGCCCGCGAGCGCCAGACGGGCCTCACTTTTCACCTGTCGCCACACAGCGGCGACCCGGCCAGCTACCTTGCGCGCACCGGCCGTCGGCCGTTTGTACATCTCGACCGGCTGGGCGTGCTGGGGCCTCACGTTCTGGTCGCGCATGGTGTTCATCTCGATGACGACGAGCTTGGTGTCGTCTTGCGCACCGACACCGCTATCGCCTCGTGCCCATGGGCGTACCTGCGGCTTGCGCAGGGCTTCACCACCGCCGGCCGACACGGTGAGCTGCTGGCTCGCGGCGCCCGCATCGCGCTGGGTTGCGACTCGGAGAACGCCGGCGATGCTGTCGACATCTTGCGCGCGGCCGCGCTGTTTGTGGGTCTGGCTCGCGACCGCGCGTCGGATCCGTTCAGCTTCACCGCTCACGACGGGTTGGCACTGGCCACCATCGGTGGGGCCGCCGCAATCGGCAAGCACCATCTGATCGGCTCGCTGGAAGTCGGCAAACAGGCCGACATCGTGGTCCACGACACCACCGGACCGCAGTGGCTGCCGCGCAGCCGGGACGTAGTACTGCAGTTGATCTGGGCGTCGGATGGGCGCTCGGTGAGCGACGTGGTCATCGCCGGCAAGCCCGTCGTTCGCAAGGGTCAGTGCGTCACGGTGGACGTCGACGGGTTGCGCAGCGAAGCCGAATCTCGGCGTGATCACTTTCTCGCTGCGCATAGGTGAAGTGTAACCCAATTGCAGGCTTCAATGGTCAGACCATCAGTCCATCCTTGCTAGGGTGACGGACGTGAAACCAAACACCTTAATCTTCGTCGACTTCCCGTCAGATGACGTGGAAGCGTGCGCCCGCTTCTACCACGACGTACTGGGATGGGAGGTTGAAGGGCGCCCCGCGGGTGTCTTCCATCGCGGCGTACCCGGTGGCTTCTTCCCGCTCGAAGACGGGTCACCCTCCACCGTTGGCAACCTTCACGTCGGGTTCAGTGATGTCGCCAACTCGCGGCCGCATCCGAACCCAGCCGGCGTCGACCCCCGGCACCTCAGCCGCAGCGGTCGCGGCGTTCGCATCTGGATTCTCGTCAGCGACGACGACAGCGAAGATGCAATCCTCGAACGCGCCGAGCAGCACGGCGCCACCATCTTGTGGCGTCACCATTGGTGGGCCGAGTTCAACGGGTTCAACGGCGCATTCGAAGATCCGTGGGGCACCACGGTGGTTATGTGGAGCAAGGGCGGGGACAACCCCGAGATCCCGGAGGGATATACCAGTGAGTGACATCCAACAGGAACGTCGTCGGCCCGGCTCGATGCGGTGGACGCACATCGCGCTGCCCTCCACCAACATCGATGCGTCGATCGAGTGGTACCAGAGCTACACGCCATTGGTTCTGCTCGACCGCCGCGAAGATGCAGATGGCTACGGCGCCTGGCTGGGCCATCCCGACCAGGGTGACAAGCCCTTCATCCTCGTGCTGGTCAGCTTCTTTAGGGACCAGGACAAAGGGCGGCAGCCGATCATGGCCCCGTTTGCACACATTGGCATGGAGATGCCCTCCAAGGCCGACGTCGACGCAATTGCTGCGAAGGGCCGCGCCGAGGGCTGCCTGGTCTGGGAGCCGCAGTGGATGCCAGACCCCATCGGCTACATCTGCGCCTGCACCGACCCCGATGGCAACATGATCGAGTTCTCCTACGATCAGGGCGTCTACGAAAAGGCTCAGCAGGTGTGGGGCGCATGACACCCGCGCAGGTGTGTGCGGCATACCTCGCCGCGTTCGCCAGCGGCCTCCCCGACGGGGTGACTGCACTTGTCACCGAGGACTTCATCAACGAACACACTGCGGCGCTCGGCAACGGGTGCACCGGCAAAGCCGAATACGCGCGGCGGGTGCCCGGCTTCCTCGCCTCGATGCCCGGGCTTCGCTACGAAGTGGACGAGTTGATCACCGAGGGCGATCGCGTCGCCGCCGCCTACACACTTCACACACACATCAACGGCCACGATGTTGCGGTGCGCGGCATGATGCGCTTCCGCGTCGAGGGCGAGCTGATCGCCCGTCGCACCGACTACTGGGACAGCCTGGTCTTCCAGCAGCAAGCCGGGCTGGTGTGACCAGCCCAACGCCCATCCCTACACGCCCGTTGGGTCGCAGTGGCATCGAAGTCAGCAGTCTGGCCTTCGGCGCAATGATGTTCGGCCGCTGGGGCAACACCGACGTCGACGAGTGCCACCGAATGGTTCACCGGGCGCTTGCCGCGGGCATCACGCTGTTCGACACGGCCGACATGTACGACGACGGTGCCTCCGAGACAATCCTGGGCGAGGCACTGCGCGGTCATCGCAGTGAAGTGGTGCTGGCCACCAAAGTTGGCAACCCAATGGGGGGTGACTCGCAGCGCAGCGGCCTCTCGCGCCGCTGGATTTTGCAGGCGTGCGACGACAGTCTCCGCCGGCTGCAGGTCGACCATATCGACCTCTACCAAATGCACCGCCCCGATGCGGCGACGCCCATCGACGAGACACTCCTCGCACTCGACGAACTGGTCCGCGCTGGCAAGGTTCGCGCAGTCGGTACCTCCACGTTTTCGCGAACGCAGATCGACGAGGTACAGGCACGCGCCGCCGCACTCGGCACTGTGCGGCCGACCAGCGAGCAGCCGCCCTACTCGGCGCTGGCACGCGGTATCGAAGCTGAGGTGCTACCCGTGTGCGAACGCCACCAGCAGGGTCTGGTGGTGTGGGCACCACTCAACGGCGGATGGTTGACCGGCAAATACCAGGGCGAGGTCGACGACACTGCGTCGCGCGCTGTGCGCCAACCAGACCACTTCGACCACGGGCAACTCGCAATCCGCGCTGAGAAGCACGCACTCGTCGAGGCACTGACCGAGGTTGCCGCGGCCGCGGGCATGTCGCTGAAGCAGCTCGCTCTCGCGTTCGTGCTTGACGACCCGCGCATCACCGCCGCCATCATCGGGCCGCGCACGCTGGCCCAGCTCGAAGATCTGGTCACGCTTGGCCCGCTCGTACTGCCGCCCGGTGTGCGTGGGCTGATTGATGCCATCGTGGCGCCCGGCCACAACGTGAACCCGGCCGACGCCGGCTGAACGTCAGTCACCGGGAACGTCAGAGCATCGGGAACTTCGCCTTGTCGGGCAGACCCGAACGAGCGGTGATCGACTCGCCCATCCGCTGCGCGTCTGCCCACAGCCGCTCTTCGTCAATCGTGATGCAGTGCCCGTCCTCGACCACCACCTTGCCGTCGACCAACACCGTGTGAACGCCGCGCCCGTCGGCAGACCACACCAACTGATTGATCACGTTCAGCAGCGGCCGCCATTCGGGCCGGTCGGTGTCGTGTAGCACGAGGTCGGCTTTGTGGCCGGGTACGAGTGCCCCGATCTCGTCGTCCATCATCATCGTGCGGGCACCGCCGAGTGTGGCCATTTCGTACGCCCGCTCTGCCGGGAACATCTGCGGGTCCATTCGCGCGTCCTTGAACAAGCCTGCAACCAGATAGGTGGCACGCATCAAGTCGCTGTAGTTCGACGCGTTGTTGCCATCGGTGCCAATGGAAACGTTGACACCGCGCTGCACCATCTCGGGGAACTTGCCCACCTGGGTGACGCCGTAGCTCACCTTCAAAGCCGTCGTCGGGCAGTGCACCACGCTGGCACCCGACTCGGCGATTGCAGCGAACTCGGCGTCGTCGATGCGCACGACGTGAGTCATCGCAACGTTGCGGTCCAGTACACCGATCTCGGCAAGGTGGACCATCGGTCGCTGGCCGAACTCGGCGACAAAACCATCAGGGTCCAGCTGCGCTGGCGACATGTGAAACGACATCCCGACACCGTGCTGGTCGGCAAGTGCCTTCGCCGCTTTCCAGAGGGGGTCGCTACAGGTGGTGTGCCCGACGAGAATGCTCCAGGCACCAATGCGGCCATCGGCGTGCGAACGGTGGTGCGCCAGCTGGTGTTCGAGGTGGGCAATGGCCGCGTCGGTGGATTGGCGGTACACCGATGGCTCGGGCGGAAGATCCCACACCCACCTCCCGACTCGGCCACGGATACCCACCTCGACGAGCCCATCCACGACCTCGTCGAGGTAGCGAATGGTGCCAGCCTCTAAGAACGTGGTGGTGCCCGAGCGGAGCATCTCCACTGCTGCCAGCTGCCCTGATGTGCGCTCCTCGGCCGCGTCGTGCACCGAGTACAGCGGGCACAGCCACTCGAACACGTTCTCCACAAAGGGCGTGTCGTCCGGGACGTACCCGCGAGTGAGTGGCTCGCCGGTGATGTGAATGTGGGTGTTGACCATGCCCGGAGTGACCACAAACCGGTCGCCACCGAGAGTGCGCGCCGGGGCGTAACGGGCACCCAGGTCGCTGGCCTTGCCAACGTCGACGATTGTGTTGCCGTGCACAGCCACCGCACCATCGCGAATGATGTCGCGATGCGAGTTCATGGTGACCACCTGACAGCCTCGGATCAACAGATCAACGGCACGCGGTGCGGTGCTGTCGGGCATGACATTTCCTCCGTGACCCGGCTCTCGGCCGGTGATGATTCCCGCGGTCGCGAGGCGACATAGACGTGTGTGAACCCGATCGGCTCGAGCAGGCGCACACTCTCGAAGCCCACGCCGCGCAGCCAGCCGCACACCTGCGAATTGGTGAGCATTCGCCCTCGCGCAGTGTTGGCGAGCATTGTCAGGCCCATCTGCACACCAAACGGATTCTGCTTGCGCTCGTTGTCCGCAAAGTAGTCCACGAGCAACAGTTCGCCCTCGGGACGCAGTGCGTGAAATGAGCGCTGCACCAGCGAGCGACCGCGAGCATCACCCTCGGTCCGACAGATGTTGCCCAGCACGACGACGTCGAACGAATCGGATTCCAGCTCGACGTCGTGAAAGTCGCCGACAAGCAGCTGGACGCGGTGCATCAGCGAACGCTCGCCAAGCGTGCGCGCAGCCAGATCGATCACACCCGGCAGCTCATTGATCACCGCCGTGCTGTCGGGTGACTGCTCGAGCACTGCAATCGACCAGGGTGCGCGGCCGGCGCCAAGATCGAGCACGCGCAGCCCGGGCCGGCGCGACCATCCGAGCCGAAGCCCAAGACGGCCGGCAGCGCGCAGCTGAGTGGCAAACGTTGCCTCCACCAGCGGACCATAGAAGGCAACGGGGTCGTCCTCGATCGGTTGACCAACCTGACCGGTTCGAATGGTGTCGGCCAAACACTCCCAGTTCGCTAGCCGGCCGGGTGCAACCCGAACCAGCGATGCCATCGATGCAGCGCCGTCGGTACACAGGTAACGCTCGGCCGTCTCGGTCAGCTCGTAGACGTCGGCGAGTTGGTCCAAGAAACCAAAGGTGACCAGTGCATCGCACAGGTGCCCAAGGTGCTCCGCTGAGACCGATAGGTGGGTGGCGAGTGGCTCGATGCGCGTAGGGCCACGGCGTTGGATTTCATCGAACACATCGAGCTCGATTGCGGCGACGAGCGTCCAGTACGAACCGAACCCCTGGATGATCGACCACACCGGACCGGACGGCGGCGGCTTGAAGTCTCGCCACGGCCGGCCGGTACGAGCCATCGTGTGGCCCTTCTTCATCTCTGGGTAGGGAGAGTCGGCGCTCATGGTTCGAGCAGAATCTTTCCGAAGAAGTCGGAGCGCATCATCTTGTCCTGAGCCTGCGCTGCGTCAGAAAGAGCAAACACACTGTCCACCGGCGAATGGAATTCGTTGCTGGTGTACACCGACCACGCATCGGCGAATTCGCGGTACCGATACGGGTCCGCGCCGCGGATCTGGATGCCCATGTGAAAGAGATAGCCGAGTGACTCGATGGTCGCTTGATCGCCGGTGGTGTTGCCGCAGGTGACCAGCCGGCCGCGCGGCCGAAGGGAGAACGTCGAGGCAGTCCACAGCGCTGGCCCGACGTGGTCGAGGACCATGTCCACCCCGATGCCGCTGGTGACGTCACGCGCCCACGCAGCTACATCACCGGTGCGATTGTTGAGCACGTGGTGGGCCCCCAGTGCCGATGCCCGATCACACTTCTCGTCGGTACCCGCGGTGGCCAGCACCGTCGCACCGGCATGCAGGGCCAGCTGGATGGCCGCGGTGGAAACGCCACTGCCGGCAGCATGAACCAGCAGCGTCTCCCCTGCGCTGAGCCCACCGATGGCGAACAGCGCATGCCACGCAGTCACCCACGCACTGGGAAAACAGACGGCCTGATGCCACGACATGGAGGCGGGGACCATGTGTACGTGTGTTTCCGGCGCGAGGCAGCGCTGGGCATAGCCGCCCGCGACCGTGGCGCCAATCACACCCAGTTCGCCATAGAGGTCGCCCATTCCGGCAAGGCACGAACCAGCGGGTACCTCCGACAGCGATGGGTCGACAACGACTCGGTCGCCCACGCTCACACGCGCCACATCCGAGCCAACCGCGCAGACGAAACCCACCACATCCATTCCGGCGATGTGCGGCAGTGTCATGCCCGGCATCGTGAACCAACCATTGCGCTGCACCACGTCGAGATGGTTCAACGCGGTGGCCGCGACCTCGATGATCACGTCGTTGGGCCCGGCGTCGGGCTCGTCGACGTCGGTGTACTCCAATACCTCGGGGCCGCCCGGGTGGCGAAACAGCATGGCTTTCATGGCGAAAGGTCTCCTGTGAATCGAGTGGAACGAGCGAGCTGGCCGCTACGTGAGCCCGCGCACGAACGGCTGGGCCAGCGCACGCGGTTGCCGAGTACGAGTGGCGAACACCGCTGTCACCGTGAGCGCCACCACGTAGGGCAAGCTGGCGGCGAGCTGCGGGTTGATGCGATGCCCAAGCACCGGCAGCGTCAGCTGGAGAGCGAAGAAGTACCCGAAGAGCGCGCACCCGATAATCGTGCCGCGCAACGTCCAGCCACCGAAGATGACTGCGGCAATCGCGATGATGCCCTTCAAGCCAACGTGGCCAGCCTCGTAGCCGGAAATCGAGATCTGCCCAAGCACCAGCACCCCACCACCCAGGCCAGCACAGGCGCCTGCCACCATGATCGACTCGCGTCGTCGACGATTGACATGAATGCCCGAGACATCGGCGGCTTGAGGGCTGTCACCCACGGCGCGCACTTCCAGGCCCCACCTCGTGCGGAACACCAGCCACCATGCAGCTGGCACGATAGGCACGATCAGGTACATGGGCCACGGTTGCCCGAACAGAGCCTCACCCAAGAAAGGAATCTCGGACAGCAGCAGAATTTTGGTCGGCTTGACGACGCTGGTCACTGCCTTCCACCGACTATCCAGGAACAGTGCGAGGCCAAGTACGAAGAGGTTGAGCGTCAACCCAACCACGAACTGGTCGATGGTCAGCTGGTGGCTGAGGTGCGCCTGAATGAGCGCCACCACGACACCTGCCGCAACACCTGCGAGCAGCGCCACCGGCACCGTGTCGGTTGCAGTGAACACCGCCGCCGATGTGTACGCACCGCCAATCATCATCGCCTCGATCGAGATATTGAGCGTGCCCGCCTTCTCCGCCACCCACTCACCCGTCGCAGCGAACGCCAACACAATGGCGAACCTGACCGCTGAGTTGTACATCGCTTCCGACGAGAGAACATCGCCAATCACGTTGAACACCGAGGCGATCATGCCGTTGCCCCCATGATGACGGTCGGCTCCTCAGCTGCGGCAGCAGCGGGCGGTGGCGACACCCGCCGGCGTTGAACAGCGGCAACCGCCGGCGGCACCAGCAGCGCCAAGACCAGCAGCGCCCGCACGACATCGACGATGGAACGCTCGACACCGGTGGCCGCCAGAAAACCAGAGCCGGTGCGCAGCGACGCGAAGATGAACGCAGTCGGCAGACAGACCAGCGGCCGGTTGCGAGCAACCAGCGCAACGAGCAAGCCTTCCCAGCCAACGCTGTTCGCGAAGCCGGGTGTGTAGCGATAGTTGGCCGTGCCACCGGCCAACATCGCAGCGCCGGCCAGCCCTGCCATCGCACCGCTGATGGCAAGCGCCGCAGCCCCGGCGACAACGACGGGCACGCCGATTCGCTGAGCCGTTCGTGGGTTGCGACCGAGCACCGTCAAACGGAACCCCCAGACTGATCGGTGGAGCAGCAGCGCAACGGCGATCGCAAGGAGCAGCGCCACCGGCACCGACCACGGGAACTCGTTGCCGAAGAGACGCACCCGCCCAATGCGGGTAGCAGAGTCAAGCTGAGCGCTGGTCTGCACACGGTTTGGCTTGTTGGGGTCTGAGTCCAGCAGCAGGAACGTGCGCGTGAGGAGATAACCCGTGGCCTGAGCCGCAATGAATACCAGCAGCAGTGTGCTGATCACCTCCGGCACATTGCGCCAGAAACGCAGCAAAGCTGCGATGCCAGCCCAGAGCGCACCGCCGATGAAGCCAGCCGCGATCGCGGCCACCAGCACCAGCGGGCCACTGCCGCGCGTGGCGACGAACGCTGCTAACGCGGCGCCCACCGCCACCTGACCTTCCTGGCCAATGTTGACCAGCCCTGCGCGTGTGGAGATGATGGCCCCGAGTGCCACGATCAGCAGCGGCGCCGCCTCGGCCAGCGTGCCGCCCCATCGGCCCGGGTTGCGAATGCTGCCGTCAAGCAACGCGCTCAGCACCTTTCGCCACGGCCCGCCGGTGATCGCGATCAGGCCTGCCGACAGCGAGAGCGCCACGGCGATGGACACTACGTACATACCGGTGACCTTCAGCCCTCTTCGAATCACTGCAGCGTCAGGCGCGCGCATGGCTCTCCTCCGTTGGTTCGTCGGGTGTCGCCATGCCGCCGAGAAGCAGGCCAAGGCGTTCGGGCGTGGCGTCGGCCCGGTTGAGCTGGCCGATGACGCGACCACGGGACAGCACGACAATGCGATCCGAGAGGTCGAGAATCTCCTCGAGCTCGGTTGAAATGAGCAGCACGGCGATGCCCGACTCGGCTGCCGCACGCAGGCGCGCCGTCATGTATTCGATAGCACCGACATCGAGCCCGCGAGTGGGCTGAGCGGCAACCAGCACCTTGGGCTGGCTGCTGAGCTCGCGGGCCAGAACCACACGCTGCTGGTTGCCGCCCGAGAGACTGCCGAACGGCGCCGAGTAGCCCGCGCCCTGGATCTCAAACTCGGCCATCAGCTGTTCAGCGGTGCGCCGTATGTGGCCACGATTGATGAAACCGAACCGCGAGTGCGCCGCAACGCGATCGATGAGCAGGTTGTCAGCGACCGACATATCGAGCACACAACCCGAATCGTGCCGGTCCTCGGGAATCACGGCCACACCGCTGCGCGCCATCGACCCGGCGCGACCACTTCGAACACGCTGGCCATCAAGGGTGACGGACCCACCGTCGAGCTCGATCAGGCTGGACAGAAGGTCACCAAGCTCGCGCTGGCCGTTGCCCTCCACGCCAGCTACGCCGACGATCTCGCCAGCGCGCACGGTGAGCGACAGGTCGTCGAGCACTGCGACTCCGTGACGCTGCAACTGCGCGTGGTCGATGGAGAGCATCACCGGTCGGTCGTCAGCGACACTCGGCCTGCTCGCTGGTTCGGCGTTGCCATCGGCCTCGCGCGGCACGGCGGCCGCGCCGAGCGCGGTGGCACTGGCCCGCAACGACACTTCGCGACCGACCATTGCACGAGCCAGCGAGGCCGCGGTCGCATCCGCTGTGGTGCGCTGGTCCACCACGCGACCCTGGCGCATGATAGTGACCTTGTCTGTGGCGTGCAGAATCTCGGCCAGCTTGTGGCTGACCAGAGCGACTGCACGCTGCTCGCGAGCAACCACATCTCGCAGCGTGCGGAAGAGCTGTTCGCTCTCGGCGGGCGTGAGCACAGAGGTGGGCTCGTCGAGAATCACGATCGCCGGGTCGCGGCGAAGGCACTTGATCAGCTCGACGCGCTGCCGCAAACCGGCAGAGAGCTCGCCCACATGCCGGTCTGGGTCGATGTCGAGCCCGTAGTGCTCGGCGGTCTCTGTGACCTGCCGGCGGGCGGTGCGACGGTCGAGCCGACGATGGTCACCGAGGACCACATTTTCCCACACGGTGAGGGATCCAACGAGGCTCAGATGTTGATGAACCATTCCGATCCCGAGGTCGGCGGCGGTCTGTGGATCGTGGATGACGGTCTCGCGACCGGCAACAAACGCGGAGCCATTGTCCGGCTGGACAAGCCCGATCAAAATCTTCATAAGGGTGGATTTTCCGGCACCGTTCTCACCGAGAATGCCGTGAATCTCACCCGGCAGCAGCTCAAGGTCGACAGCGTCACACGCGACGACGGGGCCGTAGCGCTTGGTGATCGACGAGAGCCGAACGGCCGGGGTGGCTGCGGTTGCACCCACCCCAACCGTCGGAGTTTCCAAGAAGGACAAGCTCAGCCGCCCGAGTAGGCCTGGCCCTTGATCGCGCCGAACTGCTCGGCGAAATCGCCCCCTGCGATCTGGGCGTACACGTCGTCCATCGCAGTTTGCTGCTCTGGCGTCGGGTCGCAGATTTCAGCGCCCGGCTCGGGGTCGACACCCACGCGGAACACTCGAACGTCACCCTCATGGAAGGTGCCAGCGATGATCTCATTGAAGATCGCATCGATGTAGTCGCCGCCGTCGAACCTGACCTGGATTTGGTAGTCAAGGTCGGTTCGAGCGCAGGCACCCGACGAGCCAGCGGACATCGTGATGATGCCCTGTTCGTTGGCGATCTTAACCAACGGCTCGTGTGCGCCACCCAGGTATGGATACACGGCGTCGGCACCATTCGTGACGGCACCGTTCAGCGCTTCGGTGGCACCGGCGGTGTTGTCGAAGTCGAACGGGAAGTTGCCGGTGGGAATGTAGGTCATCGTGAACGAGGGGTCGACTGCTTGCAGACCCAGCTCGTAGGCCAGGTAGGCCTCCTTCTCGAAGTTGAGGTCACAGCAGCCAATGAAAGCGGCACTTTCGCCGTCAGCAGCCTGCATCAGCAAGCCCGTCGCGTAGCCAGCCGTGTAGCTGATCTCCGACGAATCATCTTGGCTCTGAGCAAGCCCAGGGTTCTCCGGGTAGCCAGCACCACAGTTGCAGTACCAGAAGATCTCGGGGTACTGAGCGATCAGGTCGGTCAGCGGATCGGCAATCTCGCTGGCACCAACCAAGATGACGTCAACGTTCTGCTCTGCCAAGTTGCCGAGTTCGCTGGCGGCGTCTTCCGTGGTGATGTTGTCCACCACGATTGGCTCGCTGAAGCCGTTGTCTTCCGAAATGGCGATCGCTTTGTCGACCAGCGCCTGGTAGTAGCCGCCGTCGTCACGAGGGCCAGCTGCGGCGATGCCGAAGACGACGTTGCCATCGCCATTGGTGTCCAACTCGACTGGCGTCGCGGCAGCACTATCGGTCGGCACCGTCGAATCGGTTGGTGCAGCGCTATCGGTTGGTGCAGCGCTATCGGCCGGTGCAGCGCTATCGGCCGGTGCCGCGCTATCGGTTGGTGCAGTGCTGTCGGCCGGTGCCTCGGTGACAGTAGTGGCATCGGTGGCGTCAGAAGTGCTGGTGCTGTTGTCGTCGGAACCGCACGCGGCGGTAACGAGCGTCAGGGCGGCAAATGCCGCAATGAACATTGGTTTGGTTCTCATGGTTCTCCCCGAAGGTGTGGTGTGTGTCTGGCTGCTTCCGCGCCGTCGCCGGCGCGGTCTTCACGTCATGGAGCATCGCTCGCCCCCCTTGTTCACCCCCTCAGCTCGTCAACGATGGACTTCTTGTGGCGGTAGGCGCGAGTGAGGGGTTCTCCCTCGCTCAGCGCAGTCGCCACCAGATCTTCCGCTGCTGCATAGCGACCCGCTGCCGCTAGCACGCGACCCGTCAGGTCGCGCGACAGCACGTCGTAGATGGCAGAGAATCCGGGGCCTTGTGCGCCAGCAGTAATGGCGAGCGTGAGCGCGCGACCGATGGCCGGCGCTGGCGCGCCAACTACAGGGATCAGCGGCGGCGTCAGCCAGCCGTCATGGCCCCATAACGCAAGCGCGTCGGCAATTGCCGACGCCGACGGCACCACTGAATCGGTCGTCTGCATCGTCACGATGCCGGCCAGTTCCGTCGGTAACGGTCAACCAGCCACTTGTTGAACTGAATGTGGCTGGCCTCCTGCCACGAGTAACGACCACGAGTGGCGAACCGGCTCTCCATGCCACGCTGCACTTTCGTGGTCGCATCCTGGTCTTGCTGCACGAATACCTGCACACCGGCGTCGCTGATTGAAAGCAGGTGATCGAACATCGGGTGACTGAGGGCGGAAAGATGAAACAGATAGCCGATCTCGACGTCGATGGTGCCGGCCGACTTCGGACGCACAATGAAGAAGAAGGCCTGATCCGGCGCTGTTCCGAAGCACAGCGTTGGCGGCATCAGCGCGAACGTCGACCGCCAGCGCTCTTCCTCGGTGAGATCGGGGAACACCGGCATGAGCGCTTTGGTGGTGGCATTGAAGCCCCCATCGATGTGCGTGTAGCCGTTGGTCCGGAAGATCACATTGGAGGTTGGCGTCCACTCCACCGGGAAGGCGGCCAGTTCGCTGGGGCAGAAGTCTTGAATGGTGTGGTGCAGCTTGTTGGCGTGGTAGCCATCGTTGAAGTTCTCGAACATCACCTTCCAGTTCCACGGAAGGTCGGTGAGCGTAAATGTGCCGGGGCAGACAGCGTTCTCCAGGTCGTAGTGCTCAAGGTACGGCTCATACGCGGACAGGCTGGGCGCGAGCGGCGCCGCGTTCACGTCGAAATGCACGAACACGAAGCCCTGCCACAACTCCACTCCCAAGCGCGGCAACGGAAAGTCCTTCTTCTCGAAGCCTAGAGTGCGCTCCATCGCCGGTGCACCAAGCAGACGGCCGGTGAGGTCGTAGCTCCAGAGGTGGTACGGGCAGGTGAACTTGGTGCAGTTGCCCGAGTCGTCAGCCACCTGCATGCCGCGGTGCTGGCAGATCGAGGAGAACGCGTGCACCGAGTTGTCTTTCGCGCGAGTGACGATGATCGGCTCACCGTTGGTGGTGGTGGTGAAGTAGTCACCGACGTTCGGAATGCGGCTGGCCAGCCCGACGCACTGCCACTGTGTGGCAAACAGCGCTGACCGTTCAAACGCGAGAAACTCGTCTGAGGTGTAGATCTCCGGTGGCAGGGTGACGGCGGTAGCTACGTCGGTGACCGACGTGTCGAACGAGCTGAGGAGCTCGGTGGTGAGAACAGTCATGCAAGCGCACCCTTTCTGTCATCGATGGTGGAGGCGAGAGCCTCTTCTGGCGCCAGATCCCGAAGCAGAAACTTGCGGATCTTGCCAACGCTCGTACGCGGTAGCTCGTCCACCAGTGTGAGCTCGTGAGGCCGCTTCGCCTTCGTCAACCGCTGGGCGCACCACGCGTGCAGTTCCTCAATGGACGGTGGCTGCGTGCGGTCAGCGGCGACAACAAACCCAACGGGCACCTCATCGCGAATCTGATCGGCACGCCCCACGACGGCGGCTTCCAGCACGCCCGGGTGAGCGCAGAGCACATGCTCCACTTCCACCGTCGACACATTCTCGCCGGCCACCTTCAGTACGTCGGAGCGCCGCCCATCGAACCAGTGCCGACCCGAGTGATCGCGCCGAGCGCGATCTCCGGTGAGGAACCATCCGTCGCGAAACGACGCCGAGGTCGTTGCCGGGTCGTCGAGATAGCCGGCGAACAGCGCGATACCCGAGGTCCCGCGCACGACGATTTCGCCGACCTCGTCAGTTGACACCGACGAGCCGTCGGCTCGTTGCACATCAACCTCGCAGCCATCCGTGGCAAAACCCATCGACGACGCCAGCGGCGACTCGCGAGGTTCGGTGAGCACCGCCGGAATGGTCTCCGTCATGCCATAGAGCTGCCGTGGGCGACACCCAACCAACTCACTGAGCATCTCGTACTGATCATCGCCGATGTTCATGGCGTACCAGCAGTGCTGCAGGCGCACACCCTCCACGGGCGTGGCGCCGCGGCTCAGGATCATACGAATCGGCGCCGCGAACAGGCTGGCGTGGGTGGCGGCGTGCTGCGCCGCCTGCGAAAGGAATCGGCTCGCCGAGAACGTGTGCATCAGTGCCACCGAGGCGCCGACCCAGATGGCCGAGGCAATGCTGTAGTACTGAGCGTTGGCGTGAAAAACAGGCAGAACCACCAACTGGCGATGCTGCGGGCCTAGACCTGCGGTGGCGGCCATGGTGGCGCCAGCAAATGCGTAATTGGCTTGCGTGACCTCCACCCCCTTTGGGGCGCCGGTGGTGCCAGAGGTGAACATCACCGCCGCCCGGTCAGACAGAGCCGGATGCGGCCAGTGCTGGCACGTTGCGGTGCCGAGCCCGGCCAGCACTACATCGGCCTCGTCCACTTCGACAACTGGCAGCGCGCCCACGCCACTGCGGTAGACGGCAGCACGATCGGCGGAGCAGACGCCGACAACCGGCGACGTGCGCGCCACGTGCGCAGACAACTCGGCAGCGGTCCCCATTGGGTCGGAGGGCACGATCCACGCACGAAGGCTGATGGTCGCCAGCCACAGGGCAACGAATGCCGGGCTATTGGTGAGAGCGAGGTGCACTGCGCTGCCGCGCACAACCCCGACGTTCCCCAGGAAGCTCGCAGCGCGCGAGACAACGGCGTCGAACTCGCTGTACGTCCACTCGGTAACGGTGCCATCGGGACCTTCGAAGATCAGGAAGGACGCGTCTGGGCTGCGCTGGATAGAGCGACGCCAGCTCTCGGCGAATGTGGTCGCCCCCGCCCAGTCCGACATCTCAGTCGACCCCGGCCAAGGCCTCGGCAGTGGCCCCGTAGCCACCGCCCCCCGGCAGGTCGAGGCGGACCACGTCGCCCGGCTGCAGGGTGATGCGTGCCTGTGTGCGCACGGGCTCGCTATTGATGGTGAATGCACCGGCCTCGCCCGGCTCACCACCGAAGATACCCAGCGGCGCATCGACCAACCGCGAGGTGACAGCGTTGAGTTGCCACGTCTGCTCGGTATCGACGGTGAACTCAATCGTTTGGCCCAGCCCGCCGATCTGCTGGCCGTTGCCGCCGCTGCCCGGCCGAAGCGCCTTGCGCAGGAAATGAATGGGCGCAGACGCCTCCACAACCTCGATCGGTACCGCCGCGACCCCGGTGGGGTACGAGCAGGCCGAGAGCCCGGACTTGGTAGCGCGAGCCCCGACACCGCCGGCGTATGTGAACATCGCAGTGATGAACGGCCGCCCATCGGGATGGTTACCACTGACCTGCATGGTCCAGACAGCTCCCGAACCCTCGGCCATGGCCTGGAGCGGCCGAATCTGGGCAAGCGCTTTCAACAACGCATTCGGCAGGAACATCCCCACGACGTGGCGAGCGGTGCACGGTTGCGGCGAGACCGCGTTGACGATGGAACCCTTCGGAGCCTCCACCTTGATAGGGGCAAGGCTGCCGTGGTTGTTGGGCAGCTCCGGGTTGAGCACCGAGCGCACGGTGAAGGTGGTGTAGGCGTGCGTGTAGTTTTTGACGACGTTGATACCAAACGGGCTGGCACCCGACGAGCCGGCGTAGTCAACGGTGATCTCCCCGAGATCAGTGTCGACGGTGATGGCGCACACAATGTCGATCTTGCTGCCATCAGCGAGGTCCAGCACGGCAGCGGCGCGGTACGTACCGGCCGGCAGCTCGCGGATGCTGGCCCTTGTTGCGGCTTCGGACCGAGTGATGATCTCGTCGGCAAGTTCCTCGATGTCGGCGAGGTCGTGGCGAGCACACAAAGCGCGCAGGCGTTGCGCCCCCACTTCGCCGCTGGCCATCTGCGCGTGCAAGTCGCCAGCCATGTGGTCCGGCTGGCGCACGTTCGACAGGATGAACTTCCAGACATCGGTGTTTCGTTCGCCAGCGATCATGAGCCGGCAGATAGGAATCCACAGCCCTTCCTCGAACACGTCGCGGCCACCGGCGCCGATGCCGTAACCGCCGACGTCTGTGTGGTGGATGGTGGAACCGAAGAAGGCAACCACACGACCCCCAAGGAATACGGGGTACAGCACTGTCACGTCGAGCAACTGGCCCGCTGTCTTGTAGGGATCGTTGGTGATGAGGACATCGCCCTCGACCAAGGTGTCCGTCGGGAACTCATCGAGCATCGCGGAGGCGGCACGGGCGAGCGAGTTGATGTGGCCGGGCGTGCCTGTGACGGCCTGCGCGACCATCCGACCGCGGCGGTCGAACACCGCGTTGGCCAGGTCGCCCGCCTCGCGAACGATCGGTGAGAACGCAGCGCGTTGCAATGCGCGAGCCTGCTCGTTGACGGTGGCAATGAGGCTCTGCCACAGCACCTCCAGCTCGATCGGGTCGAACGTGCGGCTCATCGTGCACCTCCTGCAGGGGTAGTGGTGGCGGTTCGGTCAGCAACCAACGAACCATCGGGGGCCACCGTCGCGACCCAGCCTGGGCGGATCACCGCTGTGGTTTCGCGCTCCTCGACGATTGCAGGCCCTTCAATGCGTTGACCGAGGCCGAGATCGCGGCGACGGTAGACGGGCGTCTCAATGGCGGCGGCGCCACGCGAGAACCGAACGGGTCGTGTACGGAACTGCTCCCCGATGCCCGTGTTCAGCTCGGTCAATGGCTCGACAGGCGCCGCAGCTGCAAAGGCCGACAGGCGCCAGGTGACGGCCTCGACACCGATGTCGGGAATGGTGAGCCCATAGATGCGGCGATAGTCAGCGTCGAACAACGCAACCACTTCTGCGTACGTAACCGGCCACGTCTCGTCACCGATTGCGCCCTCACCGACCCAGATGGTGATCTCGTTGCCCTGACCCAGATAGCGAGCGTCGACGCCGTAGCGGAATCGAATGGCATCGTGTTCGACGCCGGCCGCCGACAACACTCGCCGACCCTCCTCGCGCAGCTCGGCGAGCAACGCGTCGCGTTCGACAACGTCGACCGACTCCATCGGGCGCACCATGCTGCGCGCCAGGTCGATACGCACCGGCGACACCAAAGTACCGAACGCTGACAGCACACTGGCGTTGATAGGGAAGATCACTCGCGGTGATTCGAGCAGCTCGGCAACGCCGCATGCGTGCACTGGGCCGGCACCACCGAACGCCAGCACGGTGATACCACGCAGATCGGCACCCTGCTCGACGGCGTGCATTCGTGATGCTGCCGCCATGTTCTGGTTGACGAGCTCGTGAATGCCGGCGGCCGTGTCGTCTGCCGACAACCCCAGCGGAGTAGCTACCGATTGCAGGGCTGCATCGCACGCCACCATGTCCAATGGCATGTCGCCGCCAAGGAAAAACGACGCGTCGAGCAGACCGAGCGTGAGGTCGGCGTCGGTCACTGCGGGCTTGGTGCCGCCGCGCCCGTAGCACGCCGGGCCGGGGTCGGCGCCCGCGGATTCGGGACCGACCTTGAGCAGACCAAGATCGTCGGTGCGGGCCTGGCTACCGCCGCCCGCACCGATCTCGACAAGGTCGACCGACGGCACGCTGACGGGAAAGCCTGAACCCTTCTTGAAGCGATACATGCGGGCGACTTCGAATGTATTGGTCAGCTCCGGCTCACCATCCACGATCAGGCACGATTTGGCGGTGGTGCCGCCCATGTCGAAGCACAGCAAACGGTCCTCGCCGAGACGTCGGGCAAACCAACTGCCTGCCAGAGCGCCGGCGGCGGGACCCGACTCGACAAGTCGGATGGGGGCGCGGGCTGCATCGTCGGCGGCGACCACGCCACCGTTCGAGAGCATCATCAGCACCGACCCACCGAAGCCTTCGCTGGCCAGCCACTTCTGCAATTCGTCCAGGTACGGCCCGATAACGGGCATGGTGGCCGCGTTGCAGGCGGTCGTAATCATCCGCGGGTACTCGCGGATCTGCGGCGAGATCTCCGCTGAGATGCACACCGGTACACCCAGTTCACGGCGAAGATGCCCGGCGACCAGCCGTTCGTTGGCAGGGTTCGCATACGAGTTGATCAGGCACACACCCACCGCTTCAACCTTGGCAGCACGCAACTGCTCGGTGACCGCTGCCAGATCTTCGACTGAGGGCGCCTGGTGTACAGCGCCGTGAGGTGTAGTGCGCTCGCCAATTTCGATCACCCGGTCTCGAGGTACCGGTGGCGCCGGGAACTCGATCTGCAGGTCGTACATGTCGTAACGGTGCTCGTTGCGAATGAGCAGTGTGTCGCCGAAGCCGGTGGTGGTGACCATGCCGGCGCGCCCGATCTTGCCTTCGATCAACGCGTTCGTGATCAGAGTGGTGGCGTGCACGATGGGCGCGGTGATGTCTGCTGGGCGAACATCGGCCTTCGCCAACAGCTGCATCACTGCGGTCCGCACACCCTGCAACGGCGCAGCGGGCGTGGTGAGCGTCTTGTCGACAACCACGCGCCCCGATGCACCATCAAAAAGCACCACATCGGTGAACGTGCCGCCGATATCGACAGCGAGACGCCAATCAGCACTCACGACACACCTCCGCTTCGCGGCGGTGCGAATACATCAAGAATCCACACTTCGTCGAACTCGTCATCACCGATGAACACGCTGTCTCCGTGGGGCACCGTCGGCGGCGCAAGGTACAGGTCGCCGGCACCGAGAACCTTGCGGGTCTCGTCACCAATGCGGAAGTCGAGCGTGCCGCGCATGATGATGCCGAGCTGTTCGTTGGCTTGGTGATCGTGAAGGAAGGAACCGGCGGCGCCTCCCTTGATTCGCCAGAACCACAACTCGAGATGGTCGCCAACAATCACCCGCCGACGGAAACCCGGACGATCCGTCTCTAAAAACAAGTCGTCGTCGAAGAAGTGGCAGTACTTGTCGCTGGTCGTCACGTCGCTGGTCGTCACGTCGTTGCTGGTCGTGTCGTTGCTGGTCGGGACGATGCTCACAGCAACCGCTCCACCATGCGCCGCTCGACATCATCGAGGTGTGAGACCACCGCTGCTGCGGCCTTACGGGTGTAGCCCTTCACGACCGCCTCGGCGATGGCCCGATGGGCAACGGTCGACGAATCGATCAGTTCGACGACTTCGATCCGGTTCACTTCCGCATACAGCAGCGAGGCGAACTCGCCCGAGCCGAAGAGCGCGGATAGCGCCTTGGCATGCACCTCGTTGAGTAGCGGGTTACCGCACGCTCTTGCTAGCGCCGCATGGAACGAGCGGTCAATCTCGCGGAACTCGTCGAGACTCTTCGGGGTGAGCGCTGCAATGCGAAAGATCTCCTCGCGCTCCGCGTCGGTTGCACGACGTGCTGCCATCTCCACGATGGCCGGCTCGATCACCTGACGAACTTCGAACAACTGAGCGACCAGTGCCTTGCGGTCGTCGCCTGAGAAGTTGACCTCCGGCAAGTGCTCGGCAACGACGGAACGGTTGCCACGCCGCTCGAGATAGCCGGCAATGACCAAGCCCTGAATCGCTTCACGAACAGATGTGCGAGCGACACCGAACTCCTGGCAGAGCAAGCGCTCCGCGGGCAGTGGGGTACCGGGCGCCAACTGGCCGGTGTGGATGGCATCGGCCAATCGCTGACGGATTTCCGCCGAGATGGTCTGGCGTGCCACAGGATCAAATGCGATGTGGCTCATCGCAGGCCCACCTGGGCGAAGCGCTCAAGCTCCGCGTGAAGGTCGAGGGGGTCAACAATCGCTTCGTGCTCGCTATCGCCCCAATGCTCGGGCGGCACTAGCCACATCACCTCGAACTCCAGCCCGTCGGGGTCGCGGGCATAGAGACTTTTGTTGGCACCGTGATCACTGGCACCCACCAACGCATCGACACCGGCGAGACGTGTGCGCATCTCGTCCAGCTCGTGCAGCGTCGGTACTTCCCACGCGATGTGGTACATCCCGACTGTGCTCTTGCCGGCCTGACTGGCCGCGGCCGCGGAGCCGACGGAGAAGAACGCGATGTCGTGGTGATTTTCCGAGGCTGGCGCCCGCATAAACACGAAGGCACCCGCCGGGTGTTCAATCACCGTCCTGAAACCAAGCACGTCGGCATGGAAACGTTGCGACCGAAACGCATCACGCACGTACAACACCGCGTGGTTCATTCGCATGATCGGCATTCCGAGACCCCTATCTTCGATACCCACGGGCATCCTAGTTGGACTGATGGTCAGACCATACCACACAAGGGTGGAGCGCGCCACACGTCGGAGAAGGCGAGCACATGCCGGCTCATGCAAGGATCGATCGAGCGATGGAAGCGTGACACCCGAGCGTGCCGTCGACTACCTGCGTGACACCGAGATCCATCGCCACAGAGGCCAGCGAATAGGCGTCGTCGGCCGTGAGGCCAAGGTGCTCCTGCATCAGCCACAGCATTCGTTCGGCGGCGCCACGCATCGCCGAATCAAGATCGTCTCCGAACCCGTGTGTGAACCAATGCGTCGGGGTCTCGAGCAACGGCGCCGTAGTACCTACACCGCGCAACACCGAGACCTGGATTGTGGCGTTGAGCGACGCCTCAATCGCGGTGCCGCAGATCTCGCCGTCGCCCTGTGCCAAATGTGGGTCGCCGACGTACAGATTTGCGCCGGGCACCAGCACCGGATAGCACATCGTGACACCCGGCCCGACCCGCCAGTTGTCGACATTCCCACCGAACACCCCGGGTGGGATGGACGACAGGCGGCCGGGCTCGGCCGGCGCCACACCCATCACGCCGAAGTGCGGCCGCACTGGCACCCGCACGCTTCTGCTAAACGGTTGACGAGCTGCGAGGTCGGGTTCCGAGACAACGCCGGGTAGGTCGTAGAGAGCGCGAGCAGTGAAGTCGAAACCGAACATCGGGCTGGCAGTCGTACTGAACGGTGTGCCCACCGCTGCCTGGCTGCCTGGCTCTTCATGGTCGAGGCCATAGATCGTGATGCGTTCCTTCCCGAACACGTCGTACAGCAATCCCCAGTTCGCCGCGAGGTTCGAGCCATACGGCGTGCGCGGCGTCATCGAGATGATGCGAACCGCCAGCGTGTCGCCAGGCTGGGCACCGCGGACATGGATGGGGCCGGTGAGGATGTGTACGCCGGGGCCTCGAGCTGCCTCTGGAATACCATTCCAGAGGGCCCGGACACCCTCATCCATCAACAGATCGGGGGCATCGCCCGAGTGGTGAGTGATCGTCTCGACGTCGATCACATCGCCATCGTCGACCACCAGGCAGGGTGGCTGGTCGCGGTCGATGTACCCCCAGTAGCAAGTGTCGGCTGTGGCCCGAAGTGTGTGGCGCACGGAACCACCGATTGCCGGTAGCCGGCTGGTGAGGTCGAAGGACATGGCGCTGACGCTACGGACCTCGCGTTTCGCGAATGTTTCCTTGCAATGTCTGCTCGATCAAATTTGGTCTGACCAACAGACCAACCGGCCCGCCGATTGCCCGCTCATGCGCTCCGGATGGTGATCAGGGCACAGATCGGAGAGAGGTGAAACACGGCGCGCACGAGTTCCGGGCTGACCTCCGAGACCAGCGCCGGCAGGTCGGCGCCGATCCGCACCTCCGAGCACATCGATCGCCCGGCGCCCTGCGCTCCGACGCCCAGCAGCGGGCCAGCATCGAACTCAGTGTCGTGGCGCAGTACGTCCACACCCTCGATGGTGACGCGCTGTTGCAACTGGAGGTGACCCGGCGCCTCGCCGTGACGACCGAGCGAGACACTCTCGCGAACCGACACCGTTGCCGAGCCCGAAGCACTGAGATGCATCGTCGTGCGATGCCAGCTCTGACGGACGCTCACCATCGGCTCGGGCGCCCAATCCAGCGTCGCCCGCTCGTGCACCACCAGCTCAACTTCCAACAGTGAAGGCTCGCCCGTCGGCCCTGGCTGCGCCATGGTCGCGGCGACCGACCGCACCATCACGTGGGCGCCTGGCCCCACCTCCAGACGGAAGCGCAGATGATCTCCACCGAGTGGGCCGGCGGCGCCGTTGACCAACAGCAGGCTCAGCTCTCGCCCGGGCGTGTCGGCCACACGCACCAGCAGCGGCACCTCGCACTGAAGCCGGCGGGCCACCGTGTGGCCGCGTGCATCGAGACCAACCTCAATCGTGGTGCTGGCGCGCATGTTGGTGAACTACGCGCTTGCTGTGTCGCGCCAAGCCGTCAACTGAACGCGCACCCAATCGGCAACCACCGTCGCTCCGCCAGGCTCGGCCAGCGACGTGAACGCGATCGGCAGATCGCCACGTCGAGCTTTCGCGTCTCGGTCCATCACCGCCAGATCGGCGTGCACCAACGGAGCCAAGTCGGTCTTGTTGATCACCAACAGGTCGGCGGTTGTCACGCCCGGGCCACCCTTACGCGGCACCTTGTCACCACCGGCCACATCGATCACAAAGATCTGCCGGTCCACCAATGCGCGGCTGAAGATCGCTGTCAGGTTGTCGCCACCACTCTCGAGAAGGGTCAGCTCAACTGGTGCGTTAGCGGCTTCCAGTTGCTCGACAGCATCGAGGTTGGCTGAGATGTCGTCGCGGATCGCGGTGTGCGGGCAGGCGCCGGTTTCGACGGCCGCGATCCGATGGTCGTCGAGCACCGCCATGCGCCGCAGCGCCTCGGCATCCTCGGTCGTGAAGATGTCGTTCGTGACCACCACGATGCTGACGGAGTCGGCAAGCAACCGGCACAGTGCGGCAACCAGCGCGGTCTTGCCGCTGCCGACCGGGCCGCCGATACCGATGCGCAGCGGACGTGCGCCGGGCGGGCCGAACGCCCACAGCGTGTCGTCGGGCAGGCCGTCGTGGTGCCCGTGCGTGTGGCCGTCTCCCGGATGGTGAGGCTGGTCGGGGTTGTGATCAGGAGGCAAAGAGCCTCACCTCCCAGGTGGCGTGATGTTCGGCAAGTATGTCGGCCAACATGCTGTTGGTGGCGGGCAGCGCCGCCGGTTCCAGAGATGCTGCCTGCTCCGCGGCCACGGATGCCAGCGCATCCAGCCGAGGTCCCAGCCGCGCCGCGAGGGCGTGCACCTCGAATGGGTCGAGGCCCAGCAGGCGGACCGCGCCGGTGGTGACCGCACCGACCAGGTGGTGCAGTGAGCACAGCGCCGCGTCGAACGGCGTCAGGCCAGCGGCCCCACCCACCACGCCAAGCGCGACCGGTTGCATCGGTCCATCGGGGTGGAGCGCGCGGAGCGCCGCGTAGTTGGCACCGGGCCATGCACGTTCGGCAGGGCGCAGCAGCTGACGGCCGAGGGTGCGGCTGACCGTCCGCAGACGAGGTGATGGCGTGCGGATGGCCAGCTGGTGGTCCAACTCGCGCAGGTCACTGCCGCCATTTCCACAAACGACAGCTGCGGCGGCAAACGCTGCTTCCACAGGTGCAGTGGTCAGCAGCCGACCGTCGAGAAAGTCGGCAAGGTCGGCGACATTGCGCACATCACCGCGGGCGTGGCTCGCCTCGATGCCGGCACTGTGCGCATGGGCACCGGTGGGAAACCGACTGTCCGCCAGTAGTAAGAGAGTGGCCGACGTGCGCATCAGAAGAGGAAGTAGCGCTGTGCCATTGGCAGCTCCGCTACAGGTTGCTCGTCGATCAACTCGCCATCGATACGCACGGCAAACGTGTCTGGGTGCACGGTGATGGAAGGCATCGCGTCGTTCTCCGGCAGGTCGGTCTTGCCCCTAGACCGAGTGTCGGCCGACGCAACCAATCGCCGTGCCAGTCCCAGTCGTTCGACGAGCCCGTCGTCGAGCGCAGCTTGGGCCACGAAGGTCACGCTGATTGCGGCTGCAGCGCGTGGCATGGCGCCGAACATCGGACGCGCGTACACCGGTTGCGGCGTGGGGATGGAGGCATTTGCGTCACCCATCTGCGCCCACGCGATCATGCCGCCCTTGAGTACCGCGTGGGGCCGCACGCCGAAGAAGCGAGGGTCCCACAGCACGAGGTCGGCCAGCTTGCCCACTGCAACGGAGCCAATCTCGTGGTCGAGACCATGCGCAACCGCCGGACAGATCGTGTACTTCGCCACGTAGCGGCGGGCACGGTGGTTGTCGGCCACGCCGTCGCCGGGTGCCGAGCCTCTGCGCAGTTTCATGACGTGCGCAGTCTGCCACGTCCGCAGAATCACCTCACCGACACGACCCATCGCCTGTGAATCACTGCCGATGATTGAGATCGCGCCCATGTCATGCAACACATCTTCGGCAGCGATGGTGGAAGGGCGAATGCGGCTTTCTGCGAACGCAAGATCCTCGGGCACCGCCGGGTTCAGGTGATGGCAGACCATCAACATGTCGAGGTGCTCCGCGAGCGTATTGATCGTGTGCGGGCGCGTGGGATTGGTGGACGACGGCAGCACATTCGGCAGCGCAGCGACGGTGATGATGTCGGGCGCATGGCCGCCACCGGCACCTTCGGTGTGGTACGTGTGGATGGAGCGGCCAGCGATTGCGGCCAGCGTGGAATCCACATAACCGGCCTCGTTGAGCGTGTCGGTGTGGATGGCAACCTGTACACCGGTTTCGTCGGCCACGGTGAGGCAGGCATCGATGGCAGCGGGCGTGGTGCCCCAGTCCTCGTGCAGCTTGAAGCCGCCGGCGCCGGCCAGCACCTGCTCGCGAAGCCCCTCGTGCGACACCGTGTTGCCCTTGCCCAGCAGCACGACGTTGATCGGTAGGTGGTCCATCGCCTCGTGCATTCGCGACAGGCTCCATACCCCTGGGGTGACCGTTGTTGCCTTGGTCCCCTCGGTCGGTCCCGTGCCGCCGCCGACAATGGTGGTGATGCCCGAGGCCAGCGCCTCATCGACAACCTGCGGGCAGATGAGGTGCACGTGGCAGTCGATCGCGCCGGCGGTGAGAATACGACCGTTGCCCGACATCACATCGGTGGAAGGCCCGATCACCAGCGTCGGGTCGACCCCACTCATCGTGTCCGGGTTGCCCGCTTTGCCGATACCGACGATGCGACCGTCGCGCACACCGATGTCAGCCTTCACCACGCCCCAGTGGTCAAGAATCAGCGCACCGGTGATGACCAGATCCGGTGTGCCCTCAGCGCGAGTACGCGCCGACTGACCCATCGATTCACGGATGACCTTGCCGCCGCCGAACACCGCTTCCTCGCCGCCCACGCACAGGTCGCGCTCAACTTCGATGAAGAGGCCAGTGTCGGCCAGCCGCACGCGGTCACCGGTGGTCGGCCCGTACAGCCGACGGTAGTGGGCTCGCGAGATCTCAACCATCGAGCGCCCCCGCCACTTCTCCGCGGAGGCCCGCGACGATTCGCGCACCGCCGACCGGGATCAAAGTGATCACGCGCTCGATGCCTGGTTCGAAGCGCACCGACGTACCCGCAGCGATATCGAGCCGGTGCCCATGCGCCGCATCGCGGTCGAACAGCAGCGCAGGGTTGACCTCCGCAAAGTGGTAGTGCGAACCGACCTGTACCGGCCGGTCACCGCCGTTGACGACCGTCACCGTGCACTGCGCCGCACCGACGTTGAGCGCGATGCTGCCATCAGGGCCGAGCACCTCACCGGGAATCATTCTGTGCCGATCACTGGACGGTCGCTCACTGGATGGGCTGGTGCAGCGTGACCAGCTTGGTTCCATCTGGGAAGGTGGCCTCGATCTGCACTTCGTCGACCATCTCGGGAATGCCTTCCATCACGTCGTCGCGACCCAATACGTGCCGGCCCGCTTCCATCAAGTCGGCGACCGTGCGGCCGTCGCGAGCGGCCTCGTAGACCCACGAAGTGAGAATGGCGACCGACTCGGGATAGTTCAGCCGCAGGCCGCGATCGCGACGGGCGGCGGCCACTCCGGCGGCGACGTGAACAAGGAGTCGCTCTTGCTCGTGCGGCGACAGGTGCATGACAGCGATACTACGGGGGAAAGACTTCCGCCATGTTTCGCCGTTGTCCGCCCCAACCCGCGAACGACACGGCCAGCTCACAGACTTCTCCTCGTCGTGCCCAGGACGGGATTTGAATCCGTACACACTTTCGTGTAGGAGGGTTTAAGACCACTAGCACGCGATCGTGACCTCCAACCAGACCCACATCCGCAAGATCACCGATGCCGTCAGAGCGAAGATCGCCGTCGAACCGATCTGATCGAGTCCGGGTCTGTCGGGAATTTTGTGTGAGTTGCGTGGTCGGAGCGTGTGGCCGTTCGGTCAATTGTGCGACGATGTCGGCGGCGTGTCTGTCGATGCTGGGGATGACGTGCGAGTAACGGTCGATGGCAACTGCGATTGAGGTATGGCCGAGTCGTTCGCTGAGCAGCACCGGGAGGGTTCCGAGTCGTAGTGCGAGTGTCGCGTAGGTGTGGGGAGAGCGTGCGCACCGACCCTGCAAGTCGAAGTCACAGCACCTGATCGACACCGGGCTCCCCAACTCAGCCAACGATCTTCGGATGGGCTCAGACTGCCATCGCAGCGCGGACCGCGTCGAGCGAGTTCTCCCCACCCTCACCACTGCCCGTGATGCGACCCGACTCGAGCACGTAGTACATGTCGGTCGAGCGGAGCGCGAAACCGACGTGTTGCTCGACCAACAGCACGGTGAATTCGCCGCGACGGGTGAGGTCGACGATGACCTGTTCGATCTCTGCAACCACGTTGGGCTGGATGCCCTCGGTCGGCTCGTCCAGGATCAACAACCGCGGCTTCCCCAGCACGGTCCGCGCGATGGCGAGCTGTTGGCGTTGACCACCCGACAACAGACCCGCTCGCTTGTTCAACAGTCCGGTGAGGGCGGGAAATGTGTCGAGCACCTCGTCGATCTCGGACTTCACGGTCGAGACCAGCTGGAGGTTCTCCATCGTGGTCATCTGCGGAAAGCAGAGCTGGCCCTGTGGGACATAGCCGAGACCGTTGCGAACCCTGTGGTTGGGACGCGCCTTGGTGACGTCCTCACCGTCGAGCAATACCTTCCCTGACTTCACCGGGATCAGGCCGACAGCGACCCGCAGCAGCGTCGTCTTCCCGGCGCCGTTGTGGCCCATGATCGCCGCCGCACCGCCCTTGGGTACCGAGAGGTTGACGTCGAACAGAACCATCGAGCGCACGTAGCCCGCAGTCACACCGACCAACTCGAGCATTGGTTCAGCCATGTGCAGCCGCTTCCTTCGCGGTTCCCAGATAGACCTCTTGCACCTGTTGATCGGCCTGGATCTCGGCGA
>JANMTV010000315.1:0-18847 GCA_031390905.1 Ilumatobacteraceae bacterium | reverse complement strand
GATCCGCTTGTGGTCGGTTGACGTGACCCAGGCGGCCGCGCATGCGAAGAACGACCCGACTGAGTCGAGCGCGGCGTCGGCATCTGGACGTGTATCGATCGTCGTCATGAGACGGATTGAGTTCCCTTGGACCTTGGAATTAGTTCGGAAATGAGTTCGGAAATGGTTCGAGCGCTCGCAGAGTCGTCTCGACACTACCGACCGAACACTACTGGCCGGGCTGACCTCGAACGGAAATCCCCACGCTGAACCTGGTCATGGACCCGTGTCATGAGACCAGCACGTCAAGCGTCATCGCGGTGAACAGTACGGTGACGTAGGTGATCGAATAGCCGAACACACGCATCGAGGCACCGGCTGTCGGGTGGTTTCCGAGCCACAGGATGGCACCGATGAAGATTGCCCCGAGCACGGCGGCGGCGACGGAGTAGATCAAGCCGAGATCGGCAACCGGAATCAGGATCAGCGTGCAGGCGACCATCGCCAGCGTGTGCCCAATCATTTGACGAACGGCGTTCTTGAACGGAACGACTGCGGGGAGCATTGGGACATTGGCTGCTCGGTAGTCGTCGGCGTACTTGATCGCCAACGCCCAAAAATGCGGTGGCGTCCAGAAGAACATCACCCCGAACAAGACGAGTGGGGCCCAGGACAGTGAGTTCTGGACCGCCGCCCAACCGACCAACACCGGAACGGCGCCGGCGGCACCTCCGATCACGATGTTCTGCGTGCTGGTGCGCTTCAGCCAAAGCGTGTAGATCCCGACGTAGAACGCCGTCGCAGCGAGTGCCAGCACCGCCGACAGGACGTTGGCGCCCGCCCACAGCACGCCAAACGCCATCGCTTCGAGCGCGAGGGCGAAGATCAGGGCGTTGCGTGGCGCAATCACACCGATTACCAGCGGTCGGTTCTTGGTGCGTTCCATCAATGCATCAATGTCGCGGTCGACGTACATATTGATTGCGTTGGCACCTCCTGCGGCGAGCGTGCCCCCGATCAGTGTGATGATCACGAGCCACGTCGATGGCCAACCACCCTCGGCCAACACCATCGTCGGAACCGTTGTGATCAGGAGCAACTCGATGATCCGCGGTTTTGTCAGAGCGACGTACGCACCGAACTTGGTCGTCGCCGTGCGCCGAGTGCCATGCGCCACGCCGCCCGGTGCGAGCCGCGATGGAACGAGGGGACGGGTGCCGACGGCCATAGCTATCCCATCGTACGGTCGCATGAGCGATCAGGCCAACGCCGTATCGCTGGCGATGCGCGGCTGAATGGTGATATGCCGACCACACTCGAACCAACGGAGGTGATGGATCCCTCGCTCGACGAGCAAGTAGCTCCTGATCATCCGTGGATCGTGCTGGTCTGGAACGACCCGGTGAACCTGATGAGTTACGTCACATTCGTGCTGCAGAAATTGTTCGGGTACTCGTTGGAGAAGGCGACCGAACTGATGCTCGGCGTCCACAATGAGGGCAAAGCGGTGGTCGCCAACGGCACTCGCGAGCAGGCTGAGATGCACGTGTTTCGGCTCCACGAGCACGGCCTGTGGGCCACCATGCAAAAAGACGGACCAGCCGAATGAACATCAGCCGAACGAGTGCACAACGATGAGCCGCTTCACTTCGCCGGTGCGACGCGAGGGTGACGCGTATGTGATCAACTTGGGACGTGACGAGACCTCGCTCGTGCTGCATCTGATCGGCGAGTTACGAGCCCTGCTGACCGACCCGGAACCGACCAGCGATGCCCAGGTCCTGATGGTGAGGTTGTTCCCGGTTGCCCACCCTCACGACGAGAAGCTCGAAGCCGAGTACCAAGGATGGATGCGAACCGACTTGGTGCAATCGAAGTTGGCGGCGATTGCGATCGTCGAGGATGCGCTCGAAGGTGACGGCGTCGTCGATGAGGGCCACCTGATGGCGTTCATGCAGGCCCTGAACTCGTTACGCCTGGTTCTCGGCACGCTGGTCGGCGTGTCCGACGATCCGGCGGTTGACGAAGTTGCACCGGCCTACGTCGACTCCACCGAGTACGCCCTGTACAGCTACCTCAGCTGGCTTCTGGAGGATTGCGTCAGGGTGCTCGCCCCATGACCCAACCCACCATTCATGTCGCGCTCAACCCCTCCATAGCGTGCTGACCGCGACATGAACGCCGGAATCTGTGGTGGATCTCGTGGTGGATCTTGTGGTGGTTGCTGCTAGGTTTTGCTCGCTCTCAACGAGTTACAGGCCCCCTATGCCCCCATCGTCTAGTGGCCTAGGACATCACCCTTTCAAGGTGACGGCACGGGTTCGAATCCCGTTGGGGGTGCCAAGCAAAGATCTACCTGGTCCCGTGGTGAAGTGGAGTTCACGCCGGCCTGTCAAGCCGGAGGTCGCGGGTTCGAACCCCGTCGGGACCGCCAACATGACCGCTGCAAGGCGGTTGTGCATATCACGGTCGAGTAGCTCAGTCGGCAGAGCACACGCCTGAAAAGCGTGGGGTCCGGGGATCGACGCCCCGCTCGACCACTTCATCAGCCCTCGCCTCGGCGAGGGCAGTGTCGCGTCTGTGTCGCGTCTGTGTCGCGTCTATCGGCTCGTCGCCTCAGGGTCTCGCTGGGTCGGGGACCTTGACGCTGACTCGGATGCCTCCTGACGAATAGATTTCGTCGACACCGGCCAGCCAGTCTGCGAGGTCCTCATGGTCGGTGGCGTCTCGGATCCAGTCGATGTAGTTCTGCTCGTCGTGTCCGACACCCAGACGACCGCCCCAGAAGATCTTCTCCAGATGCGAGGGCGCGGTCGGTCGGGCGTTGTCGTGCAGGACATCTTCCGATCGATACACGGCGTCCCATTGATTGTTGAGCACGAGCGTGTGGGTGGTTGCCGACACCTCGTCGAATCGCCAATCGACCTCTGCCCCGGCGGCAACGACATGGGTGACGTTGACGTGATAGCTGCCGGGCCGGGTGCCGGGACCATTGAACGACCGGTTAGCGGCGAGATCGATCGCCGTGTATCCACCGAAACTGTGCCCGACCAACATCACGTCAGCCCCGATCGGCACACCTGCCCGCCGCATCGACACGATCACGGCCGTCGAGTACTCGTTTACCGTCGTGTCGTCGTACAGCGCCGCTTCATACGCGTACCGCGTCTTGCGGACCGTTGGCTCGTCGTTGTCGGCCCAGGCGTGTCGCGCGTCGCCAACCCCGTCATCGACACCGAACGGACCCTCATCACTCAGTCGGCTGGCGAACGCGCCGAGCCCCTCTGTTAGGTCGGTCACCCCCGGCAACACGATGATGTAGCGACCGTTGGCGAGCGCGCGGATCTCGATCTCGTCAGGACCGATCCGGCGCTCATCGACCAAGCCACCCATCGCCGCCACGAGGGTGGCGCGCCCATCTCTGTCGTCCTCAAAACGTTCAGTGCGCAGCCCGGCAATCGTGGGCGACGGTGACGAGACGAAACCGTGACGAGCGAGGCGGCCCGGTTCGGTCGACGCCGCCGCCGCATTTTCTTGTTGGGCGGCGTGGTCGATCAGCGCCTGACCGAGTGAATCCATGAACACACCCGCCCGCGCCAGCGCCGGGGCGGCATTGCGATGCCACTCAGCTCGGCTGGTGTCGGCGTCATTGCCATTCCAGAGCGTCGCCTCGAGGATTAGGGCCAGCTCCGTCCGGTGACGAGTCAGGGCGTGCGACGCCTGGTCGAACTGCCGGGCGGTTGTGCGCAATTCGTCGGCATCGGCGCCGGTTGTAGTCATCACGAATCGGAGTTGCGGGCGTCGCCGATCACCCGCCGACCGCCAACGCCAAGCAAACACTGAAAGACGCGATCACCAGTTCGCCATGTGCCCGGCGACGGCCTAGTGATCGAGATCTGAAGCTGACTCGACCGATACCGACCGCCCACGAACCTCTCGAACAGCGGCGTGCAAATCACCGCAACCGCATCCTCGATCATTTCTGAATCGAACACTGCATTCGCTGGGAACAGCGTCTGGTCGAGTGTGGCAGTTGCGAATCGTTGGACGTCGTGAACTTGGTCGCAGGTCACCGGCACCAACTCGTCGGCGCTGCTGGACTGCACGAGACACACGCCATCATCGCCGAACGGCCACGAGATGTCAGTCAGCTCTGGAAGGTTGGTTTGTCGCGTCGTGACCTTGACCTTCCGTGTCGACGACACGTCGCCCGATCGTTGTCCCTGGCTAAGGGCGACGAACACGACAACCGCGATCCCCAGCAACGAGGCGGCGCCGATACATCGTGCGGCGATCCCTCGACGCCTCGATCGAGCGGC
Organism: Ilumatobacteraceae bacterium; assembly: GCA_031390905.1. GTDB lineage: Bacteria > Actinomycetota > Acidimicrobiia > Acidimicrobiales > Ilumatobacteraceae > Ilumatobacter. The sequence goes on along the minus strand of JANMTV010000315.1, from coordinate 14,549 downwards.
GGGTCGGGCGGGTGCGGGTCGCACAACGGCGGGGTTGGGTTCCTGTGGCGGTCGGTGGACCGCAGGTTGCTCGTCGGCATCAGGAGAACCGGGTTGCTCGATCGGTGGGACGGATCGGAGGGTGCGGTCATCGGACCACACCGCCTCGACCGGGCCCGGTTCGACGTTGATCAAATCGAGATCGGTTAACACCTGCGCTGCCGTCGGGCGCTGCTTTGGGTTCGGTCGCAAACACGCCGCGATCACCGCGTCGAGGGCTGCGACATCAACGCTGGTGCCGGCCGGCGGTCGCCAAGGTTTGAGCCGTTCGCGAAGTGTCGGTGGCGCGCCACGGGCGATGTGCAGCAGCGTCGCACCGAGCGAGTACACGTCGCAAGAAGACCCGATCTCGCCTTCGTTGTCGAGATCTTCCGGGCTGGCATAGCGGTGCGAGAGCGCATTCGTCCGGACCCGAAACTTCTCGGAGTGCGCCAACGCAGCGATGCCGAAATCGCAGAGTTTGACTCTCCCATCGGCGTCGAACAGCAAATTCTGCGGCTTGATATCGCGATGCACGATTCCTTGCTGGTGCGCGGCGACGAGGGCAGTCGCCGTGTCACGCCCGATCTGCACCGTTTCAGCAGTCGACAACGCCGAGTCGCGACGTCGCATCACGTCGGCGACTGACCCGCCCGGCGCGAACTCCATCACCAGGGCCGGACCCTGTTCGAGTTCGATCAACTCGATCAGCTGGATCACATTCGGGTGCCCAGTGAGCGCCTTCAGAGCGGCGAACTCACGTCGTGTTCTGTGCCACGCAACGGACTGGTCCGACACGTCACGCAGAACCTTGATTGCGACCGTCGTTCCGGTCAGTTCGTTCACCGCCCGGTACACATCGCCGACGCCTCCCTGACCGATTGGTTCGAGGTTCGTGTATCCGTTGACGGTGATCATTCCGGCAACGCCACCTGTAGTTTGCGGACGACGCCACCGCACACGATGACCCCGCGGCCGGCCGGGAACTCGGCGCGGGTGGTTCGTGGAAAGGGTGTCTTGAACAACGTCTCACCATCCATCTGATCGGGCTGCAGGACGATCCCTGAGCGATTGGCTTTGACAGATTGCAGCAACGGCCACGAGCCGGCGACACTGCTCGTTTCACCTTCTGCGATCACCAGTCCGCCGGCCGAGCGACACGCCCGCACGAGGTCCTGAAGCGGTAGATCGGCGTCGGTGTTCAGCAGGTCGCCGATCGACTCGATCACGACGACGATCCGATCTGATATTCCCTCAGCGTTCAACTCGGTTGCGAGACGGGCAATGTCGATCGCTCCGAATCCGGCCGCAGTCCAAGCCACCATTGACGAGAGTGGCGACCGATCCGCTCCGAACAGCACGAACGACCTCGACTCGACGGCGGCGATCGATCTGATCATCGTTGCGACGGTTGTGCTGCGGCCGCTCCGTGGCGGGCCGGTGACCAGAACCGCACCAGTCGTTTCGAACCCAATCGGCGACAGGTTGTCGTCGCACACGCCGAGTGCCGGGCGGTGATCGACCAATCCGGGTAGCTCGCTCAACCGAATGTGTTCGCCAAGCGCCTCGATCGGCGGGCACGGCACAACGAGTGCACGTTCCATCGAGATCGCCAACTGATCAAGAGCGGCAGCCTGGACCGCAACGTTGGGACTCCCCCCGACAACACCGATCTGGACCTCGTCACGATCGAGAAACCCGCGACCAGGCGGCGTCGGCGATGCGAAGGCGTCGCTCGGCACATCGACCAGGGCGTAGTCCATGTCGTTGGCGAGCCTGAACACCAGACGACGCTGGATCGTGGATGCAAGGCCCGGCGATACGGCCGACGGGCGATCTGCTGTTACGACGGTGTGCACACCGACACCGCGACCGTTGGCCGCGATCGTCTGGAACAGATCCCACCAACGGGCGCGGATTCCGCCCTCGTATGCGTGACGAAAAGCGCCAACACCATCGACTAGCAGGATGATCCGCGGCTCGGTGAAGCGACCAGCAATCTGTCGGTACTCGTGAATCGTTGCCGCGTTGACCTTCGAGTAGCGCATCGCCCGTTCGTCGATCGCCTCGTTGAGTTGGCGGAGCAGACGAGCAATCCGTTCGTGGTCGTCGCCGGAGATGATCGACCCGACATGCGGGAGCACCTCCAGCATCTGGAGCCCTCGCGAGCCGAAGTCGATGCCATAGATCGTGCAGGGCCCTCCGCGTGCCGAGCAAACCGACGCGGCGACAGCAAGCGATCGTAGAACCGTGCTCTTGCCGGACCCGCTCGCACCGAACACGGCCATGTTGCCGTCGGAGTCCGGGCAGAACACTGCTCGGCGCTGGGACTGGGTGCTCGGGTCGTCGACCACACCGATCACGAGCTCACGGTCGGTCCGGTCGGTCGGCAACGCTTCGAGGCGATAGACGGGAGCAAGTGTCGGGAGCCACGGTCGGCGAGGTCTCGGGATCGCCAGGTCAGCCGATGCGGCGTTCACGGTCCGAACGATCCGACGAATATCGGTGAGTGCACCAAGTGTCGGCGGTGCCGGGATCGGCGTCGAGAGATCCCATGCCTCGCCAGCACCGAAACGGAGAGTGCTGATCCCGATCGGAACGTGAACCGAACTGGCCGGCGTGCACCCACCGACGTATGCCGATTGAAACGTCGCGACCCGCCCCGGTCCCGACTTGACGATCGCCCGGCCAGGAACTGCCGGGCTGAAGCTGGCTGCCGACACCGAGCCGGTGACGTCGCTCGAATCGGCCTCGTCGGCCATCCGCAGCGCGATTCTCAGATTGGTATTGGCGCGCACGTTGCCGTTGACGACACCGGCGGGGCGCTGCGTCGCCAGGATCAAATGCAGCCCGAGCGAACGCCCTCGTTGGGCGATGCCGATCACGCCCTCGACGAACTCGGGCATCTCTGCCACGAGCGCGGCAAATTCGTCGATCACGATCACGAGACTCGGTGGCGAATCCTGGTCACCGCGCCGTTCCAACTCGACCAGGTCCTTGGCATTCTTGTCGTGCAACAGCCGTTCGCGATAGCGGAGTTCGGCGTCGAGCGACGTGAGGGCGCGGCGCACGAGGTGTCGATTGAGATCGGTGACGAGGCCAACGCAATGTGGCAGGTCGACGCAATCGGCGAACGCCGCGCCACCCTTGTAGTCGATCAGTAGAAATGTCACCCGATGCGGGCTGTGGTTGACCGCCATGCCGAGGATCCAGCTCTGCAGGAACTCGGATTTTCCGGATCCGGTGGTGCCGCCGACCAGCGCGTGCGGTCCGTTCGAACGTAGGTCGAGGGTCAACGGACCTTCCGAGGTTTGCCCGACGACGGCCAGCAGCGTGTTATCGATGCGACCGGCGCGTTGAGGGGTAGCCGACGGAAGTGATCGGTTGGCGCGCCATCCATCGATGATCGCCACCGGAGACTCGGCCAGCTCGCGGCCGATCAGTTCAAGCAGTGAAATCGAGTCGGGAAGACCCGCCTGGGCGTCGCTCGCGGCACCGCTATCGACGACCGGGCTGAGCCTTCGAGCGAGGCGCTCGACTGCCGCCGACCTGACCGGTTCCGGCTGCAGATCGGTCACCGACGAACCGCCTTGCACGAACCCTGCTCTGGCACGGTGTGTTGTCGGAACGATCTCGATGAAGGCTCGGCACGCCGCCGGCAACCGATCGAGCGACGGTGCATGCCACACCACGAACACGCCGGCCGCCGGACCACGCTCGGCAATCCGGACAAGCAGGGCGCGATCGACCGACGGATCGTCGTGCACGAATAGGATCACGGCAGGAAGTTCGACGGGGTCGGGCGACGAATCCCCTTGACGCGCCGCAAGGCGTTCGTCGATCAACGAGGTCAGGGCGGCGACAAGCGAGCCCGCTTCGGCGGCGTTGGCTGCCAGGTGGTGTCCCGTCAACGGTGAATGCGGCGACCCGACGTGCGGCAACCATTTGATCCAATCCCAAAGCTCAGAACCGCCACACTCGGTCCCGTCTGCGATCCCGACCCCGATCCCGGCCACGATCCCGGCCCCGATCCCGGCCACGACGAGTTCCGATGGCGAATGCAGGGCAACCAACTGAGCCAGCAGCCCACGCACGATCGGTGCTGCCGCTTCTGACCCAGCCACGCCGATGTTCCCGCACACCCGTAGGTCGGCAACGATCGGCACCGAGCTCACGTGGGTGAAACGGCTGACTACCGTCGCCAGCTCTTCCCATAGTTGCGGGACGCGATTCGCAGACGGCATCCGGACGGTGTTCCTCGATTGCTGCGTGCCGAGCCCCAGTCGTACCTGCAGGAACGAGCTGTGTTCCGGTCGCCGAGTCCAGACCAGCGGTGACAGCTCATCGACGGCGACCAGCGAGTCGACCACCGACGGATGCTCCCGACGCCTGGCATCACGTTCCATACCCTGGGCGTACTCGAGTTGCACGGCCAGATCGGAGATCGCCACCCGAAAGTGGGTCACAGCCTGATGGAACAGTTTCCTGTCGGCGATCCGATTCTCCAGCCAACTTCCGAGCATCATGATCGGGCTCAACCCGACGAAGAGGATCGACAGCAGGCTCTTGGTCACCGCATAGACCATCGCTGCGATCAAGATCGGGATCAGCATCGAGACGATCGGGAAGCGATGCGCCAATGGCGGCTGTGGCGGTTCGGGGGCGACGAATTCGATCCCCTCGAAGCGCGGGTCGAGGCGCGGCGATCGATTGAATGCGATTTGATTGGTGGCCGGGACGATCGACTCGACGATCGGGGTTGGAAGCGCACTTATCGGGCTGATCGAATCGCCGGAACGCAGTCCCGATTCGCCGATTGTTGTGCCGGGCTGAACGATCCGTTGGTGCGCCGTGTCGGGCCCGAGGCACAGTCCGAGCGAGCTGCAACCCTCCCTTATGGTTCCCGGTAGTCCGAGTTCGATTGCTTCGGCGAACTCGCCGATCATCGTGAGTGGATCAACCGTGGCGATGATGTCGTCGGCCCTACCGTCAGTCACTAGGCGAAGTTTCAGGCGCATCGTGTTGGCCCAGCCTCCAGGTCCCGCGCATTCAGGTCACGCCCATCTGGGTCGTGCCAGGTGTCGAGCAATACGAGGTCGGCGCGAGTCACGAGGCGGACCGCAAGGGCGTACTCGACGAGCCGAGCACGGCGGTTCGAGGCCAGCCGTCCAGGTCCCCCGTGCAGCCCACGCACACCCTGCTCCGCCAGCTTCTGACACACGTTGTCGAGCTTGCGGTTGTAGCGGGTCTTGGTCCAGCCGAGCCGCAGCACGACATCGGTCGCCGACGGCACTGAAGCACGCCCGCTTCCGGTCCCGCTCAGTGCAGGTTCAGCGAGGGCAATGATCAAGCGCAGCTGGTCGGGTGTCATCCCGACGCGACCGACGGTGGCGTCCCCAGATCGATGCCCCTCCATGCTGTCGACACTTATCGTTGCGTTCGGGACGCGAATCGAGAACTCGTAGGACGTCGGCCCAGCGTTGAAGCGCACGATCGCCTCGTCGAAGACCAACGGCAACACAGCACCCGGTGCCAGAAACGCTTCGAGTCGGCCACCGACATCCGACACGGCGGCGGTCAGTAGGGCACCGACGTTGGTCAGCAGCCAGATCCCGTGTTGCGACGACAGGGTGAGAAACCGACGGTGCAGAAACCGACAGTCATCGATCACGAGGTCGGCATCGCGGCCGATCGTGAACGGCTGATGATCCACGGTCCTGACGCCACCGCAGAACTCGATTTCGGGAATCCTGTTGTCCACGTCGGATTGAGGGTCACCGCAATTCGAAAAGGGAAACTGCTCACGCAACTTCTTCGAGCACGAACGACACGTCGTTGGCGAGGACGACCCGTGTACCAACAACCAGACTGAGCGGCTGCCTTGCCTGAAGTCGTCGGGTCGGTTCGCCCGGAATGGTGACCTCGGTGCCATTTGCCGAGTCGAGATCCTCGATGATCGTCTGCCATCGATCGATCGTGACCGCAGCGTGCTGACGCGATACCCGGTGCCCAGCAATGGTGACGAGGCGGGGAGGTGTCTCGCCGGATTCGACGGGAGGTCTCGGATTCCGGCCAAGTACGCACGGGCGATCGACGATCACACGATCACCCGTCGAGAAGACCAATACCCTGACAGGCTGCCGCTCCGGCTCGGGAGCCGACCGGCGTGCGCTCACCGGTTCACGAACGGCTGCGCCCTCGATAGAACGTGCGACGGTGGAGCCGAACAGGTCGTCGAACCCACCGGCATGTTGAATCCCGTCAGCGGCCATGCCCCATCGTGTCGACAACATGTGCCGCGAGGGAAGGGGTACAAGTCCCCGTCGTCTACGTGCAGACGACGGTGTGGTCTGGGCCTAACTGATTGCTGAGTTGGCGGGCGTAGGCGCCGTTTGGACCCTGAGCGCGGGCGGCACAGGCGTCGCTGTCGAGCACGAACGGGCCGAAATAGATGATGTAGACCGGTTCACCATTGACGGATTGTGTCAACGACGGACAACTTTGGTCGGTGCGGAGGTAGTTGGCGCCGGGGTACTGCCTGAGCACCGCAGCGATGCTTTGTGCAGTTGCTTGATCGCCAATTGCCGAAGCCAGCAGCGTGATGAAACCACCATCGCAACTCGGCTGCTGCATCGGATGGGCTGCGACGCCAAGGTCACCTGGAACAGCGTCGGGATCGGCCGTTGGGGCGGCTGTCACCGGAACTGTGGCTGCGCTGGTGGTCGGTGGCGCGGTTGGCGGTGCGGTTGGTGGCGCGGTTGTGGCATTGGGATCGATGGTGACCGGCAAGGTCGAGCTTGGCATCGGTTGTGGGGTCGTCGGCAGCGGTGTGGTGGCGCCCGACACGTCAGTGTTGGCGAGTGCCAACGTCGTTGTCGATGACGCTGATGCAGAGCCGGAATCGCCCGAGCCGCTCGCCAATACCCAAATCACGACACCGATGAAGGCGACGAATACGACTCCGATGATCGCCGGCATGTTGACGTTCCATCGTTCGCCGGGGATCTGTTGGGACGGCCCGAACCGTGGGTCAGTCATACAACAAGTCTGCCAGCCCCGATATCCGGAAAGGGCGCGCCCCCGCTCCTGAGGCCTCGGGCGTCACGCGCCGACGAGCCAACTGCCTGCGTCAAGGACCGCTCCGGCTGCGTCGTCGACGCCGCCGATCGTGCCACTGAGCACGGCTTGGCCGGCGTCGATCGCTCCGGCTGCGATGTCGGCGACGATCCCGAGCGTGGACTTGAGTGCGGCGAAGCCGTCGACAACCAGGTTTGCAGCGTGGTCGATCACATCGGTGGCGTCATCGAGCGCATCGACGGCGTCGCCGATCACGGTCTCGGCCGCCATGCCGACCACGTGGCCGATCATCGATCCGGCAACTGTCCCAAGACCGGGCAGGACCGTTGTCCCGATCGCCGAGGTCAACCAGGTCACACCTTGGTCGATGCCCTCGCTGACACCGAATCGTAGGGCTGCGTCGGCGAGCGCATGAACGATCCGTTCGTCGGCCGCGAGACCCGGATGCTGAACGAGGTCCTGGACGAAGTTCACGAGTACTCCGCCGACGTCGACACCTCTGTCGAGCATGTTCAAGGCGTCAATCAACTTCGAGCTCGTGATGAAATCGATCAGATCGTCATCGAGACCGATCTGGGCCAACGATGGCGCTGCGTGTGCGAGCCATTCACCGACGCTCAGCGCTTCACCAAGGCCATCGAGTACACCTTCGATCAGGCCGAGCGGTTCGTCGGCGACAGTTGGCGCTGCGTCTATGAAATCGATCGGCTCAGCGGGGGTGTGGGCCGAGACCGCTCGTTGATCTCGAGCGTTCTGTTCGAGCGTGGCTGCGGCTTGGCGAAGAAATGAAGATGTCGCCGACAGCCGCGGTCGGGCGATCCCGTTCCAGTTGGCGAGGAACCGGGTCGCCACTCCCCCGATCCACGCGACTGACCGCAGAATCGTCGTCAGTGATGAGCCGTGTGCATCGAGATCGTCGGCCGACAACCGAAGGTGCGAGGCGGCTCGTTCGAGTTCGTCGGCATCGGCACCGACGATCGTCGTGGCCATCGCTCACCAACTCCGCGAGGCTTGCTCTTGTCGGTTGGCAGAGTTGTTGGCCTGACTGGCGTCGTCCGACAGTTCGCCGATCAGGGCAACGAGCGCGGGATCGTGGACTCGTTGCCACTGCTCGACGAATCGATCATGGTCGACGCCGCACCATGCCAGGGCGCCGATCGTTGCCGCCAGCCGCTGGCGGGTGACCTCGATCTCCTGCTTCCGTCGAAGCAGGGACGAGGCGAACCAGCGGAGCGCAGCGATGTCGGCTCCGACCATCGACGACATCAGCGGCTCGACGCCTGCTCTTGCTCGTTCGAGTTTCGGAGGGCGCGAGTCGAGGCCACTTCGAGACCTTGGACCACGGTGTTGAGGGCTGCGGTGTGCTGGCCAGTCCAGTCACCGAAGAACTGTTCACGGTCAGGTCCAACCCAGGGGGTCGACCTGAGTTGTCCGGTGAGCTGCTGTGTGATCTGGCGAATCTCGTCAGCCCGGGTTTGCAGTTGACGTGACAGCGTGCGGACCGCCGGGATATCCATACCGGTGAAGTTGCTCATGTGTTCCCCTTCCGTGTGCCGACCCGAGTGGTCGGACGAAGGTCACGGTAAGGAGAAACGCGGAGCGCCGAAATGGGGACGAGTCCCCATCCGCCGCCCGCCCCCAACCCCCCGCGTTCATGTCGCGGTGAACACGGAATACGGGGGTTGAGCGCGACTTGAACGCGGGGTGTCAGCCGAACTGGGCGGCTATCGCGGCGTCTACGACGTCTTTCGAGATGCCGCAGTCGAGCGCCCCCTGGGTGACGATCGCGATCGCTTCGGGGTTGGCTTCGGCGATGCCCATCGCCACGAGCGCTGCTTCGTCGGCGGTCTCGTAGGCGGTCGTGATCGCGCAGTTGGCGGCGTTCGGCTCGACGTTCTGCTCGACGAGACGGTCGAACAGGATTCCGGCGATCGCAGTTGCCGGGCGTTCCGTCGGGAAGCCGGCGGGATCGACGAGCGGCCCGGCGGGCTCGGTCGTGGGCGCTGGTTCCTCCCCCGGTGCCAGTGTCGTCGTTGGTGGCGGCGTCGTTGTGGTCGTGGTGGTCGTGGTGGTCGTGGTGGTCGTTGTCGCCGCGGCGGCGTACTCGACCGTGGTCGATTCACCCTTGTCCGTGTCGGCTGACACGTATGCGGCTGCCGCGCCACCACCGAACGCAAGTACACCGACGGCTGCGAACGGTGTCGCCGAACCCGGGATCGAGGCAGCCAGTCGCAGCGAACCGGGTGTGTTCTCTTGATCCTTCAGGTTCAGGAAGCCCCTTTCATCTGCCCAAACCAACATCGGCGGCATCAGCACCAGGGCCGCTAACAGGGCGATCGTGACGTTGAGCGTGACGATCAAACCAAAGTTGCGGAGCAGCGGCAGCGACGACGAGATCAGGACGGCAAACCCGCCGATGATCGTGAGTGCCGACGTGAAGAAGGCCCGCCCGGTACGGCGCGCCGCCGTGTCGACGGCCTCGCGTGGTGGAAGGCCCTGCTGGCGTTCTTCGATGTGGCGACCCATGATCAGCACGGAGAACTCGGCAACGCTGGCGACGACGAGCGGGCCCGAGACGGTGGTGAGTGGGCTGAGCGAGATGTCGAGCAGCCACACGAGAAGCGACGAGACGCCGATCGCCAGGAACACGGGGACCAAGGCGAGTAACGCCCGGCCGAGGCTGCGGGTACGCAGGACGAGGTACAGACCGGCGAGTCCGAGAGCCAAATAGGTGAGCGCCGCCCGGTTCGATGACAGGTTTTCGAGGAGCCCGATACCGACGGTTGCAAGCCCGGCTGGCACGGCCCGGACGGCTGGTTGGCCATCGGGCAAGTCGCGCATCAGGATGCTGGCGTTGTCGATGTCGAGTGCCGCGATCCGTTGCTCCAAGTCGGCCCGCAATGAGGCGACGAGCACGGCACGCTCTTCGAGGCTGGCGGGTGCCAGGCGCAGGTTCACCTGGGTGGCGGTGGCGACGTCATCGGTCGAGTCGGTCGGGGTGCCATTGAGATCTTCGTAGTGGACGAGTGCGTTGCGGATGTCGGTGGGCATCACCTCAGCGGCTTCGTAGATGTCGGTCTCACTCGGCGCGATCCGGGTGGCACCCTCGACGGCGAGGATCTTGCCCATCGTGTTGACCAGGCTCGACGATGAGGCGACTTCGTCGCGGGCTTCGGCGTCGAGCGTGAACCCGTGGATCAGGTCGATGACTTGTTGGTCGTACACATTGTTGGCTTGCACCAGGATCCCGAGCGTGCTGGAGAATCCGGTCTCGTCCTCGAGTTTGTTGATGTCGCTGACAACCTGGCTGCCCTGGTCGATCCACTTGATCGGGTCACTCTCGATGCGCGTCTTTTCCTCGACGAGCACGCCGCCGACGAATAGACCGACACCTATGATTGCCAGGATCGGCGCGATCTTGGTCGGGACGCTGCCGAGCCAGACGATGAAGCGCTCGACCCATGGGTCCTTGTCTTCGGTGGTGGTGGGCATGATGTATTCACGGATGCCGAGCGCTGAAGCGGGCACGACGATGCCGACGATTACCAGCATCACGATGCCGACGGCGAGCAACATTCCGAAGTCGCGGATCATCGGCACCTTCGAGATCTGGAGCGCCAGGAAGGCCACGACGCCGACGATCGTGGCAGTGATCAGCGGAGGTGCCAGGTTGGCGAGCGTTTCGCCAATTGGGTGTTCAGCCTTGTCGAGCACGACTTCTTCTTCGATCCGGTTATGGATCTGAATCGCGAAGTCGATACCGAGCCCGATCAGGATTGGCAGGCCGGCGATCGTCACCAGCGACAAATCGATACCCAACCAGCCGAGCAGCGAGAAACTCCACAGCACGCCGATCAGGACTGCCAGCAGTGGCAGCAGTCGCCAGCGGACTCGGAAGATCAGCCACAGGATGATCGCCATCACGACGATCGCCCCGAGGCCGAGCTTGAGCATTCCACCCTTGAGGTAGTCGTTGATTTCCTTCAGGTAGACGGGCGAGCCGGTGACGGTCAGGTCGAACCCGTCGAATTCGACGCCGTCGAGCGTTTCGAGAACACCTTCGGTGCCGAGTGACTGCTCGTCGAGGCTGGCGTTGCCGCGTAGGATCACGCCGCCGACGGCGGTGCGCTGGTTCGGGAATGTCGACAGCAGCGACAATCGAATCTCGCGGTCTGCGTCGGCGGGTGCGATCGCCTGCCCCTCGATCACTTGGAAACGGTCGTTGCCGTAAATCAGGACGTCGTTCCAGTCGGGGTTGCCGATGTCGCGCTGCTCGGTCTCGATCGCGTCGCGTCGGGCGAGGCTGATCCCGATGTCGGTGTTGCGCGCCTCTGCGCCGGCTTCGTCACGGGCGGGTGCGCGCAGCAACGCATTCGCTCCGGGACCCTTGACGAGCGGATCGCTGAAGCTGATCGACGTAAGCGGCGTGATCACCGACTCGACTCCGGCGACGTTCGAGAGGTTTGCGGTGACCTCGCCGAGCATCCTCAGGTTGTCGCCTTCGAACAGGTCGGCGACGTCAGCGTCGGCCTCGTTCGCCGTGAACAGCAGGATCACGGTCTCGCCACCAAAGTTGCCTTGGAACTCGCGATTGTCGATGGCGACCTGCGAGTCGGGGTTCAGATAGCTGTCTTGGCCAGTGGCGAACTGGATCTTGGTCGCGCCGATACCGAGCAGGATTGTGATGACTCCCAACGCGACGGCCACACGGGTCCAGTGCTTCCCGAGAGCGACAGCGGTCTTCCTCCAGAAAGATTCCATGAACGAACAGTACGCCATGCGATCAGCCCACTGCGCAGAGCGTCCAATCACAATGTTATTAACTCAAACGCGTAACATTTTAGGCGACAAGCACGACGTAGTAGGGGTACTGTATTTTCTCACAGCGTGTGGCGGACACGAGGGTGCTCATTGAATTTGCCGTCACCGTAAGCCCACGAAGCAGGTAAAGCGGTGACCGAACAACTGATGCAGGCGAAAGACAAGGCTTCACCCGTGAGTCCGCGCAGCGACCGCGGCGTCTCGTTCATCGAAATCCTCGTAGCCATCGTCCTGCTCGGCACCGTTGTAGTGGCAACTCTGACCGGCCTACGCGCGGCCATTGTCGGCACCGAAGTCGACGAAGACCACGCACGCGCCTACGCCTGGTTACAAGCAGCCTCCGACGAGATCTACGCCGCCGCATACCTACCGTGCCATGTTGCTGCCAACACCAATATCGTCATTAAGAATCAGTATCAGTCGGCAGTCGCCACAGCCTCTCGCCCGACCGATTGGACCGTCGCCTCGGGTGCAACGATCACGATCGACACCGTGGAGTACCTCTCGCGAAGCGGCACCGACGATTTGTGGGGAACGACGTGCGCTTCGGGCAATGCAGGGAGTCCGGTCTATCCCCAGTTGATCAAGATCACGGTCAAGGATCCCAGCCTGCAGTTTTCCGCGACAATCGAGGTGATCAAGAGTGTGTAGCCGTCGACGCGAACGAGGCTTCACCTTAGTTGAGGTTCTAATTGTGATCGGTGTGCTTGGCCTGATCGTCACCGTGATGACAGCGGTTGTTTCGGTGATTCTCAGAAATGAAGGGTCGGTCGGTACACGAACCGAGGATTCACGAACGCTTCATGGGCTCACGTCATGGTTGCCACGTGATGCAGCCGCAGTCGCTCCGAGCGGATTCAACTTCGTCTCGACGACCTCAACAGGATGTATCGGCGCGAGCCCGGGGACGAGCCTCGTCCATTTGTCGTGGTCCGAGTCGACTGGCTCGAACATCTACTACATCGCCAACTATCGACTCGTCGATCATGGCGCGGCGAAGCGGATCGAGCGCCACACTTGCTCCGGTACCGGGGTCGGCCCGTACTCGAATCCGGCGATCGTTAACGTGACAAGCGACCTGTCGTCGACTGCGCCGGTTGTAACGCCAGTGCTCGACGGCTCGGACGTGGTCGGCCTCACGATGACCGCGTACACCGTGGCCGGCGAACCAATCTACGCCGACGCCGGCTCCAGAAATCCATCCGTAACGCTCCCAGCGACGACAACCACGACCACGACCACGACCACGACCACGACCACGACCACGACGACGACCACGACGACGACCACGACGACAACAACTACCCTCGCGCCAGGTCCATGCGCCATCGTTTCGACCAACCTGCCGATGTCAGTTCCGAATCAGGGTAACGGGGTCAAGCGACTGCAAAACCCGACGACGATTAGCCTCGTCGTTTCCGGGACCTGCGGAACACTCGCGCTGCAATACGACCGCGGAGACGGGAACGGCGTGCAGCCCCCCGACGGATTTACCGGGACCTTCCCCAACTACACTGTCGTACTCCCTTCGGACAACTCAGCTCAATGGTCGGAGTCGATTCATCCCATCACGGTCCTCAACAACGCGATCGCCTTCGCCCCGACGTACGACTTCACCGTGACATGACCGCATTGGCACCGACTTCCGCTGCCCGACGAAACGACCAGGGGTCGATTCTTCCGCTCGTGCTCATTGTCGCTGTCGTGCTGTCGCTTGTCGTCGTAGCGTTAGCAAAGTTCGTGACGACTGATCTCATCTACGCCGGGGTAACGGAAGACCGAGCCGAACGGCAGGCGACCGCAACCAGCGCGATCTCCTACGGCGTCGAGCGCATTCGACTCGGGCAGTCAGAGTGCGCATCGTCAGCGGGTGGATTCGGGCCGCTCACCCCTGGAGTCCTTGATCGTAACGGAGCCACGACCACCCTAAGTTGCTCGCGATTCGCGTCCGGCCTGAGTGACATCACCGGATGGGCCGTCATCATGACCGGTAATGGTGTCGCGGCCGACCTACTTTTGGTGAAGGGCGGCGGAAACAAGAAGGTGACCGGTCCGATGTTCATCACCGATGTCACCGATGTCGCGTTTCAAGGCGGAGGCACGAGTCTCGAACAACTTGATGGCGACCTCTGGCATAATCGGTCTACCTGCCCCGGCCCGGCCGTGACGTTGCCCAGCGCGTACACCTTTAACCCATCGAATGCTCGCGGTGCACTGTGTACCACGCAGATCTGGAGCGACAAGGTGGCCCAACCGGTCATACCCAACTTGTCGACACTTCCGGTGAACAATGGCACCATTTTCACCACCGACACGACGACCGGGAGTTGCCGAGTGTTTGCGCCCGGCCGCTACACCGGCACGGCGTCGCTGGGATCTGGCGACGTCTACTTCCAATCCGGCAACTATTACTTCGACAATGTCGGTCCGATCACCGTTAAACAACAGATCGTGTGGTTCGGTAACCCGGGAGGTGACACCCCGGTCATCGCCAACCCGAATTGCGTCGGTGCGCGTAACGCTGACCCGAACATCGGGGGAGTCGGTGCGATCGCGTACCTAGGCGGCAACTCCAAGATCAACATGGACACGCAGGGTTCGATGGAGCTGTTCGGCAAGCTCGTGCAGCCGAA
>JANMTV010000285.1:0-1430 GCA_031390905.1 Ilumatobacteraceae bacterium | reverse complement strand
GGCCCACAAGCGACCTCAGGCGAGCACCTCCAACAACTACTGCGTGGCGACCATCGCTACGTGTTCACGTTGATCCATAAGTTCCGGACGGAGACCGGCGAGACCTATCCGACGTTGTCAGAGCGCGACGACATCATCGTGATCGCCGACGAGGCGCACCGCACCCAATACGACACGCTCGCCCTCAACCTCCGCAACGCACTCCCCAAAGCCGCCTTCCTGGCATTCACCGGCACTCCGCTGATCACAGGCGAGGAACGCACCCGCGAGGTGTTCGGCGACTACGTGTCGGTCTACAACTTCCGCCAATCGATCGAGGACCGGGCGACCGTGCCCCTGTTCTACGAGAACCGATCGCCGGAAGTGCAACTGTTGAACCCCGAGTTCAACATCGACATGGAATCGATCCTGGAAGCGGCCGAGCTCGACGAGGATCAGGAGAAGCGGCTCGCCCGCGAGTTTGCCCGCGAATACCACCTGATCACCGACGACGAACGGCTCGACACGGTCGCCGCCGACCTCGTCGACCACTTCATCTCACGTGGCCATCAGGGCAAGGCGATGGTGATCTCGATCGACAAAGCCACCGCCGTCAAAATGTATGACAGGGTGCAGGCCGGGTGGCAACGGACGATCGACAACGTTCGAGAGTCGATCGCCACAACGACGGATGAAACACGCGAAGCGCTGGTCCGCAAGTTGGATGAGCTTGTGCGAACCGACATGGCGGTCGTGGTGTCGGCCTCGCAGAACGAGATCCCCGATCTCGCCGCCAAGAGCGTCGACATCGCGCCCCACCGAAAGCGGATGGTGCGTGAGCATCTCGACGTCAAGTTCAAGGACGCCGACGATCCGCTCCGGATCGTGTTCGTGTGTGCGATGTGGCTGACCGGGTTCGATGCCCCGGCAACCTCGACGATCTACCTCGACAAGCCGATGCGCAACCACACGCTGATGCAGACAATCGCCCGCGCCAACAGGGTCTTCCAAGGCAAGCAGGCTGGCGAGATCATCGACTACATCGGCGTGTTCCGCAACCTGCAAGAAGCGCTCGCCGTCTACGGGACTGGGTCGGGTGGCGGGATCACCGAGGGTGACATGCCGGTCGCCTCGAAAGAGGTGCAGGCACAACAGCTCGCCGAAATGCTGCTGGAACTGTCGCAGTACGCGGGCGGCAACGGAGTCAGCCTGAGCGACGGGATCGGTGTCGCCGCCTTCGACTGGGTTGCCTGGCTCGCTGCCGCGACCGAGAAGATCCTCGTCTCCGACGAAGTGCGGCGCGGGTTCCTGGCCCGCGCCGACATGTGCGCCACGCAATGGAAAGCGGTCAAACCGCACCCGGCTGCCACCGAATCACAGCCGATCATGTCGGTGATCGTGAGACTCGCCCAACGGGTGCGGATGGAGACCGGCAAACCCGACATCTCGGG
>JANMTV010000254.1:0-7683 GCA_031390905.1 Ilumatobacteraceae bacterium | reverse complement strand
CGCTCACGGATTCCGGCAATGTCGACATCCTGCTGACAACCGAAATCGACTTTCCACAATTCGAGTTCACGCGTGCGCAGTGCCTCCAGGTCAACTTCGCTGAGCGGCTTCGGCGTGCCGACAGATGCCCATCCCTCACCGCCGCCGTACATGCTCATGCCGAACCCGTCGTCACTCGATGCACCGACCGGCATGCCGGTGTCGGGGTCGGTCTCGACGATCTCGAGTCCTTGCGCGATCTGCTTCAACCCGTCGACATAGGAGTACATCGTGTCCGGCGTGGTGATTCCGATCAAGGCGACTCCATCATCGTCAGCCATGTCTTCGAGATTTCCGAGTTCGTCGACCATGCAAGCGAGCCAATTTTCGAAGGCGGATTCGAGCTCTGGGTCATTCTGCTGGTTCTCGTAGTATTCGTTCATCCGTTCCTGGATATCAGGATCTTGATACGGCTGGTCGCCGTACACCTCCTGCTGGGCCTTGCCGTAGCAACCCTGTTGCTCGAGAGTTGGCATGGCCATCGTGGCGACAGGAACATCCTCGGAGGTGAAATCGCCCTCGATGAACGCTTCCTCGGCAGACATCTCGTACATCGACTGGTCGCCGTAGAGCAACTCCTGATAGGCCTGCTGCTCGCTCTGGGACAGAGTCCGTTGGTACTCCCAGTTCGGATCCTCCATGACCTCCTCACCGCCGTAGCTGAGTTCGCCTTCGGCGTTGAAGTTCGGCTCTTCCCACAGTTCGTAGTTGTGCACGACACCGTACCCGTACTTCTCGCCGAACGCCTTCGGATCGTTGTACAACTCGGCGGCATCGTCAACCACCTGCGGGCCCTGTGCCGAATAGTCGACGGGGGTGTACTCGAACCCCTCCTCGCGCATGCACGCCGCAACCGCTTCTTCCTGCTCCAACTGCTGGGCACGCGACTCGACCTCGTTGTACTGCGTATCCCATCCCATCAACTCGGCTAGCGGGCTGGCCGTTGGCTCGCTGGGTGCGGCGTTGGGGTCGCCGCAACCGACCGCTACAAACCCAGCAATAAGCAGCAAACCGATCCGCACGGCGCCTCTACTCATGACGTTCCTCGATCCCGCTGGGCGTCAGTCCGGTGCCTGACGAGCATCATTGTGTATGTATGAGCACAATAGGCCACAATCGGTTCCCAATTTCTGGCAACCCGATCACCCAGATTCGTCGGCTTGGGTGACGCCCCTGAGGTCAATGATCAAGGTCGTTCGCTCTTCGACTCGGGGAACAACGCCCTGATCGGGGGGTGAGAGTTCGGTCACGTCGATCGAGCGCCCATCGCAGTCGGTGAACGTGGACGTGTGGGGAACTTGTTCGACGAAGCATGTCGAATCGCGATCCGCCGGGTATGCCCAGTACACACGCCAGTTGTCAGCAGGCACATCACCCGTGTGATTGATCACGATCGAGCGGGTTCCGATCGCTGTGCCGAGCTCAGGGAAGAACAGCGGGCCGTCCGCAGCGACCGTTTCTGACAGGCCCTCGACGTTGCCGATCGTGAACGTACTCGGTGCCAGCCGGTTCGTGGATTGTGGATCACCACCGGAGATATAGGCGGCGATCGCCCATGTGAATCCGGCCATGATCGCCAGCACGACTGCGCCGCCGAACACCGGCAGAACAGCCCGAGCGAAGGGAGAGCGAAGTTCGGGAACCTGCACCAACACAGTGTGCCTCACCATCCGGCCGAAGCAGCGGGTTGGTTGGTCGTTGGTCTCACCGAATAGGGTCAGTCATTCGTGAAGCGCCAGTATCGAGTTGTCGTAGCCAAACCTGGGCTTGATGGACACGACCGCGGGGCCAAGACGATTACCCGGGCGCTCCGTGACGCCGGCTTCGAAGTGATCTACACCGGGTTGCATCAGATGCCCGAGCAGATCGCCGAAACGGTGCTCCAGGAGGATGCTGACGCGGTTGGGCTGTCGCTGCTGTCGGGCGCGCACCTGACGCTGTTTCCTCGGGTACAACAGGAACTCCGCGACCGCGGGCTTGGTGATGCCCTGGTGTTCGGCGGCGGCGTGATTCCCGACGCCGATGCCCGCACGCTGCGTGAGCAGGGCATTGCGGAAATCTTTCAACCGGGTGCCTCGCTGCGGGCGATCAGCGCCTGGCTCGAAACCGCACTCGACGCCAGAGAACAACAGTAGACCGCGAAATCAGACCGCGAAATCAGACCGCGAAATTAGAAGGGATCAGCAGACCAATGGATCTGTTCGAATATCAGGGCAAGCAGTACTTCGCCCGCTATGACATTCCGGTCAGCCCAGGCGACAAGGCCGACACGGTCGACGAGGCTGTGGCGGCCGCCGAGGCTGCCGGCTATCCGGTTGTCGTCAAGGCGCAGGTGCAAGTCGGCGGACGTGGCAAGGCGGGTGGGATCAAGCTCGCCAACGATGCCGACGAGGTTCGTTTGCACGCTGGAAAGATCCTCGGAATGGACATCAAGGGCCACGTCGTGAACCGCGTATGGGTCGAAAATGCGTCCGACATCGACGAGGAGTACTACGCCAGTTTCACCCTCGACCGTGCAGCCAAGAAGCATCTACTCATGCTCTCGAAGGAGGGTGGCGTCGAGATCGAGACCGTCGCCGAAACCAACCCTGATGCGATCGTCATGCTCCACATCAACCCCGTTGATGGCCTCGACCCAGCAACTGCACGCAAGGCCGCCACCGATGCGAGGATTCCGAATCGGGCGATCGAAGGCGTCACCGACATCCTTGTCAAGCTCTACCGCTGCTTCGTGGACGGCGATTGTGATCTCGCCGAGATCAACCCCCTGATCCTCAAGCCGACCGGCGAAGTCCATGCCCTCGATGCCAAGGTCAGTCTCGACAACAGCGCCGCATTCCGTCATCCCGAGTGGGCCGAGTATTCGGCCACAGAGGTGCTCGACGAGCGTGAGCAACTCGCCAAGGCGAACGACCTGCAATATATCGGATTGGAGGGCAG
This sequence comes from Ilumatobacteraceae bacterium, assembly GCA_031390905.1. Taxonomy (GTDB): domain Bacteria; phylum Actinomycetota; class Acidimicrobiia; order Acidimicrobiales; family Ilumatobacteraceae; genus Ilumatobacter. Next base: position 4,704 of record JANMTV010000254.1, on the reverse strand, counting down.
CGTTGGCATCATTGCCAACGGTGCCGGCCTGGCGATGTCGACACTCGACGTCGTCAATCAGGTGGGTGGTGCGGCAGCGAACTTCCTCGATATCGGTGGCGGGGCCAATGCCGATGTCATGGCGGCGGCGCTCGAGGTGATCAACTTCGACCAGTCGGTGAAGTCGATCTTCATCAACATCTTTGGCGGTATCACGCGTGGCGAGGAGGTTGCCAAGGGGATCGTCGAAGCGATGGGCCGAGTCGACCTGAGGGCACCGATCGTGATCCGCCTCGACGGCACGAACGCTGAAGAGGGTCGAAGGATTCTGGCCGAGGCCGGAATCCCCGAGTCGAAACTTCGCTCCGAACCAACCATGCTCGACGCTGCCCGTGTCGCCGTAGCCCTGGCAAACGCCAACTGAGAGACGAGAACAGACATGGCAATCTTCGTCAACGAACACACCAAAGTCATCGTTCAGGGGCTGACCGGCGGTCAAGGCAAGTACCACGGACTCCGCAACAGGGCCTACGGCACCCAGGTCGTTGCCGGGGTCACACCAGGCAAGGGTGGTCAGGATGTCGAGGGCATCCCGATCTTCGACAGCGTCGCTGAAGCCGTCGCCGCAACGGGAGCGACAGCTTCGTTCGTCGCCGTACCCCCCAAGGCTGCGCCGGCAGCGATCCTCGAGGCAGCCCGCGCTGGTGTCGGTTTCGTGGTGTGCATTACCGAAGGCATCCCCGCTCAAGACGAGGCGTTGACCTTCAACACGCTCGTGCGTGACTTCCCGAACACTCGCCTGCTCGGCCCCAACTGTCCTGGGATCATCAGCCCAGGCAAGTGCAACATCGGGATCACGGCCGGTGAGATCGCCCAACTCCCCACCGCTGATGGGCCGAATGTCGGGATCGTCAGCCGTTCAGGCACGCTCACTTATCAGGCGTTGTACGAACTCAAGCAGAAGGGCATCGGCGTGTCGACCTGCGTCGGGATCGGCGGCGACCCGGTCCCGGGAACGAACTTCGTCGACTGCCTCGCCGAGTTCGAGGGGGACCCCGAGACGCATGCGATCATCTTGATCGGCGAAATCGGCGGATCGGCCGAGGAGGAAGCGGCCGAGTACATCAAGGACCACGTGTCGAAGCCGATGAGTGCCTACATCGCCGGCGTAACAGCCCCAGCCGGCAAGAAGATGGGCCACGCCGGAGCGATCGTGTCCGGTGGCAAAGGTACAGCGCAGGGCAAGATGGACGCACTTGCCGACGCCGGAGTCAAGATCGGCCTCAACCCGACCGAAGCCGGTGAGCTGATGGCCGCAATCCTCACCACCCTGTAATCACCCAAGACCCGCGTTCAAGTCGCGCTCAACCCGTCCATGCCGTGTCTAACGCGACATGAACGGGCGTTTGGAACGGTGATCGTCAGGCGGGCGGGGGCAGTGGTGGAGGTGGGGTGTCATTTCCGTCGAAGGCACCCTTGATCTTGTTGATGTCTGCGAGATCCTTGATGCTCCCGCCACCTGCGGTAAAACTCATCACGCCGCCTGCAGCTGCCGCCAGACCGGAGACGAAGCTGAGGATCATGCCAATCCCGCGGCCGCCTCCTTCCCCGACGCCTGGGTTAAAGAGGACGCGAATCAGCAAGAGCACCGCAGCGAGGATTGTCGCCAGAGCAATGATCATTGGCCATGGCACTGAGCCGGCCTTGATCGTGCCTTGGATCGTCAAGAAGGTGATGACGGCAGCAGCGATCAACAAGATCCACGGAATTGTTCCCGTGAAAAAGAATTCGAATGCATTACCGGCTGACACGGAGGTTCCTCCGAATGACACCTTGATCCAGTCGACAAAAGTGCCGAAGATCAGCATGCCGATCCCGCCGCCGATGATGAGCCAATCGTTCGTCTTGAACTTACTGAAATCCATGGTTCCTCCTGAGTTGCCCGAAACGTCGGGCTTGATCTCCGAACCGTAATCATTTTGTTCAGGGGTGTCGCGCATCATCGGCGCGGTCGGTACGGTCGGTACGTGCCTACTGCGTTGCTTTCTGTGTTTGACAAGTCGGGGATCGTCGAGTTTGCGGCCTCGTTGCATGAGCTCGGCTGGAAGTTGATCTCGAGCGGGGGGACGGCGAAGGTGATCGGCGAAGCCGGGGTGCCCGTTAACGATGTCGCCGACATCACGGGAGTTCCAGCGATTCTCGATCATCGTGTCGTCACGCTGCACCCCAAGATCCATGGGGGATTGCTTGCCGATCCGACCAAGCCGCAGCACCAGGACGAGATGGCTGAGTATGGGATCGAACCGATCTCGTTGGTGGTCGTCAATCTCTATCCCTTCACGTCGAAGCCAGGGATCGAACTGATCGACATCGGCGGCCCGGCGATGGTGCGAGCCTCGGCCAAGAATCATGCCCACGTCTCGATCATCGTCGACCCGGTCGACTACGGACCGGTACTCGACGAGCTGCGCCTCAGCGGCGAGGTGTCGATCGCGACCCGCCGCCGTCTTGCCCGCGATGCGTTTGCCCATACGGCGACCTACGACGCGGCGATCGTTACGTGGTTCGACGCCACGGAGCCGGAGCCGCAGGTTCTGCCGCCGACGATCCACGTAGCCCTCGAACGCGCCCAGACACTTCGATACGGCGAGAATCCGCACCAGCAGGGTGCCCGTTACCGGTTCGCTGGCGCAACCAGTTGGTGGGACACGATGATCCAACACGGAGGCAAGGATCTCAGTTACCTCAACCTGTATGACACCGAGGCTGCATGGCGGTTGGTGAACCGGTTCGATGATCCGGGTGTCGTGATCGTCAAGCACGCCAATCCGTGCGGTGTCGCCCTCGCAGACAGTATCGCCGATGCGTATGTCATGGCCAATGCCTGCGACCCGGTCAGCGCGTTCGGTGGGATCGTGGCCGTCAATCGCGACGTGACGTTGGCGATGGCCGAGCCACTGTCGAATGTGTTCACCGAGGTCGTCGTCGCTCCCGGCTACGACGATGATGCACTCGCGGTGTTGCTCAGCAAGAAGAACCTTCGTGTGATCACGGCCGCAGCACCGGCCGAATGGCCGTTCGATCTCAAACCGCTCGACGGCGGATTGATCATTCAGCAGCCAGATCCGACCTCGGTCGATCGCTCCGATTGGCTAGTCGTGACCGAGGCGCAACCGACTGATGCTCAATGGGACGACCTGGTCTTCGCATGGCAGGTCTGTGCCGTGGTGAGCAGCAACGCGATCGTGTACGCCAAGGATCGTCAGGCGTTCGGGATCGGTGCCGGTCAGCAGAACCGGCTCGATTCGTCGAAAATTGCCGCCGGGCGGTCGGCCGGCCGAGCCGTCGGTGGTGTGTGCGCAAGCGATGCCTTCTTCCCATTCAGAGATGGTCTCGATGCCGCCGCGGCGGCCGGAATCAAAGCGGTCATCCAGCCAGGCGGCAGCGTGCGAGACGACGAAGTGATCGCCGCCGCCAACGAACACGGCATCGCCATGGTCTTCACCGGCCAACGCCACTTCCGCCACTGACAACCACCCGTTCAAGTCGCGCTCAACCCTCGCATGTCGTCTCCAACGCGACATGAACGGGGGGTTGGGCGAGGTTTTCGACTACTTCGGCGTTCGGGAGGGCGGCGAGTGAGGCTGGGGGTACCAGCAACTTGCGGTCTCTCGAGCCGCCTCCGACGATCACCCGGTCGCACTCCATCACCGTCGAATCGATCCACAGCGGGAGGTCGGCAGGTAGGCCATATGGTGTGACGCCGCCGATCTGCATGCCGGTGATGTCGACGGTCTCGTCTCCGGCGGCGAACGACGCCTTCTTCACGCCGAATCGGCGCCGCACCGCCCCGTTCACGTCGAGCCGGGTGGTGGCGAGCACCAGGCAGACCGCGTACACCCGCGGTTCGGACTTTCCGACCACCACGATCGCGTTCGCGGACTGGTCGAGCCCGTAGCCGTACGCGGCGCAGAACTCGGCGGTGTCGGCGAGGGCTGGATCGCACCCCACCACCTGGTACGGGAGGCCCGTGGCCTCGGCAGCAGCGATCACCGGGTCGGCGTTCATCGGTGCGGCAGGATACGGCGAAGTCGGGGATGAACGCCGCATCGCGGTGCAGGGCCGCGATACTGGAGCGGATGGCCGACGCCACCTTCACCGACGCGCGGCCCCGGCGCCCCGATCCGCAGCTCAGCGCGGTCCCGTACCTGCCGGGGCTCGACGGCCTGCGCGCCCTCGCGGTGGTCGCGGTGATGGTGTACCACGCCAACGGTGAGTGGCTGGCGGGCGGGTTCCTCGGCGTCGAGGTGTTCTTCGTCATCAGCGGGTACCTGATCACGCTGCTGCTCATGGCCGAGCGCGAGCAGCGCGGCCGCATCGACCTCCGAGCGTTCTGGGGACGCCGCGCCCGGCGCCTGCTGCCGGCGCTCTACCTGATGCTCTTCCTCCTGCTCACCTACACGATGCTGTTCCGGGGCAACGAGCTCGGGAAGCTCCGCGGCGACCTCGTCGGGGCGGTGCTCTACGTCTCGAACTGGTACCAGATCTGGGTGGGCCAGGGATACACGTCGGTCAACGACTTCGTGCCGCTCCGCCACCTCTGGAGCCTCGCGGTCGAGGAGCAGTTCTACATCGTCTGGCCGGTGGTGATGATGCTGCTCCTCCGGCGTGGTGGCACGCGCCGGCTGGCGCTCACCGCACGCTGGCTCGTCATCACCGCGCTGG
>JANMTV010000222.1:0-9938 GCA_031390905.1 Ilumatobacteraceae bacterium | reverse complement strand
GGTTGTTGTTTTTATCTTTATGGTCCGTTTGTAATCTTTTGTTGGCTCCCTTTTGTTTTTTGATAATTTTTTGGGGGCGGGGGCGGCCACCCACCGGGGGGCCCCCACGACGTTGCCTACTAGAGAGTGGTGCCGATCCCCGGGAGGTACCCGACGAGATCAACCACCACATCGGTCGAGTTCTGCACATAGATGCAGACACGACCCGATTGGCCGATTGCGGCGACGACGAGGTTCGCCGTCGACGTTCCTGGACCTCGGAAGTTGCCACTCGAGGAATTCGGACGCTGAGTGCCGCACGGGAAGACCGTGATGAACCCCAACGCCGTCTCGTTGGTTGTCGTCACATTCAGGAACGCCGTCGTTGCGGTGGCGGGTACCTGCGCCGTACCGACGCCCGTCACCTGAACTTCGATCGTCTGATCCCCGATCGGCTTTGCTCCGGTGTAACCGGTCCGGCCCTCGCTGACGCGAGTCTCGAGGATTCGCTCGGGGCTGGCGGCGACGTAGTCAGATCCGGCCGGTATCACGCCGAGCAGGTCGACCACCAGGTCGGTGGATGCCGAGGTGTACAGGCAGATCGTTCCGGCGGCAGAGATCGGCGCAACCATCATGTTCGGGATGGTCGTGCCTTGCTCGTAGTTGAGCGCCGATACCGACGGTCGAACTGGGTTACACGCGTACACGGTTACGAAGCCGGCTCCCGTCGATCGCGTCGACGTGACGTTGACGAATACCGCACCGGCGTCGGCCGGGACCTGATTGGTTCCGACCTGAGTGACGTCAAGTGTGATGACCTGCCCTGCCGTCGGCTTGGCGCCCGAGTATCCGATCTGACCGTAGTCAACTCGGGTTTCGAGCAGTCGTTCAGGCGCTGCGGAAACAATCGGCGAGGTCGAGGGGACATAGCCGTTGACGTCGACGACGAGATGACTGGACCTCAGGGTATAGAGGCAGATCGTTCCCGCATTACTGACCCCGACGATCGCCAGGTTGCCGAACGAGTTGTTCGAGTCGCCGGTGGTGTTGACGTTCGAGGCGTTCGGCCTGGCGTTGTCACAGTTATATGCGGTGACGAAACTCGGGCCGGCAGCTTCGGTTGCGGTGACGCGTACAGCAACTGCTGAGGCGTCATCCGGCACCATTGATGTGCCGACCCCCGTCACGTCGAGGACAATCACTTGACCGTCAACTGGCTTCGGGCCTGCATAACCGGTTTGGACGAAATCGCCCGTGCGTGTCTCGAGCAATCGCTCGGGTTGGATGGCGGAGAACTCCGCCGTCCGGGGTGCCCGCTCGGGACCCTGGTTCACGCTGTTGCCGTGCGGCAACGCGAGATACGGGAACGTGCTACCGAAGTCACGGTCGTTGCGATCGACATAATCGCCTGCCGCGAGTGCTTCGACGATCTGCCCGGATTGCGCAGCGCCCATCACGGTTTGCAACGCAATGTCGACGACGTCGTCGACTAGGCGGCGACCGTTCGGGAAGCCATCGAACTGGCCGGCAAAGATTCCCAGACGATTCGGCACGGCGGACGGAGCGATCGACATATTCAGTCGAAGTTGCTCAGAAGGCTGCAACGTCAGTGCTTCGTCTGTGTTGAGGTCGTGACCGTTGAGGTCGACCGGCAGCACTACGGCAGGATCTCCGCCGAGTCCGGCGTTGGCCTCGCTGATCCCCTGAAGGAAGATCTCCTCGAGGTCGTTACGCGGCCCGGCCGGAGCTGGAACACCGTAGATCGCTTCGATCAGCGGAGGCAGGATCGGATTCGTCACGGCATCGACAGCTGCGGGAATGGTCGCATCCATCTCGGGCGAGATCGCGTTGAACGCATCCTTGAGTGCGAGAGGGAACACGACTTCGTTCACCAACGGGTTGCCAAGTCGCGACACCTGCACGAACGTGCTCAGCGGGTCGCCTTCTCCGTTGGCGGCTCGGGCACTGCGACGGTCGGTAGTGCTCCAAATCCCGATCACCGGGTTGAGTTCAGGTGAACCGCCTCCGGCCAGAACTGTCTTGGGGACTTGGATTGCGACTGCGTTGACGTTGTATCCCGCGAGCGTGTCTTCACCAACTTCGGTCAGGTTTCCTCCGTACAGCAAATCGAACACCCGCAGGTCGAGGAAGAACGGATCGTCGGCCTGGCCGACATAGGTCTGACCGCCGCCAGGCAAGTCGTAGGTGGCACCCTCGACGAGTGGCGCATAGTCGGGGATCGACCCTGGTCCGACCAGTGACGGTGCAGCAATCGGATCTGTCGGATCGTGCACCCCATCGCCGTCACCGAGCAACGCGACGGTTGTCGCCACAACACCAACCGTAGTAGTCACTGTGAGGTCGTACGTTTGGTAGTAGTTCAGATCAGGATCGTCGACAGTGGTGACGGGTCCGGTGTTGTACAGGAACTGGGCGTCGTCACGAATGACCGTGTCGAACACCCAGGTGTAGGTCACGTCCGGCAACGCATCGCCATCATTGTCGATCTTGATGTTGTACTGCGTGTCGTCTGCAAATGGGTAGAAGTTGGGACCGCCGTTCGGCTCCTCGAATGGGATCCAGTTGGCAATCAATGTGACCGTGTCAGGTGCGTCGGGGCTGACGAACGCATACAGGTCGGTGTTGTCTGCTCGCGGGTCGCCCGCGATCAGCGGCGCTTCTCGGTGGCTCGAGGCGGTGATGCCGGATGGGCCGCCGCTGGCGACAAATCCTGCAACCAACGCCAGCGCAGCGCCGACTACGGCACCGCGCTTCATTGTTCGGATAGATGGTCTGTGCATGAGAACCTCCTGGATTACAACCACGTAGTAGTGGCCGGGCGTTTGGGACGTGTACCCAGGTCGTTCGTCCCGAAACGTGATCCGGATTGCGAATTCCCGGTCAACTCGGCAAGTTCTGCCTCATGCCTAAACTGCTCGGTCTCGTGCGATCCGGCCCGGACCCGTGCGGTTCAGCTTCGCCACTCCAGAACGGTGAAGGCTCCCAGACCTGCCAGATCGAGCAGGGCTTCCGCCTCACGAACTCGACTGCGCATCGTAATTGCCGCCAGGTCTGGACGCGAGGCGTGCACCGCCCAGTGCTGCTTGCCTTCGTCCACAAGTCCGTCGATACCGTGGCGTCGGAGCCACTGCACTTGCGTGCTGATGGCGTCGGGCGTGGGCAACTGATCGAGGGCTACCTCGGCCGTGATGTCCTGCGTACCCGGTTCGGCGAGGTAGTGCCCGCCTCGCTCGTGCTGACGATAGGTCCGCAGCCAGTCCCTCCACGGCCGTTGCGCGAGAGCGGTGGTCGACGGACTGCAGTAATCGAACACTACGAGTGCACCGGATCGGATCATGGATCGAGCATCGGCCACCCACTGATCTGCGGCGTTCTGCAACGGGGCCCGCGCCCCGTGACTCGCAGCCGCTGGGAGCACTTCCGGTCGTGGGTCGAACCGTTCACTCAGCGTCTCGACGAGCCGACCGTCCGGCAGTTCGACCACGAACGCTTCACGCCAGCCGTCGTCGAACACCGCCAGCCTGAACGGCAGGTTGTCGAGCAGTTCGTTGGCGATGATCACACCGTCGAGTTGTTCGTCCGGCAGTGCGGCCAGCGTTTCGACACCGGCAGGATGTTGTTGGCGCTGCCCGGGCGAGACATCGACGGCGATATACCGCATCGCTTGGCGACACCGCGGTTGAGCGGCAAGCACAGATCGCGCCAGCGTGCCTGGCCCAGCCCCTGCGTCGACGACTGTGAACGAGTCGGGGCGACCGATCCGGTCCCACTCCGCATCGAGAAATCGAGCCACCACGGTCCCGAACAACGGGCCAACCTCCGGCGAGGTCAAGAAGTCCCCCCTCCGCCCAGCCCGACCACCGGTCATGTAGAACCCGTCTGAGCCGTATAGCGCCTCGGCCATGAACTGATCGAACGCCACCACCCGTTCTGTCTGCGTCACATCAGTCCACCAACGGTTACACGCAGACAGTTGGCCAGGGTCGGGGGTTATCGGCCGAATGCGCTGGTCAGGTCGGGGAGGTCGGCGAAGCGCATCACCAGACCGGGCATCAGACCGAGCACGAATGTTCCAGCGGCGCAGATCCCCAACGCAGCCCAGACCGGCTGCGGCGGCGTGATCGGCGTCGTGTCACCATCAGGAACCGGCTTCATCCACATCTCGCGGAGCACCTTCATGTAGTACGCCGCCGAAATCACTGTGTTGACTGCGGCGATCACAGCGAGGACATAGGCCGCCGTGGTGCCGGCATCGAGCAATGTCTTGAACGACTGCAGCTTGGCGATCCAGATACCCAACGGTGGGACACCTGTCAGCGAGGCGATAAAGATCGTCATCAGCAAGCCAAGCCCAGGGGCGTACGACATCAGGCCACCGAACGAACTGATTGCTCCGCTGCGTGTCTTGCGACTGACTGCGATGATCACAGCAAACGCCCCGAGATTCGAGAAGGCGTAGATCAACAAGTAGATCACGACCGATTTGAGGGCTGAATCGGCGACACCAAGGTCGGTACCCATCACGGCCAGCGGCATCAGAATGAATCCACCCTGACTGACCGACGAATACGCCAGCAGGCGAACGATGTTGGTCTGGCGTAGCGCCAGCACATTGCCAACGGTCATCGTCAACGCCGCCAGCACCCAGATCACAGGCTGATACACGTCGCTGGCGGCGGAGAGGCCGACATACAACATCGTGACCAACCCGACGAAGCCGGCCGCTTTCGCAGCGACCGAAAGGAATGCCGTGACCGGTGTGGGGGCACCTTCGTAGGTGTCAGGGGCCCACGTGTGGAACGGGACAGCGGAGACCTTGAAACCGAACCCGACGATCACGAACAGCACAGCCACCACTTGCATCGCCAACAGATTCTCGCCGTCGAGCGCAGCTGCGATATCGGTCAGCTTGGTGCTGCCGGTCGTGCCGTAGAGGTAGCTCATCCCATACAGCAGCACCCCGGAAGCGAACACACCGAGTAGGTAGTACTTGACTCCGGCCTCGTTCGACTTTCGGTCACGTTTGCGCCAGGCGGCCATCATGTAGGCCGGGATCGACAGCAGCTCGAGGGCAACGAAGATCGAAATCAGGTCTCGACTCGACGCCATCATCACCATGCCGAGAATGCTCACGAGCAACAACAGGTAGTACTCACCCTGGTAGTAGCCGCCCTCTTCGAGCTCGTTCTGGCTGAGCAGGACGATCACGTAGCCGACCAGCAGGAACAGCGCTTTCAGGATCAAGGCGTACTCGTCAACGACGTAACGGTCGTCGAACATCGAACGCACGTCATCGCCCAGCACGGCGAGCGTGACCACAGGGACGAACGCACCGAGCATGACAAACCCCGCCAGCGAGGCCATCATCCATTTCTTGGACTCGTCGATCCACAGGTCGACGAGCAGCACCACGTTGATACCGATGATCAAGACGATCTCGGGCGCGAGGGCATGCCAATCGACGTGCGGTGCCTTCCAATCGGCGACTTGAGCGAGGAGGGCACCGATCACGGGATGCCGGCCCCCACTCGCTCAACGAGTTGCGTGACAGCCGGATCCATGATCTTGAACATCAACTGCGGATACACGCCGAACACGATGATGGCGATGAGGAACGGGGACCACGAGATCCACTCGATGAGTGTCACGTCCTCTATTTTGTGGTCGGCACTGGCCTCCGCTTCGCTTTGGCTGCTGCCTCCGTGCGGCTCGTCGCTGGCGCTTCCCTCGCCGCCTGCGTTCACGGCTGCGGACAAGGAATGCGTCACGTGGCCGATGCTGGCGCTTCCCTCGCCGCCTGCGTTTACGGCAGGGGACAAGGAATGCGTCACGTGGCCGTGGCCGTGTCCGTCGTGATTGCCGCCGAACTCTGCGGGTGGGGTTCCGAAGGCGGTGCGTTGGTACAGCCACAGCAGGTACCCGGCGGCCAACACCGTGCCGAGAGCGGCGATCACCATCAGTGTGCGGAACAGACCCTCACTGAGGCCGAAGCCAGGCTGATACGCCGACAGAATCGCCGGGAACTCCCCCCAGAACCCTGCCAAACCTGGAAGCCCGAGCGATGCCATCGCGCAGAACCCGAGGACCCACCCCATCTTCGGCATTTGGATCAGGAGACCCGACAAGCGCTTGATTTCGAGTGTGTGATAGCGGTGTTTGATCGACCCGGCGACAAAGAACAGCATGCCGGTGATCAAACCGTGGGCGACCATCCCGAACAGGGCCGCATTGATTCCTGTGGTGGTCAGGGTCGAAATCCCGAGCATCACGAAACCCATGTGAGCGACCGACGAGAAGGCAATCAATCGCTTCATGTCGGTTTGGGCGAGACACCCGAGGGCGCCGTAGATGATGCCAACCACAGCGAGTATCCCGATTACTGGCGCCCACGCTTTGGCACCCTGCGGGAGCATCGGCAACGCGATTCGCACGAATCCGTATGTACCGAGTTTCAGCAGGATCGCCGCCAGGATCACCGAACCCTGCGTCGGTGCCTGCGTATGGGCGTCGGGCAGCCACGTGTGAAACGGGAACATCGGAACCTTGACGGCGAAGCCGACGAACATGCCGGCGAAAATCCAGATTTGAACATCGCGGTCGACGCCCGCACCAGCCTCCATCAGATGCTGGAAACCGAAGCTTTCGGCACCGGTCTGGAAGAACAGAGCCAGGAACGCCACCAGCATCAACGCTGAACCAAACATCGTGTAAAGGAAGAACTTCAGTGAGGCGTACTGTCGGTCCTCGCCGCCCCACACGCCGATCATGAAGTACATCGGCAGCAGCACGAGTTCGAAGAACACAAAGAACAGAATCAAGTCTTGGGCGATGAATGAACCAGCCATGCCGACCTGTAACACCAACATCAACATCAGGAACGACTTGGCGTTCCCTGCGTCAGGCATGTTGTCCCAGGTGTAGATCGCCACGAGCAAGGTCACGGCCATCGAGAGGATGTACAGCGGAAGGCTGATTCCGTCGAGACCGATCGTGTAGTTCGACTTGAGGACGGTGATCCATTCCTCGTTGACGTAGAACTGGAGTTGCTCAGCCTTGTCGTACTGGAACTGGATCAGCGTGTAGATGCCGACCGCGAGTGTGGCCCCGGCGGTGACGATTGCGATCTGCTTGTGGGACCTCTCGTCTGATGCCGGGGTGAACATCATGAAGAGAACGCCAATCAGCGGCAAGAAGGTGCCGACCGATAGCAGCCAGGTGTCGTTAGTGAGGACTTCCATGATTGTCGTGCCTTACACGTTGAGGATGATGAGGACGATGGCACCAACCCCGGCAGCACCGAAGAGCAGCGCGCCGTATTGGTTGATTTTGCCGGATTGCACGGGCTGGAGAGCGCCACCGGTACCGGTAGCAGCTGCGCCCGAGGCGTTGACCGCGCCGTCGACCACACGCTGGTCGATGTTGCGGTAGACCCAATCGCCGGTTCGTTTCCCAGTGCGCCCGGCACCGTTGACGACTCGGTCGATCACGTTCTGATTCACCCAGTACGCCGCTTTGGCGATCGGATGGGCGACGCCATGCACGATGACCTTCTCGTAGAGGTCATCGAGGTAGTACTTGTTGACCAGGAACTTGTGACCGGCACCGGCCAGCTTGTTTCGATTCGTCAGCCCGACCAACGCCGCAACCGGTGACTTCTCGCCGCCGAACACGGCCTTGCACAGCAGCAAGCTGACCATGAAACCGGCAGCTACGAGCACGAGACCTGGCAGTGCATTGCCCCACGAGAACTCGGGCGGGTGCGGGACGGCCGCGATGCCCTCGCCAAGCGGAAGCCCGATCGACGACTCCGTCCAATGTTCGAACCTGAGCCAACTCTTGCCGAGCGGGGCCGCATTCAGATATCCGGAGACGAGCGCCAGGAATCCAAGGACCAGCAGCGGAGCCGTGATCTGCCACGGCGAATCGTGCTTGGCGAACGGCAACGGAGCGGAATGATGAACAGGCGCGTGATCGTGATGATCGTGCTCGTGATCGGCACTAACCTCCGCTTCGCTGTGACTGCTGCTTGCGTGCGCATCGGCGGCGTGCATGAAGTGGGCTGCGCCACCGCGGGGTTTGCCGAAGAATGTGAGGTAGGTCGCACGCGTCATATAGGCGGTGGTCATGAAGGCACCGATGATGCCGACGAAGTAGAACACGGTGTAACTGTTGTTCCTGGCCGAGTCGATGATCTCGTCTTTACTGAAGAACCCACTGACGAACGGCACGCCACACAGCGCCATCGTGCTGATCATCCACGTGCCGAATGTGACCGGCATCTTCTTCCAGATCCCGCCCATGTCTTTCTTCATGTCGAAGCTGTGATGGCTGGCGGTATGACTGACCGAGCCGGCTCCCAGGAACAAGCAACATTTGAAGAAGGCGTGCGTGAAAATGTGGAACACGGCTGCCGTCCAGGCGCCAACGCCGAGCCCCATCATCATGTAGCCCAGTTGGCTGACGGTTGAGTAGGCGAGCACTTTCTTGATGTCGTCCTGCACGAACGCCAGCAGGGCGGCGATCAGCACAGTGATTCCACCGATCACGGCGATCAGATTGAACGACTGGCCGTGCACGTTGATTTCAAGCCCGACGTGGAATACGGGATACAGCCGCGCCACCAAGAACACGCCGGCGACAACCATCGTCGAGCTGTGAAGCAGCGAACTGACCGGAGTGGGGCCCGCCATCGCGTCAGGTAGCCAGGTGTGTAGCGGAAACTGGCCGGACTTGCCGATGCACGCAATGAACAGAGCGATCGCGGCCCACATCAGAATCTTCTGGCTCCCGAACTCGCCGGATGCGGTCATCTCATTGATCCCGGCGATATCGAGCGTGCCGAAGATCCCGAGCAGCATCGCCGTGCCGACCAGCAGGCCCATGTCGCCGACACGGACGGTGAGGAAGGCTTTGAGCGCTGCACGGCTGTTGGCATCCTCTTCCCACCAGTGGCCAATCAGCAGGAACGAACAGAGACCCATGATCTCCCAGCCGAGAATCAGCTGGACCATGTTGGGGGCCAGAACCATCGCCAGCATCCCCGACGAGAACAGCGTGATGCTGGCAAAGAAATGGGTATAGCGACGGTCACCGCGCACGTACTCGGTCGAGTACAGCAGCACCAGTGTCGAAATGAATGTGACGAGGATCAGGGCCATCGCCGCCAACCCGTCGATCTGTTGACCGATCCCGAACTTGATGCCGTCGCTTTGCCACCAGGTCCACTGCTTGATGACCGGTTCGGCCTCCTCGCCGTGCGAGGCGTTGACCCGTGAAATCCACTGGGATGCAGTACCGGCGGCGATCACCAGTGAGGCGATCATGCTGGCCAGAGCGAGTTCGCTGCCCCCACGCGGGAGCTTCTTCCCGAAGAAGATGATCGCGAAGAAAGCGGCGGCTGGGATCACCGGGATCAGCCAGGCATGCTCAATAAACCAGCCTGCAGCCGCGATGGCGTGTTCTGTCTCTTGCGCCAGCATCGGCTCAGCCCTTCATTTCCGAGAGCTCGTCGAGGGCGATCGACCGGCGGTTGCGGTAGACCATCAGCACCATGGCGAGCCCGACACCAGCTTCTGCAGCGGCAACCGCGATCACGAAGAGGGCGAAGATGTGCCCGTCGACGTTGTTGTTCATCAGCGCGAAGGCGATCAGGTTGAGGTTGACCGAGTTGAGGATCAGCTCGACCGACATCAGCACCATCACCGCATTTCGACGAGCGATGACGCCGAACACGCCAATACAGAACAGCACCGCCGACAAAAGAAGAAAGTTGACTGCGTACATCAGATGTACCTACAGGTGACGAGGGAAGCGCCAGCGACGAGTCGCACAGCGGCGCGAGAAGAAAGCGCAGCGGACGACGAGCCCGCCATCAAAAGAAGAAAGTTGACTGCGTACATCAGATGTACCTACAGGTGACGAGGGAAGCGCCAGCGACG
>JANMTV010000188.1:0-7661 GCA_031390905.1 Ilumatobacteraceae bacterium | reverse complement strand
CACCAATCCTCGACGAACCAGATCGGCGTCAAGGCGGCGGCGTGTACTCACGTTGCGGCGCGGACTTCAGCCCTTGCGCGACGACGCGACTTTGCGCACGCCGGAAGTGCCAACCGGCTTGGCTGGCGCATTCTTGGCTGGTGCTTTCTTGGCTGGTGCTTTCTTGGCTGGTGCTTTCTTGGCTGGCGCTTTCTTGGCTGGCGCTTTCTTGGCTGGTGCCTTCTTGGCTGGCGCAGCTGCCGAGGAAGTTGGTGCGGCCGTCGATGCAGCGTTGCTTGCGCGACTACGTAACGACTTCGCCAATCCTTCGAATCGATCTTCCATCTCGTCGAACCGTTCCGAGAACGCCGCAACTTGCTTGGCGACCTCGTGCTGCACGAGTGCCGAAATCTTGTCGGTCGTCTCGCGGCCCCGGGCGACGAGCGATTGAATCATCTTGTCGGCATCCTTGCGCTGCATCTCACCCGATTTGACCAGGGTCTTGACGAGCGACTCGGCTTGCTTCTTCGACATCTCGGTGAATTGTGCACCCGCATCGAGGAACTTCTTGATCGTTGGATTGGCCATGCTGTCAGCCTAACGGACGACTTCGTTCGGGTGCTTCACATGATCACGTCGCCAGCAAGATCTCGGCGACACGTGCTAGGTCGAGAGCATCGATTGCCGCCACACCGGCGGGCTCGGCACCCGGAGCGAGTACGCCGGTGCGAACAAGTGCGTACCGGCAACCGATCGTATCGGCGAACAGTCCGTCGGTACTCCAGCGATCACCGACCATGATCGCTGTATTCGCCGAGAAGCGCCCTCCACAAATCTCACGTACAAGGGCAGCCATCGGTGCGTATGGCTTGCCGGCGATCACGGGTTTGACGCCTGCGGCAACCGCCACAGACGCCACGATCGCTCCCCCGCCCGGCACTGGACCGTCCGATGTCGGATACGTCGCATCGTCGTTGGTGGCGACGAAGCGAGCGCCACGTCTGATGGCGTCGCTGGCGACACGCATTCTCTCCCAGTCGAAGTCACGGTGGAATCCGACCACCACCGCGTCGGCGTCGCCGTCTCTTACGGTGTGGGCGCCACGTGCCTCGAGTGCTTCAACGACTCCTGGCCCACCACACACCAACGCCGATTCGCCACGATCGACGAGCGCCGCGCCCGCCTGTGCAGACGTCACGACATCGCCGACCGCGGGAATCCCGATCTTCCTCAGCGCCGCCTCCTGATCTGCGATCTTCGAGTACGAGTTGTTGGTGACGAACAGCACCCGCCGACCGGACGCCCGTAGCCGCTCGATTGCCTCCGGCGAACCCTCGATCGGTTGGTGAGAGAGCCAGACAACCCCGTCGAGGTCGCACAGGACGAACTCGACAGCAGAGAAATCTTCAGTCGACAAAGGCATGCCCCCGTTGTAGCAGGCGTGATTGACCTGCCAACCTGTAGTTGTGCCTCGATTCGAACCGTTCACTGCTATCCGATACGCCGCCACTGACCTCGATCCGGTGATCGCTCCGCCGTACGACGTGCTCTCCGATGCAGACCTCGATCAACTGGCCGCACGCCACGATCACAACATCGTCCGGATCGACGTTCCGCGCGAGCGTGGCGGCGTCAGCCGCTATGCCGTCGCCGGCGATTTGTATCGCCGGTGGGTGGCCGATGGTGTGCTCGTTCGTGATGATCAGCCGTCGTTCACGTTGTATCGAATGCAGTTCACCGATGCGTCGGGCCGAGCTCGCAAGATCGTCGGTGTCCTCGGAGCGCTCGAAGTGGTCGACATCGGAGCGGGTCGAGTGCTTCCCCACGAACGCACCACAAAGAAGGCGTCGACGGATCGGCTCGATCTGACCCGGGCAACGGGCGCCAACCTGTCACCGGTGTGGGGCCTTTCGCTGGCGTCCGGGCTGACATCACTGTTGATCGAGCCCGGCGCGCCGCTTGGATCCTTGACGGTCGACGGCGTGCTTCACTCGGTTGAGCGGGTAACCGACCCGATCCGCGTCCAGGCGATCAGCACCACGGTGTGGTCGGATGATGTGTTGATCGCTGACGGGCATCACCGATATGGCGTCGCCCGGGTGTACCGCGACGAGATCCGCCAGGCGACCGGTTCCGACCACACGACGGCCGAACTGACACTCACCTTCGTCAGCGAACTGGTCGGCGATCAGCTCAGTGTCGAAGCGATTCATCGTGTGTATCGAGGGATTGACCGCGACACGTTGGTCGACGCGTTGTCGGCAGCTTTCGAGTTCTCCCCGGCCGGCTTGGTCGACGCCGAGACGTTGGCCGAGATGGACAGGCGCAATGCACTCTGCATGCTCGATCACGACGGTCAGGGAACGTGGTTGACGCCGAGATCAGGTGCGTTCGATGATGTGCGTTCACTCGACGGTGCCTGGTTGGAACACGTGCTCGACGGTACGACGGCAGAGGTCGGGTACCAACACGGCGTAGCCGAGCTGCACACGTTGCTGGCGACTGATCCGTCGATCACGGCCGCCGTGCTGATCCGCCCCGTCAGTGTCGCAGAGATCGAACGAACTGCACGGGAAGGGCTCTTGATGCCGCCCAAGTCGACGTTCTTCACCCCGAAGTTGCGAACCGGACTGGTGATCCGCCCGCTCGATTGAGTTACGTTGCCGACCCCAACGTCGCCATCGCTGAGGCAACAAGCTTGGTCACCGCTCGTTTGCGAGTGATTGGAACGATCTCGGCGGCGATCACCTCGGTGCGGCTCTGTGTGATGCCACCGGCCCGGAAGAATCGACGCTGTACTGACCCGCCGACAACGATTTCGTCGCCGGCATGGAGCCCGACGGCGCGGCCGTGTACAGCGACCGGGACTGATGAGTTGACTTCGCCAATTCGGGTGGTGACTTCGAGTTGTGTGACGGTGCTGCCCGACGGCAACTCCCTGATCGTCGGCTCGCTGGTGACACGTCCGCGCAGGATGACGAGATTTGATTCGAACATGATGAAACCCTTCAGACTGAGAACAGTTGGAGGGAAGTCGGCACGAACCACCTTACGCGACCGGTGTGACAGAGTTGCCCTGCCCGGTCCGATCCGTATCAGGCCAGCGTGTTGACGTTGTTCAACTCGTGGAAGGCTTGCTTGAGGCGAGCAACGAACGCGGCTTCTCCGGCACGCAACCAAACGCGTGGGTCGTACTGTTTCTTGTTCGGCTTGTCATCGCCGTCAGGATTCCCGATCTGTCCCTGTAGGAAATCGTGCTTGGCTGCCTCGTAGCCGCGAACCCCGTCCCAGAACGCCCACTGCAGATCGGTATCGATGTTCATCTTGACGACGCCGTAGCTGATCGCTTCCTCGATCTCAGCTGCCGACGAGCCCGAACCGCCGTGGAACACGAAGTCGACGGGGAGTGCCCCGGTTGCATACTTGGCTTGGATGAACTGCTGGCTGTCACGCAGGATCGACGGTTTGAGTTTGACGTTGCCCGGCTTGTACACGCCGTGCACATTGCCGAACGCGGCGGCGATCGTGAACCGATCGCTGACTTTCATCAGTTCCTCGTAGACATAACCAACTTCTTCCGGCTTCGTGTAGAGGTCGCTCTCGTCGGCACCGGAGTTGTCGACGCCGTCCTCCTCGCCGCCAGTGATCCCCAGCTCGACCTCGAGTGTCATATCGATCGCCGACATCCGCTCGAGATAACGCTTCGAGATCTCGACGTTCTCCTCCAAGGGTTCCTCCGACAGATCCAGCATGTGCGAGCTGAACAGCGGTTTACCGGTCGCCCGATAGTGAGTCTCGCCGACATCCAGTAACCCGTCGATCCACGGCAACAACTTCTTGGCGCAATGATCCGTGTGCAGGATCACCCGAGCGCCGTACGACGCGGCCAGCCGGTTGACATGGTCGGCGCCAGCCAACGAGCCGAGCATCGAGGCACGATTGCCCTCGACCTTGAGGCCCTTGCCGGCCACGAACGCGCCACCACTATTCGAGAATTGAATGATCACCGGCGAGTTCAGTTCGGCCGCCGTCTCCATCACCGCATTCATCGAGTTCGTTCCGATGCAGTTGGCGGCAGGCAAAGCAAAGCCCCTCGACTTGGCGAGGGCGAACACCTCCTTGACTTCGGGGCCGGTGATCACGCCTGGGGCGAAGTTGTTGCGAGTCTCGCTCATGAAGGTCCCTCTCGAATCGTTTCCGGATCAGTCAATCAGGGTAGCGGCAGGTCGCTACCGTGTCCCCATGTCGGAAACTCCAGATCGGCTACCCGATCGCGACGATTACTACCTGGCGCTTGCCTTTACCGCTGCCAGGCGAGCAAACTGTCGCGGTCGCAAGGTCGGAGCCGTCCTGGTGAAAGGTGATCGGGTGATTGCCACGGGGTACAACGGAACGCCGGAAGGACTCCCGAACTGCCTTGACGGAGGATGCCTGCGTTGCGCCGACCGAGAACAGTTCGAATCGGGTACGTCGTACGACCTTTGCCTGTGCGTACACGCCGAGTCGAATGCTCTGCTCACCGCTGGGCGGTTTGGGGCGTCGACCGACGGCACGACCGTGTACTCGACCGATCAACCGTGCTTTTCGTGTAGTAAGGAGCTGATTCAAGCAGGCGTCGTCAAGGTGTATTTTGCTCGCACATGGACGCCGGACCTACGGGTCAAGGACGATTATCGACGCCTGCAGGAGCGGTTCAATGCCGAACACATCCCGACCGAATATGAGATCGTCAGCCTGGAGTGACGACCGGGTCGACGTGCCGCTGCCGACGTGCCTCAGCCGACTGTCTCAGTCGACGCGAGGCAGGATTCGCAAACCCAGCTCGGTCATCTGTTTGGGGTCACCAGGCACCGGAGCGTTGGTCATCGGATCGGTACCTGACTGAGTTTTCGGGAAGGCGATCACCTCGCGGATGTTCTCCTCCCCCGCCAGAATTGCCACCAAACGGTCGAGCCCGAAGGCGAATCCACCGTGCGGCGGAGCGCCGTAATCGAACGGGTTGAGGAAGAATCCGAACTTGCGTTCCGCTTCCTCGTCACTGATCCCGAGCGCTGTGAAGATCCGACGCTGGAGGTCGGCCTCGTGGATTCGTATCGAACCGGAACCGAGTTCCCAGCCGTTCAGCACGAGGTCATAGGCAATCGACCGTACCGACATCGGGTCTGATTCGAGCCTGTCGATGTCTTCCGGGTTTGGCCGCGTAAACGGGTGGTGGCCTGGCTTGGGACGCCCCGTCTCGCCAACGCCGACGAACAGTGGGAACTCGACGACCCACACGTATCGGTACGGGCCCTGGTGGACCGGCGGGCGGCCAAGATCATTACGCAGCGAGCCGAGCACCTCGACCGTTGTGATCCACTCGTCGGCGACGATCAGCAACAGGTCGCCTGGTTCGGCTTCCAGTCTCCGTCGAAGTTCGGACTGTTCCTGTTCCGTCAGGAACTTGGCGACCGGTGACTCAATCCCGTCCTCCGTGACCTTCAGCCATACGAGACCCTTGGCACCGAGACCTTTGGCACGATCAGTCAGCTTGTCGAGCTGGTTGCGGCCGAACTCCTGTGCCTTGCCCGGTACCCGAATGCCTTTGATGCAGGCTGCACCAGAGAACGCCTTGAACTCCGTGGCGGAGAAAGCGTCGGTCAATTCCGTGAGTTCAAGCCCGAAGCGTAGATCGGGCTTGTCGACACCAAATCGGTTCATCGCGTCGTGCCATGTGATCCGTTCGATCGGACCTGGGCGTGTGCCCGTTGCTGCCTCAGCGGCGTCGAGCACTGCTTCGCTGACCGCATCAAGCACGTCATCCTGGTCGACAAAGCTCATTTCCATGTCCATCTGCATGAACTCGTACTGACGGTCGGCGCGGAGGTCCTCGTCACGCAAACAGCGAGCCATCTGGTAGTAGCGGTCGACTCCGCCGACCATCAAGAGTTGTTTGAACAGCTGCGGCGATTGAGGCAAGGCGTAGAACGACCCTTGCTCCTTACGGGACGGGACGAGGAACTCGCGGGCACCTTCGGGCGTCGACGGCACGAGCATCGGCGTCTCGACCTCGACGAAACCCTGTCGCTCCATCGCCTGACGGACAGCCGAGTTGATCTTGGCTCGGACCCTCAAGTTCTTTTGCATCCGCTCTCGTCGAAGGTCGAGGTATCGGTACTGGAGCCGGATGTTCTCGTCGACGTCATCGGCTCGCGCATCGATCGGAAATGGGGGCGGCGTGGCTGCCCTGAGTACTTCGACCTTGCATTCGCCGATTTCGACTTCGCCGGTCGGCAGGTTGGAATTGACTGTGCCTTGAGGACGCGCCCGCACGACGCCAGTGATCCGCACGACGAACTCGGAACGAACATCGACGCCGTTGTCGACGACACATTGTGTGATCCCCGTGTAATCACGAACATCGACGAACGCCAGATGCTCGCCGTGCTCGCGCCGCCGACCAACCCATCCGGTCAACGAAACAGTCTGACCGATGTGTTCAGAACGAAGTTCCCCACACTGATGCGTGCGCATTGAGGTTGCGCTCATCGGATGCTCGCCTGAACGATCGAACAAGATGCGCAACCGGTCGACAGCGCGAGCGCCAGCGAGCCTGCCGACGATGGGGTCCGGGGGCGCAGCCCTCGTGATGAAGAAGTGCTGCTCATTTGTTTGCTTCCTGGATACGGGATTGGAGGTCATTGACGACGTTGGTGCGGGCGACGGCGAACTGCTCGCCGTCGCCTCGAAGTGGCCGAATCACGACGTTTCCTGCGTCGAGTTCGTCAGTGCCGATGATGATTGCGAACGTGGCACCGCTGCGGTCAGCGGCTTTCATCTGGCTCTTCATACTGCGGTTCTCGAACGGGCGGTCGGCGGAGATACCCGCCGACCGAAGCTCGGACGTGAGCAGTAGCGCCTGACGCCCGCCCGTCGTGTCGACGACAAAGGCGTCAACCGGATTCGATGGAGCGGCGAACACTCCTTCGTCATCGCACGCCAGCAGCGTGCGGTCGACGCCGAGCGCGAAACCGATTCCGGGCGTTGGCGGGCCGCCGAGTGATTCGACGAGGCCGTCGTAACGCCCGCCGCCTCCAAGTGCGTTCTGCGCCGAATCCAGCGTGCCGCCCTGAAACTCGAACGTGGTGTGGCGGTAGTAGTCGAGCCCGCGAACGAGCTTCATGTCGACGAGGTAGGGTATTTCGAGATCGTTGTGCCCTGACTGCACCGTGTCGAAGTGCGCCGCCGCCGAGTCGGACCAGAACTCGGCGATCGTCGGTGCAGCCGCCACCACGGACACGTCGTGTGGACGTTTCGAATCAAGCACTCGCAGAGGGTTCCTGGCCAGCGTCTCGCGGCTCTGTTCTGACAAATTGTCGGAATTGTGCTCGAAGTACGCTCGCAATGCATCGACGTAGCGAGTGCGATCGTCTGTTCCCCGAGCGAGTTGACGATCAGGTCGACCTGCTGCAAACCGAGTTGCCGATAGAAGTTCCAGCCGAGCGCGATCACCTCGACATCGAGGTACGGGTCATCGGCACCGAGAACCTCGATCCCGACCTGGTCGAACTGCCTGTAGCGACCGCGCTGCGGTCGCTCGTACCGGAAGATGGGCCAGGTAGGGATAGAGGTTCACGGTGCCGATGACCCCAACCACGATTTCGAGGTGATCGCGCTCGGCAGGAACTTCTATCGGCAACACG
>JANMTV010000347.1:0-2651 GCA_031390905.1 Ilumatobacteraceae bacterium | reverse complement strand
GACCTCGAGTGCTCGCACGAACGCCTTCGTCTTGAAGCCCTGCTCATGCGCCCGATCAAGGCAGTGGATCACCCGCATCAGCGCTGCTTCGGGAGTCATCGGAACGGCAGGCATCACAGCTCGGACAGTAGCGCCGCTCGTCGCAGAAACCGGACGCAGGAGCAGGGCACAGGAATAGACACGACGCGGCGCGCGTTGCGGTAGTCGGTTTAGGAAACAGGACTACAAGGAGCACCTGGTGGCAACGAGCACACTCACGAACGACAACTTCGAATCAACGGTCACCAGCGAAGGAATTACATTCGTCGACTTCTGGGCCTCGTGGTGTGGGCCATGCCGCCAGTTTGGTCCGATCTTCGAGGCCGCCGCCGATGAGAATCCTGATGTGCTGTTCGCCAAAGTCGACACGGAGGCCGAGCAGCAACTCGCCGGTCAACTCGGGATCATGTCGATCCCGACGCTGATGATCTTCCGTGACGGCATCCAGTTGTTCAGCAAGCCAGGTGCGCTCCCGAAGTCAGCCCTCGACGATCTCGTCAAGCAGGTCAGGGCGCTCGACATGGACGAGGTCCGCGCCGATCTCGCGAAACACGCACACGAACACACTCACGCCGAAAACTGCAATCACGATCACTGACTCGTAGCCGCGAGACCGGCCGGGAGTGCGGGGTTGTTGACTCGGTAGTCTTGCGTGCCTCATGGAACGCTTCGGATTGGTCGGCCTGCCGAACGCAGGCAAAAGCTCGTTGTACAACGCACTCACGGGCGGCGGGGCGCTGGCGGCGCCGTACCCGTTCGCCACGAAAGACCCCAACATCGGCGTTGCCAAGGTGCCCGACGACCGGCTCGATCGACTGTCCGCCATGTCCAAGTCGAAGCAGACGATTCATGCTTCGGTGCAGGTCGTCGACATCGGCGGGCTCGTCGAAGGAGCGTCCAAGGGTGAGGGCCTCGGCAACAAGTTTCTCGCCAACATCCGTGAGGTCGATGCGATCGTGTTCGTCCTGCGGGCGTTCGTCAACGACGACATCACCGGACCATCTGACCCACTCGAACACCTCCGCGTCGTCGAAATCGAACTCGCGCTAGCCGACCTCGAGACCGTCGAGAAGCGATTGAACCAGGCCGAGCGGCAATCGAAACTCGACAAGACGTTGGGTGACGAAATCGAGGCGTTGCGCGCCGCCTATGCCTCACTGAGCGAAGGCCGCCCGCTGTATCGCGCGGGACTCAAGGCCGACCATCGCGAGATCCTCGCGCCCTACTTCCTTCTGACGAACCGACGAGTGCTTGCGGTCGTGAACGTCGGCGAGGACGATCTCGATCGGATCCCCGAAGTCGAGGCGATGGTCGATGCCGAGTTCAACGATGCAGGCGACAACGTCGAAGTGATCGGCATGTGTGTGCAGCTCGAAGCCGAAGCCGCATCGATCACGGACCCCGTCGAACGGGCCGAAATGCTCGAAGGATTCGGGCTCGGCGAAGGCGCCTTGTTCAGAATGGTGCGCTCGGCCTACCACCTACTCGGCCTGCGGACATACTTCACGACCGGCGAGAAGGAGTCACGCGCCTGGACGTTCTACGAAGGCTCGACCGCACCGATCTGCGCAGGTCGCATCCACTCCGATTTCCAACGCGGTTTCATCCGTGCCGAAACAATTCTGTGGAATGAACTGCTGGAACTCGGCTCGTGGACCAAAGCCAAGGAAGTCGGCAAGATCCGAGTCGAAGGCAAAGACTATGTAGCGCAAGACGGCGACGTGATGGAGTTCCGCTTCAACGTCTAGCCGGGGTTTCCGCGATCAGCGGTCTCTGGCGGGGTCGCCAGTAACGCGTGTGCCCGCAACTGCTTCGTGAGGGCATGATTGGTCGATGGGTACGTGGTTCACGTCGGACTTGCACTTCGGGCATGCGAACATCATTCGGTATTGCTCGCGCCCGTTTGCCGACGTCGACGCGATGAATCGCGGGTTGGTCGAGCGGTGGAACGAGACAGTTGCCGCTGGCGATCTCGTGTGGGTGCTTGGCGACGTGGCAATGGGAATCATCACCGAGTCGCTGCCGCTGGTCGGTCAGCTGAACGGCGACAAGCGGCTGCTTGCAGGGAACCACGACCGCTGTTGGAGCGGGCACGGCACACGCTCGATCGAGTGGATCGACCGGTACCTCGACGCCGGGTTCACCGAGATCCACCAGGGTGAGATCACGTTGACGGTCGACGACCAACAGGTGCTTGCCTGTCACTTCCCATACCACGGCGACAGTCAGGAGGAGGCTCGTTACCTCAGCCATCGACCAATCGACCGCGGCGACTGGCTGCTGCACGGCCACGTACATGACACCTGGAAACAAAACGGCCGGATGATCAATGTCGGCAGCGACGTGTGGGACTACCGACCGGTCAGCGAATCAGATCTTGCGGCACTGATCAGCGAGCACGATGAGACCAAACTCGAACGCAATCGAACCTCAAATTAGCGAGTCGCGATTCGAAGCCAGAGTGCCACGGCAGCCAGAGCGGCAGGAACCAAGGGGTTCGCGATCTGACCGAGATTGTCATGAATCTTGATATGGAAAATGACGGCGATCAGGAAGTAGGCGACCATCGCTGGCGCTCCTATGAGGGCTTTGCTGCCATTGGTCACTGGAAC
>JANMTV010000126.1:0-3045 GCA_031390905.1 Ilumatobacteraceae bacterium | reverse complement strand
GACTACGGCAACCGAGTTGGGCTGCTCCCCCGCCACGGCACCGCGACTGACATCGTGTGGATCGACGTTCCGATCGGATACGCCTTTCATCCGATGAACTCGTACGACACGCCTGACGGACGTGTCATCGTCGACCTGTGCACCTACGACCAGATGTTCAAGAACGACATCCTCGGGCCGTTCGGCGACGAAGGCCTCGCCAGGCTCGAACGCTGGGAACTCAACCCGGCCGCCCGATCCGTGTCGGTCACGGTGATCGACGATCGACCGAGCGAGTTCCCTCGTCATCGTGGTTCACTCAGCACCAAGCCGTATCGATACGGGTATGCCGTCTCGCCGTCGCAAGATCCGGCATCGGGTTGGCCGACGGTCAAGTACGACCTGCACACCGGCGCACGTGAGGTGTTCGACCACGGTCCTGGCCGCGCCAGCGGTGAACCGGTCTTCATCGGACGCCAGGGCAGCACGCTCGAGGATGACGGCTGGCTCGTCACGTATGTGCACGATCTCGGTCGCCAAACCACCGAGTTCGTCGTCATCGATGCCCAGGATTTCGGGCGAACCGATTACGTCGCGCGAGTCCCGCTCCCCCAGCGGATCCCGTTCGGCTTCCACGGCAACTGGATCAGCGACCGATCGGTTCCAACTACGTGACGGAAATCTTGCTGAAAATCCAGACCTTCGATCCAGACCTTCAACGGCCCCGGATGAGTGATGGGATCCTCTCAGGCCCGACCAAATCTCTGAACGCCTGGGCGGAGTAGCCGGTCGCCGTTACTGAAGTTCGAGCACGCGCAGTTGCGGAACGGCGGAGTCCGAAGAGTGGGCCCATCTCGCCGAAGTGGTCGCCTCCGCCTAACGTGGCGAGTACCACTTCCCCATCCGGCGTCTCACGAACCACGTCGACCTGCCCCTCGTTGATGATGTAGATCAGATCACTCGGATCACCCTGCCGAAACAGCTCGATTCCAGCGTCTAGGACAACCTGTCGTGGGGCTGCATCGTTGGTTGGCAGGAAGTTCGGACGCATCTCGATGATCTGATCCGCCAGCGCAAGCATTCGATCGTCGTGCGTCGATACCACCACGACACGACCACCGTCCGTGAGCCGACGAATCAATCTGAGCACGCCCTCCACCTGCACGTAGTCGAGATGGGCGGTCGGTTCATCAGCGAGCACGAGCGGAGGATCGAGCGCCAGCGCACGTGCGATCGCGACCCGCTGTTGCTGCCCTCCGCTCAACGCATTGGGTCGATGGGTCAACCGATCGCCAAGGCCGACACCCTGGAGCAGTTCAATCGATTTCGACTTCGCTGCCGCCGCCTTGACTCCTGCCGACCGCATCGGAACAGCAACATTTTCGACACTGGTCAGACTGGGCACCAGGTTGAAGGCTTGGAACACAACGCCAACTCCGTGTCGCCGGTATCGAGTTAGCCCCCCACCCGAGAGTGAGGTGATCTCAGTGTCACCGTAGATGATCGAGCCGGCGGTCGGTTTCAGGATCGCCGACAAACACGAGAGCAACGTTGTCTTGCCACAGCCCGACGGTCCGAGCAGGAGCGCCAGCGTTCCTGCCCTCACGGTCACAGTCATGTTGTCAAGCGGGCGCACCGTGTAGTCACCCTTCGAGAACTCGACGGTGAGGTCCTGAATTCGCAGGTCGGCAGCCGGAGTGGTCACGTCAGCCCCCAAATGCCAATGCCGGTTCGACGGTCGCCGTCTTGCGAAGCGCGATCAGGCTCGCCAGTAGACCGACGACCACGGTCACCACAGGAAGCAATAGGAATCCGCTCGACGGGATCTCGATGTTCATCGGAAAGATCGGGGACAACACAACCGCCAGCACGGCGGCCAGCGCCGCCGCCGCCAGCGACAACACGATCGCCTGCATCGCCAGGCCGACACCGATCGCCGCCGTCGATGTGCCGGTAGCTTTGAAAACGGCGAAGTCACGTGTCCGTTCCATCGCCTGCAAGTAGAGCACTGACCCGATGATCGTTGCCGCCACGATCCAGAGCAGGATCTTCATCAGTCTGATCGACGCCAATGCATTGTCGAGCGGCCGCAACACGTCGTCTTTTACTTCGGTCCGCGTCATGAGTCGGAGCCCATCGGGTACCTCCGTCGGGATGGCTCTGTAGAGGAACGCCGTGGCGTACGGCTGCCCCTGGACACCGATCAGCTGCGCATCGGTCAACGTGATGTAGACGATCGGGAGGCCTGCGAACAGACGCTGGCCGGACACGGTATCGACGACATCAAACGTCAAACCGCCGAGCGAGAGCGACGAACCGATGTCAACGCCGACCAATGCTTGGTCAACGATGGCTTGACCGGTTTCGGGACCGGCGGACGAGAAACCAAGCACCACGACATCAATCACTTCATCGTCAACGCGCACGGTCTGACGGAGCACCATCATCGGTTCGGCATCGTCACCTCCGGCGTCAACCGAGACAGGATTGAACGATGTGAACGGACCTGAAGCTTGTGCTGATACGGCCCACGTTTCACCGCCGACAGCGGCGAGCGTGCGATCCACTTCGCGTGAGAACGACTCGGCCAGACCCGTCATCATCAAGCCCATCGCGAACACCAGCCCGACGCCGGCCATCGCGATCACAAACCGCTTGCGTCGCCACTGCAGATCACGGAGCGCGGCGCGAATCACGTCGTGCCCTGACGATCGCGTGCGGCGAGCCATTCAACGATTTGTGGTCGGGCGGTCTCGTATCCACGTTGCATGACGTGATGCATCCTGTCGAACTCGAGCAGACCGACCCCCTCCATCGCTAACTCAAGGTACAAGTCGACGGTGCCGTCAGCCTTCATCGCTCGACGCCGCCGTTCGGACCCTGTGATCATCGTGCGCACCAATACCGACCCGACACCAGGGTATGGCGACTCGGCTGAACGACCGCGACCCCTGCTGGCGAACTTCCGGAGCACGCGCCACCCCGACACATACATGCCGTAGTTCTCATTTGTGCGCGGACCATGCTGCGGTGCCACATCGATCGCGATCACCGTGCCGATCGACG
>JANMTV010000080.1:0-11049 GCA_031390905.1 Ilumatobacteraceae bacterium | reverse complement strand
CCAACAGTTGATCATTCAGGTTGCGAGTTGCTGCAGCCAACGCATCAACATGCCCGGCCGACACAGCACCAGCCGCTAACGCGTCTTCGAACGACGGCATCGCCCCACAAATCGTTTCCCGCTCAGACGCATTGTGTGCATCCTTCGACGAACAACGCCCAGCATCACTCAACAACGCTGCGGCCGGCTCGGAGTGTCCTTCGGCGGCGAGTTGACGGGTTCGGCGACTGACCCGAACCTCAGCAGCAGCGCACCAACCCCGAACCCGACCCAACTGTGTGACGAACCCGGCCAACTGATCGCGGTCCATCACATCAGGATCACCAGCCAACAACGAATCGAGTGTGTTACGGACTCCGTTGTCATCCATCGTGCACCCTCCCCAAGAGTTGGTCGTTGACAGCAACCATATCGAACATCCGAACCCATTGCAACATACGTACGTCAGGTTTAGGTCAAGTTTTCTGTGTATTGACGACCACACAACACGCTGGCGAGTCAGGACATCCGGCACCGTCGCAAACGAACGAGGCACCCGTTCGCTACTCGAGTTCGGCAACCTCGCAGACACGGACCGGCGGGGCCTAACCCCAATACCGTTCAGTTAGTGTTGCGTGGGTGTAGTTTGGTGGGGTGCCTCGTTCTGGATGGTTGCAGCCTGTGTCGGAGCGACGTTTGTCGGATCTGGTGTCGGTGGGGGTGTTGACGCGGACGTTCCCGCCGGCGTTGGTGGACGAGGTCGTTGCGGGGTGTGGTCGGACTGAGCAGCGGCATCGGTCGTTGCCGGCTCGGGTGATGGCGTACTTCTCGATCGGGATGGCGTTGCATTCGGAGGGCTCGTATGAGGACGTGTTGTCGTTGCTGACGGATGGCCTGGCGTGGACGGCGGACACGGAGCCGGTCAAGTTGCCGTCGAAATCGGGGA
Organism: Ilumatobacteraceae bacterium; assembly: GCA_031390905.1. Lineage (GTDB taxonomy): Bacteria > Actinomycetota > Acidimicrobiia > Acidimicrobiales > Ilumatobacteraceae > Ilumatobacter. The sequence goes on along the minus strand of JANMTV010000080.1, from coordinate 10,124 downwards.
TCTTCCAGGCTCGCGTCCGGTTGGGCTTTGAGCCGTTGAAGGAGTTGTTCGCTCGTGTCGCTCGGCCGTTGGCTGGGCCTGCGACACCGGGGTGCTGGTTGGCTGGGCGCCGGTTGGTGGCCATCGACGGGATGTGTTTGGACATTGCCGACACGATCGACAACGACAGGTGGTTCGGGCGTGCGGGGGTGAACAAGGGCGAGCGAGCAGCGTTCCCCCAAGCGCGTGTCGTTGCTCTCGCGGAGTGCGGCACCCACGTCATGTTCGACGCTGTCGTTGGCGCGTACTCGACGCCGGAGAACACCCTCGCTCGCGAGTTGGTCGACCGGTTGCAGCCGGGAATGCTGGTGCTCGCCGATCGCGGGTTCTGCGGATTCCCTTTGTGGGCAAGGGCCGCGGCGACTGGGGCGGATCTGTTGTGGCGGGCGATGTCGAACATGAAGCCACGTCATTTGGAGACCCTCAGCGACGGGACATGGCTGGCCGAGTTGCGACCGGGCGGCAACGCCGGGCGGACGACGCTGCCGTTGACGATCCGGGTCATCGACTACCAACTCGACGACGGCCGCCCGAACGACACCACCTATCGGCTCTTCACTACGCTCCTCGATCCGGCCGTCGCGCCCGCAATCGACCTCGCTGTCGCCTACGCACAACGCTGGGAGATCGAGGGCGCATTCGACGAGCTCAAAACCCATCAGCGTGGCCCGCGCACCGTGCTGCGCTCGAAGTCGCCCGATCTCGCACTCCAAGAGATCTGGGGTCACCTGTGTTGCCACTACGCGATCCGAACGCTGATGTGGGAAGCAGCGGACCATGCCAAGGTCGACCCGGACCGGGTCAGCTTCGTCGCTGCATTGCGCATCGCGCGCCGCTCCATCTCAGCGGCGCGCGATTTTTCCCCCTCAGCCTGAACACGGTTGGCACCACGCCATCGTGCTGCTCTGCCGCCGACTCAACCCGACCCGGCGACAACGGTCCAACCCGCGGCTGATCAAACGCAAGTACGTCAAGTGGCACGTCAAACGAGCCCGACACAGCACCTGGCCACAACCCACCGGACCACCCACCGCCACAATACTCCACCACTAACTGAACGGTATTGCGACTAACCCATTCCATTGGCAGTCATCACGGCCACTGGATACGGCTACACGCGACCAGCCGGCATCGCCGTCATTCCAATCAAGCTGCTCGGAACAGAACAATGTCGGCGATCGCCGATCCCACACGACCAGCGTCCCACCGAGGTGGCGCTCGTCCCGAACGGTCCCCGTGCAAGACAACAGCTTCCCAGAACCAGCAAGCATCAATCGGCTCCAGACTGAGGCGCAGCGCTGCACCCGAATGACGGTGGCCTTCAGTTTCTGGCCCATTCGTGGCCATCTCGAGCCGCCCAGAGCCGGCGTCGACCGGTTGGGGGCAAGCCGGAAGGCCAGGTACCGCCCGACACGGTGCCCAACGCGATTGCCGCCACAACCACAACCACACTGAGGAGATCGTCGAGACGGTCGCGGTGGGATCGTTGACCAGGTCTTCCGACGTGTCCGGCGAAGTGCGACTACCAAAGGTGACGACGCCACAATGGAGCACCGGGCAGAGGCCAGAACGCCGCTGGTGCGGTCAGCGATTCAACGCACACCGAGCGGCGAACCAGTTCTGTGGTCAGCTTGGCACGAGCGTTCGGCGTGGACAAGGATTGTGACGTGGCGACGACGAGCACGCATCTGCACACCTGCACGCTCTGCGAGGCCAGTTGCGGGATTGTCGTGTCCGTCGACGATGGGCGCATCACTGACATTCGCGGCGACAAGGACGATCCGCACAGCCACGGGTTCCTGTGCCCCAAGGCGAGGGCGCTGTCGGATGTTCACGAGGACCCGGACCGCCTGCGCCGCCCGATGGTGCGCACCCCTGACGGCTGGCAGGAGGTGAGCTGGGAGGAGGCATTCGAGCTCGCGGCCCGCCGTCTCCGGGAGATTCGCCGCCGTCATGGCCGCCACGCCGTCGCCGTGTACCAGGGCAATCCATCGGCCCACAACCTCGGGTTGCTCACCTCCGGGCAGCTTCTGTTCCGGGGGCTTCGCACCCACCACCTTTACTCGGCCAGCTCGCTCGACCAGCTTCCCCACATGGTGGCGGCGTTTCACATGCTCGGCCATCAGTGGCTGCTGAGCCCACCCGACATCGACCGCACCGACCTGTTCGTCTGCGTCGGCGCCAACCCGGCGGTGTCGAACGGCAGCCTCATGACCGCCCCGAACATCAAGGGTCGCATCAAAGCGATCCGTACGCGAGGCGGGCGGGTCGTGGTCATCGACCCGCGCCGCACCGAGACGGCGGCCCTGGCCGACGAGCACCTCGCCATCCGCCCAGGTACCGATGCACTGTTCTTGCTGTCGATGGCGAACGTCATCTTCACCGAAGACCTGGTGCGCACTACCCGGCCGGTTGCCCAGCTCGACGACCTGCGCGCCGCAGCCGCAGGTTTCCCGCCCGAGGCGACCGCCGCCGCCACCGGGATCGATGCCGACACCGTCCGGCGGCTGGCCCGCGAGCTGGCGACCACGCCTCGGGCGGTGCTCTACGGACGACTGGGGCTGTGCACTCAGGAGTTCGGCGGGCTGTGCGCCTGGCTGCTCGTCGCACTCAACGCCATCACCGGCCACCTCGACGAACCGGGTGGCGCCATGTTCACCACCCCGGCCGTCGACATCGTGCCCATGCTCGCCATGGTCGGCCAGTCGGGCAGCCACGACCGGCATCGGAGCCGGGTCCGGAGCCTCCCGGAGTTCGGAGGCGAGTTCCCGGCGGCCACCCTCGCCGAGGAGATCGACACGCCCGGACCCGGGCAGATCAAAGCGCTCATTACCTCGGCCGGCAACCCGGTGCTATCGACCCCGAACGGCAGCCGACTCGAGGCCGCCCTCCCCAAGCTCAAGTTCATGGTCGCCATCGACTTCTACCTGAACGAGACGACCCGCTTCGCGGACGTGATCTTGCCGCCCACTGCCCACCTCGAGCGATCCCACTACGACCTGTTGTTCTTGATGTTCGCAGTCCACAACAGCGCCAAGTACTGCCCCCCGGTGTTCGAGCGCGGACCCGACCAGCGCCACGACTGGGAAATCTGCATCGAGCTCGCCACCAGGATCATCGGGCCGCGGCCCGTGGGACGCCTCCTGCGGTGGCCGCTGCTGCACTCCGGCCCGGAAGGCTCGCTGGCGTTCGCCCTGCGGCTCGGACCCCACGGGCTCGGCCGCGGCGGCCTGTCGCTGCGCCGGTTGCGCAAGACCCCTCACGGCGTCGACCTCGGCCCTCTCGAGCCGCGGCTGCCGCGCCGAGTCCGGTTCCGCGGTCGCGCCGTGCGCCTCGCACCCCGTCCGTTCCTCGACGACCTCGACCGGCTGCGCTCCCGGTTTGCCGAGATGGTCGACGGTACCGATCGGCTCGTCCTCATCGGCCGACGGCACCTGCGCTCGAACAACTCGTGGATGGGCAACAGCGCATCGCTGTTGGAATCAAAGGGGGAGCCGCAGTGCACCCTCCTCGTTAACCCCCAAGACGCCGCGGCACGCCAGCTCGTCGACGGTGAGCTCGTCACGCTGTCATCGGCCGCCGGCGAGGTGGACGTGCCGGTCCAGATCACCGACGAGATGATGCCCGGCGTGGTCAGCCTGCCTCACGGCTGGGGTCACCACCGCGACGGTGCTCGCCTCCGCGTAGCCGCCCGGCACCCTGGAGCCAGCATCAACGACGTCACCGACGAACACCTCGTCGACGCACTCACCGGCACCGCGGTACTGTCCGGTGTGCCAGTGACGGTCACGGCTCACCACACCACCAACGAGATCCCCGAGCGCCGACGGCAGCCGGTGTAACCCGAACCGCTGAGTTTTGCTCGGCGTCGTCGGGGCCGGCGGCGCCCGGTGAGCGGCGTTAGTTGAGGCCTGACTTGCGGGCGAGGAATTCGAGGGTTTGGTAGACGAGGTATCCGAGCAATCCGAAAGCGGCTGCAGGCAGGATCCAAAGTGCGGCGACTGCGGCGACGAGGCTGGCGCCGAACTGCCTGCCCCACAGTGGTGCTGAGACAATCGGAAGCAGGATTGCGATGACCAGAAGCAGCCAAACGTCCAACGGGCGACTCCAGCCGAACCACGCCGATCCGGCGGCATTCACGAACGAGGCGATACCAGTTATGGCGAGCACGATCCAGACGCACACCGAAAATCGCCTGATTCCTCCAGCCGCCCACCGCGAGCGAATCGCAACGGCGGCCCACATGATCCATCGTTTGAGCCAGGGCACGCCTGCCGATCTCATCATTTCGCGAAAGAATCGATCCGAAAGCGTGTCGCTGCCGAGTGCTCCCGCGTTCGGCTCGTCCACGATCAGCTGATCGTGAATGATGGCGGCCAGCGTGTGAGCGCCGTACGTGTTTTCGAACCAACGCATGAACAGCGGTATCGACGCCATGTCCGTCGGGTTCTCGGTGGTGGGCGTGAACGTTCTGGCGTCCTCGACTGCTCGCTCAGCGTCGGCCGTGCTCTTGCCGTCGCTCACGAGTCGGTCGGTGAGCATCTTCGTCACAGCGATCTCGCTGAACCGGAATGCCTTCGTCACCAAGAACTGTGATTTGTCGATCTGGATCAGTCCGACCTCGCCGCCCGTGTCGCACACCTCGAATCCTGAGCTTCGAGCGACACGCCAGGGAGTCCACACCACAGTTGAGTTCGAGACATCGACCATCTCAGCCTCCTTTCCACGAAACGCTTCCGCGCTCAAGGTAGACCTAGATGAATCACGACCACAACCGATTTTCGGGGCCGCGACCGGACGGTTGACCGATTGCGCGGTTAGCCAGCTCGGGCGCTTTCAAAGGCTTCGGCAACGCCTTTGGTGTTGGCCCCGGCACCTACCTCGAGCTTGAACGACTGGCCCCGGACAGTGATCTCAACCACCTTGCCGAGCAGCAGACGCTTGACCTTGAGCGAGTCGACCTCACCGAGCAGTGCCTGACCGACGAGGTCCTTCACACCGCCGCCGACCCCCATTCCCACTTGCGCGCCCATGCTCAGCGACAGCAAGCGCTTCTGTGTGATCGCCAACGCCATCGGGCTGGCGAGCGCGAAGCCGGCCTGGTCGGCCCCGTCGCGTGCCTTGGCCTGTTGGCTCCCGCCGAGCACCATCGAGCCAGCCATCTGCTGCGTCCAGCCCCGCGGACGCGCCACGAATGCAGCAAGCACGTCTTCACCGTCATCTAGAAATGGCTGGACCCCTTCGCGGATCTTGTCCTCCGAACTCATCGACGACCTCCCATGCGATACAACCTGTGGTACCTCGAACCATACGACTTCAGAGTCGTGTGCACAATGCTGAAAACCCGCTGGACAACTAGCTCTGCTTGTGGTCAGTTGAAGTCGTCTGGACGCGGCTCTGAACCGCAGCCAGGACACCTAACAACGCCAACGGACCTTCGCCGATCAGACCACGGCTACCAAACCCACTGCGACAACCAGGGCCAGTGGCACACCCACCGACCCGACGGTACAGAAATCCGCTGACCGCGGGCGTACCCCTCGACGTCGTGCACGAGATGCGTGGCAAGGTCGTGGTGGTCACCGGTGGGAGCCGAGGGCTCGGGCGCCGGCAACCGGACGAGATCGTCGGGACCGTCATGTTCCTCGCCTCGTCGGCATGACCATTCACGACCGGCGCGATCATCAGCGTCGACGGTGGTGTGGCAGTCTCGTCGGCGTTTCCGATCAGTTGACGGCGCCGAGCCGTTCGATCGAACCCTTGAGGCGTTCGGTCACCTGCACGCGCGAAATGCCGAGTTCTTCGAGCGACCGCAGGTTGTCGAGCACGCGTGCCGGTTCACCCGCGAAACCGGCGTATAGACCGTCGCCGAGCGCATCGCGGATGGGAGCCGTCTCACGATCATCGCCGACCGCGACCATCGTAAACATGCCGATCGGAACATCGGGGGCGACCGCACGGACGCGCTCGATCATGGCGATCACGTCGGCACGCGTCGAAACCGCCAGCGCCCCGACGTCGAGGTCACCACCTCGTGTGCTGCTGCCGAACTTGAGCTCGACGCGGTCGACGAGTGGGGCGATGTGCTCGATCGTCCAGCGGCCGCCAAGTGAAGCGACCAACGGCGGAGGCGAGTCACACACCGGGCCGATCATCGGTACATCGATCGAGTAGTGCTCACCCTCGAACGTGCAGCGCCCCGTCGCAAGCAACTCGCGAGCGATCAGGATCGCCTCCCTGTAGCGCCGCGCTCTCGCCGGTGGAGCCGGGTACTCGAGCCCCGAACCGGTCACTTCGTGTTCGAGCCAGCCTGCTCCGAGACCGGCCTCGAAGCGTCCACCGCTCAGCCATTGCATCGTGAGGCCGGCCTGCACGAACTCGACCGGCGAGCGGAATAGGTTGTTGGCGAACGACGAGGTCAGGAAGACATGTTCGGTTGCCGCCGCCATTGCCGAAAGCGTGACCCACACATGCGGGTAAGCGGTGGTACGGAACAGGTGGTCCGAGCCACCGACACCGTCGAAGCCGGCCGCCTCGGCCGCCTGCGCGAACTGGCGCGGATCGACCGACGCAGACGTGTAGTTCGCTACCAACTCGACACCCATGCTCACCTACTTACTAGAGTCATACAATAGTTTCACCGTACCAGTCTCAGCCGTACCAGCCTCAGGAGCAGCAGATGTCGCCGATAGCCACAACGAGCGGGCTCACGACAACGGTCGCAGACCGCCCGCACCTGATCGCGGCGCGCTGCCCGATGTGCGCCACCTGTGCATTTCCCGTCCAGCTCGCCTGCCCGCGGTGCGGGGCGATGACCGAACGAACTGTGCTCCCGTCGACTGGCACCGTGTGGAGTTGGACCGTTCAACGGATCCAACCGAAGCCGCCTTATCGCGGCCCCGCCGAGTGGGAGCCGTTCGCGCTCGGCTACGTCGACCTCGGCGTGCTGCGGGTCGAGACCCGGCTCGCTGGCCGGGCCGCCGACGCGTGGCAGATCGGCGACGCGGTGCACCTCGTAGTCGGCGAAGCCGGCGGTGACGGATCGGTCGGCGAAGCCGAGGCTGACGGATCGCATTGGTCGTTCTGGTTCGAAGCAGATCCATCATGAGTGTGTCGATCATCGGGGTCGGGCTGCATCCATTCGGTCGGTTCGAGATCAGTGGCCGCGAGATGGGCTTGATTGCCGCCCGTCAGGCGTTGAGCGATGCGGGCGTGTCGTGGAACGATGTGCAATTCTCCGCCGGAGGCAGCCGCGACGGTGGGCACGCCGACGCCCTCGTTAGCGAGCTCGGGCTCACCGGAGTCCCGTTCGTCAGCGTTTACAACGGATGCGCCACCGGCGGCAGCGCTCTACTGACCGCCTCGCAGGCGATCGAATCGGGGGCCGCCGACATCGCTCTGGCGGTCGGGTTCGACAAGCACGGGCGTGGTGCGTTCGGCTCGAATCCTTCCGATTATGGCCTGCCCGACTGGTATGCCGAAGCGGGGATGATGGTGACCACCCAATTCTTTGCGCTCAAGTTGCAGCGCTACCTGCACGACTACGACCTCGATCCACGGTTGCTCGCCGAACTGGCCGCCAAGGCGCTTCGCAACGGTTCGATCAACCCGAACGCGTGGCGTCGCAAGCCGGTGTCGGCCGACGAGATCGCCGCCGCCCCGATGGTCAACGACCCGCTCACCACCTACATGTTCTGCAGTCCGAGCGAGGGTGGGGCGGCGATCGTGTTGGCATCTCCCGAGCGAGCCAAGCAACTCTCCGATCGAGCGGTCGAGCTTCGGGCGATCGCCTTCCGCACCCGCCGGTTCGGCACGTTCGAGGTGTTCAGCCCGTCACTCTCACCAGAGATCACCGAAGGTGCGACGGTCCATGCCGCCCGGGCGGCGTTCGAAATGGCAGGGATCGGCCCTGACGACATCGACGTCGCCCAGATCCAGGACACCGAGGCAGGGGCCGAACTGATGCACCTCGCCGAATGCGGCTTCTGTGAGCACGGCGATCAGGCGCGTCTGATCCTCGACGGCGAACTCGAGATCGGCGGCCGGCTGCCGGTCAACACCGACGGCGGCCTGATCGCCAACGGCGAACCGATCGGCGCAAGCGGACTCCGACAGGTGATCGAGTGCGTGCTCCAACTGCAGGGCAGGGCCGGGGATCGGCAGGTGCCGAACGACCCGCGCACGGCGTTCACGCAGGTGTACGGCGCTCCCGGGATCAGCGCCTGCACGGTGCTGGCACGATGAATCTGGGGTTACTCGACCGCGCCGCAACGAATCGAGACGGTTGGGCGCTCCGATCCGACGGCTTCGGTGAGGCGACGTGGGGTCAACTCGGCGATGCCACCCTGCGCCTGGCTGCAGCAATTCAGGCGTTCGACCTCGGGCCGACCCGACGCCTGTTGGTGATCGCCCGCAACCGACCGTCGACCATGCTCGCCCATGCCGCGGCGGCGTTGGGCGAGGCCTCGTCGGTGCCCGTCAACTTCCACCTCACGCCGAGTGAGATGGCGTACATCGCGATCGAGTCAGGTGCCCGGCTGCTGTTCGTCGACTCGACGACCGAATCGGCAACGCGCCAGGCGGTTACCGGCATGGATGTCACGGTGATTGCGCTTCCGGATTCGGGTATCACCGGCATCGATCTCGATGCGTTCGCAGGTGACGTCGACCCAATCCAACTGGTGCCGGAACAGCGCGTGATCCCCAATCTGCTGTTCACGTCGGGGACAACTGGCCGCCCGAAGGCAGTTCAGCTCCCACCGAAAACGATCGGAGATTCGGCCGACCTAGCAGGATTCGCGACGCACATCGCCGGTCATCGGCTCGCCAAGCTCGGCGCGCATCTCGTGGTCGGGCCGCTCTATCACAACGGTCCGCTGACTGCGGTGCGGTTGTTGCTCGCAGGGGTCACTGTCGTCGTCCATTACCGATTCGATGCAAAGGCGACGCTGGCTGCGATCGAGGAGCACCGGATCGAGAGCTCGATCATGGTCCCGACTCATTTCGTTCGTTGCCTGACGCTCGACGCCGACGTAAAGGGAACGTACGACGTGTCATCGCTGCGCAGCGTCGCCCACACCGGCGGTGCCTGCCCGATCGACGTCAAGCGGGCGATGATCGAATGGTGGGGCCCGGTGCTGTCTGAGTCGTACGGCGGCACGGAGTCGGGCACCGTGTGCTCGATCAACTCGGTCGATTGGCTCGCTCACCCTGGTTCTGTCGGTCGTTCCGCCGATCCGTTCGAAGCGCTGGTCGTCGACGAAGCGGGGAACCCGCTTTCGTCTGGTGTCGAGGGTCGGCTTTACTTTCGCGACGCCACCGGCCGAGGCATCGTGTACGAAGGCGACCCGCAGAAAACCGCCGAAGCCCACCTCGAGCCCGGAGTGTTCACACTTGGCGAGATCGGCAGGATCGACGCCGACGGCTTCGTCTACATCACCGACCGGTTCTCCGACATGGTCGTATCGGGTGGCGTCAACATCTATCCCGCCGAAGCCGAGCAGGTGCTCGTGACACACCCCGACGTGATCGACGCCGCCTGCGTCGGCGTTCCCGACCCGGAGATGGGCGAGCAACTCGTGGCGCTGATTCAGGCACGCCCCGGCACGCAACCGTCAGCCGATGAACTGCTGGCGTGGTGTCGCCAGACCCTGGCCGGTTACAAGTGCCCGAAGCAGTTCCGCTTCGTCGACGAGGTCACCAGAAACCCGATGGGAAAGATCGACAAGAAGGCGTTGCGGGCGTCGCTGTAGTCGTGGGGCGTTCAGAAGCCGGCCGCCGCGAGTGCCTGCTTGACCGATCCGAAGTGATCGATGTGGGCGGCCGCGCTGTCGAGTCCGAGCTTCGGTCTCGCTCGTGAAGTCGATCGCGATGTTCCCGATCATGTGCTGCGTCGCCTCGAAACGCGGCAGCACACGTTGCATCCAATCCACAACCGATTCGACGCCGTGCATGTCGCCAGTGTGCGGCGAGGCGAACACACAATCGGGCGTGAACACGTCGCGATGCATGTCTGTTTCGCACCAGTCAGTCGCACGCGCGTATCGGTACATCTGGTCAGCAATTGTGGCGCGATCGTGAAGCCG
>JANMTV010000062.1:0-1201 GCA_031390905.1 Ilumatobacteraceae bacterium | reverse complement strand
CCCACCCACCGCCGACGACTCCTCAAACCCCAAAACAACGGCCCACCCCGATAAAAGTCGGTACCTACGATCCCATCGTGGACATTGCCGTGCGTTCCGCTCGCTTGGCCAGCGGCATCACACTTCCGTATGTCGAACAGGGAGACCCCGCGGGTACCCCTCTCATCCTCCTCCACGCATGGGGGGAGGGCAAAGGCGTCTTCGACCTCTTCCTGGCGGCACTTCCATCGTCCATTCGCACAATCGCCATGGACCAGCGTGGCCACGGCGACGCCGACAAACCCACCACGGGCTATTCCGTGTCCGAATTTGCCTCCGACGTTGAGGCCTTCATGGATTCCCTCGGGATCGAGTCGGCGGCCCTCTTGGGATCTTCAAGTGGCGGCTACGTGGCTCAGCAGATTGCTGTCGCATCGCCCGATCGCGTGGCCGCGCTCATCCTCGTGGGATCACCCAGAACCCTTCAGGGCCGACCCTCCTTCGCAGACGAGGTTGACGCGCTGACAGACCCGATCGACCCGGGCTGGGTTCGCGCTTCGCTGGAGTGGTTCCCGCGCTTTCATCCAGTGCCCGACTGGTACATAGAAGATCGAATAGACGACGGAGTCCGAATGCCGGCGCGAGTTTGGAAGCAAGCTCTCGACGGCCTCACCAGTGCGACTCCACCGACGCAAACCTCCACAATCTCGGCGCCGACGTTGATCATCTGGGGCGGACGCGACGAACTTCTCCAGCGTGAAGACCAAGACGCGCTCTCGGCCGCAATTCCGGGGTCGCGGCTACTCGTGTACGACGACACCGGCCACCTCGTTCTCTGGGAGCAACCCGAGAGGGTGGCGACGGACCTCATCGCCTTCCTCGACGAACAGCAGCCAGCAACGAACTAACCCTGAGCGGTATCGGCGACTGCTCGTCGCTTGATCTCGACATGGTTGACGTCGCCCTGGATCTGAATCAACTCGTCCTTCGTCGCTTCGGCAATCGCAGCGGCGTCCCAATCGGCTGCCGCCAGCCTTGCATCAACTCCCTCGGTGGCAATTCGCTTCGCTTCTTCGACCAGGGCCGAGACCATCTCGGCCTCCGGCACGACCCGAATGACCTGGCCCTTCACGAAGAGGTGCCCTTTGCCGCGGCCTCCGGCGATGCCGAGATCGGCCTCGCGGGCCTCGCCGGGTCCGTTGACCACGCAGCCCATCACAGC
>JANMTV010000034.1:0-36400 GCA_031390905.1 Ilumatobacteraceae bacterium | reverse complement strand
CCGTCGACGAAACAGCACAGAGCCGCACGGAGGGAGCAGCCAAAGCGAAGCGGAGGCCAGTCCCGACCACCAAGAACGGGAAGCGCCAGCCGTCGACGAAACAGCACAGAGCCGCACGGAGGGAGCAGCCAAAGCGAAGCGGAGGCCAGTCCCGACCACCAAGAACGGGAAGCGCCAGCCGTCGACGAAACAGCACAGAGCCGCACGGCGGGAGCAGCCAAAGCGAAGCGGAGGCAAGTCCGGACCATCGAAACGTCAGTCATGCTGGCTCCATGAGGGTCGAGGCGGTACCGGCGATCAAGCCGGGCACGTTGGCCTCTCGATTGTGTTCGAGCAGCCATGTGCAGAGTTGAACCGAAGCATCGACCACGGTGCGAACCCGTGAATACCTGCGTTCGGCGAAGGTGTTGAGTAACTGATCATCGACGCTTCGTTCGGCGAGCAGCAACTCGGCCAACACCGATGCGTCCTCCAACGCCATTGCTCCACCCTGAGCCAACGTCGGCGGGCACGAATGTGCAGCATCCCCGATCAGTACGACTCGCCCGCGGTGCCACGGAGCATCCAACAGATGGCTGTCGAAGTGCGTGTAACTGATCTGATCGGGATTGTCGAGCCGCTCACTGATGTCATCCCATGGACCGTGGTAGTGCGACGCCAACCCGCGCACGATCTCGAGCGCGTCGGTCGGCGACACGCCGGAGCGATCGGTCGCGTCCTCCACCAGGTAGGCGTACATCGAGCTGTCGCTGGTTGGGCAGTAACCGGCGATGTAGCAGTGGCCGCCGTAGAACAAGTCAGTTCGGACGATCGAGTTTGGGCGTTCGCAGAAGATTCGCCAGATTCCCATCCCAATCGGCTTCGGTCCAGATTCGATCGCCAACAATTCACGCGTATGGGAATGCAAACCGTCTGCTCCGATCACGAGGTCGTATGTCGCCTCGGTTGCGTCAGAGAACTCAACAGCGACCGAGTCGGATCGGGGTACGAGCGCCGACACTGTCGCGCCGAATCGGAGGTTGACGCCGTCAAGCTCTGCCCGGTCGATGAGGATTTGTGCCAGTTCGGGACGGCGCATGCCGAGCGTGGCGGGCAGGTCCAACCCACCGAGCTTGAAGTCCGGAAACTCCGCCAAAACGCTCCCGTCGGGCGCCCGCAAACCAAGCATGTCAAAGCCGAACCCCTGACTGAGAACCTGGTCGATAACTCCCAGTTCTCGAAGCACACGAAGCGCATTGCCCTGCAACGTGATGCCCGAGCCAATCGTGGTCACGGCGGCTTTGACCTCGACCAGATCGACGTTCACGCCTGCTCGGCTGAGCAGGATCGCCGCCGCAGTTCCAGCCGGGCCACCTCCGATCACCAGCACGTTGTCGAGGTTGGTTGTCATGTCCTTTGGGTGGTCCTTCACTTGACGGCGATTGGGTTGACCGGTGAGCCGACGGCACCGGTAATCGGAAGCGGCGCGGCGGTCAGGAAGAACTCGTAGATGCCGTCGCCAGCACAGTCAGCCCCGAGTTCGTCCAAGTTCCACATCTCTCCGACGAACAGACCCATGTTCGGGATCACGACCTGATGTAACGGCTGAAAGGCGACATCGAACTCGTTCGGTCGCACCTCGAACCCCCACGTGTCGGTGGCGATCGCCGCAATCTCGCGATCGTGGAGCCAATCAGCGGTCGTGAACGACAGCCCTGGCGCAGGACCGCCGGCATACTCGCCCCAGCCATCGCGGCGCGTTCTGGCGTACTGCCCGGTCCGTACCACCACGATGTCGCCGCGGCCGACGTGTGACGACGGGCCTTGCTCGGCCATGGTTGCGTCCAGAATTTCGGTGGTAATCGCAAATCCGTCGGGCAACTCGCCGCCCGTACCGTGCTCGTCGGCGCCCGCCAAACGGCCGACGTCGAGCAAGACTCCACGGCCCACGATCAGGTCGGCGGCTGTTTCTATTCCAGTCACGCGATCGCCCTCGCTCGTCACCACGTCGCCGGCGCGGCGGCCGTTGTAGGCCATCCCGTGATCGAAGATGTGACCAAGTCCATCCCATTGAGTCGAGCACTGGAGTGGCATGAAGATCACATCATCGGCGCCACCGAGGCCGTGTGGAAACCCCTGGCCATGCTCGGCGTCGCGGCCTGTGTCGAGCATTGTGTGAACCGGGTTGGTGCGTCGCCGCCAACCCCGCTGAGGGCCGTTGCCGTCGAACCGTTGCGACAAACTGAAGGCGTGACCGCGACGGATCAGCTTGGCCGCCCCGCGCCGGATCAGATCGTCGATGAAGTTGAGCGTTCCGTGTACGTCATCGACTCCCCAACGGCCAGCGTTGGAGTTACGCAAGGCGGCGGCAGCGATCGCGCCTTCCGGATCAGATCTATCGATCATGTTTCAGTCACCCTGACATCTCCCCATCGTGGGAAGTCTTACCGACTGACCAACGGGCTAGGAAGGCGCAAGTCGGAATGATGCCTATTCGTGGGACCGATAGTTGCCTTCGGTGGAGCGCTGACGAGACGCGTACTATCCAACTCGGAAGTCACGAATGAATCTCACTGCGCTCGACCTCAACCTACTGGTGTCACTTGACGCGCTACTCCAGGAACGAAGCGTGACAAGAGCAGCGGATCTTGTCGGCGTCAGCCAGCCGACAATGAGTACCGCGCTATCGCGCTTGCGCCGTCATTTCGGGGACGATCTCCTGACACGCGTCGGCAATTCGTACGAACTCACTCCACTGGCGGCGAAGTTGCGCGGCCAGACCGGCGGAGCGCTCGCCGATATCGAACGCATCTTTCTGCACTCGTCGCATTCCGACGCAATTCCGGCGCGCAAGGAGTTCACGGTTCTCGGATCGGACTACGCGATGGCGATCCTCGGCGAGCCGCTGGCCTCGCTCGTGGCAGCGCGAGCGCCAGATGTGCGGCTGCGGTTCGAACATCACCACCCCAGCCAGATCGAGCGCGGGATCGAGACACTGCGCAGCGTCGATGCACTCATCCTCCCACACGGTTATCTGCTCGACACCCCGCATTGTGATCTGTTCACTGATCGCTGGGTCTTCCTGGTCGCCGTAGACAACCCGTCGATCGGGGAGCACCTGTCGATGGACGACCTGCGCGATATGCCATGGGTCTTGACGTATCACAGTCAGTTTGCGTTCACCGCCGCCGGGCGGCAACTGCAGATGCTGGGGATCGAACCACACGTCCAGTTCGTCGTCGAGAGTTTTCTCGCTCTCGCGCCCTACGTCGTCCACAGCGATCGGATCGCCTTGATTCAGCAGCGTGCGGCGAGCCTGCATATGCAACGAGGAGGGCTTCGATGCGTCCCGTGTCCGTTCGATGTCGTTCCGCTCACAGAGGCACTGTGGTGGCATCCGATGCAGGATGACGTCGCCGACAACGTGTGGTTAAGAAACCAGTTCATCGATGCGGGTCGACAAGTGGAAGCGATCTCGTGACCAAGTTCGCCACCCTGCCCGGACCGGGCCGCGATGGTTCGTTGGTCGTCGTATCGACTGACCTCACACGCGCAGTCAGCGCCGCACCGGTCGCCGTGACCCTGATCGACGCAATCGAACGCTGGCGCGAGACCGAATCTGCCTTGCTAGAAATCTCGATACAGCTCGAACGCCGTGAGGCAGCGGACGAATTTGAGTTCGATTCGGGCGTCGCCCTGGCACCCCTCCCACGATCCCCGCAATGGCTCGACGGCTCCGTCTTTCAGAGCCACCTCGAACTGATGGCCAAGGCATTACATCCAGACCGACCGCACCAGCCCAGCCCATTCCCGCTCATGTACCAAGGCGCATCCGACGATTTCCAGGGATCACGATCCGAGATCGGCGGCTACCTCGAGAGCGAAGGTATCGACTTCGAGGGTGAGTTCGGTGTAGTTGTCGATGATGTACCGATGCGCACGAACGCGACCGACGCGCTCGCTCATGTCAGGTTGATCCTGCTGCTGAACGACGTCAGTCTGCGCACGTTCGCTGGCCGCGAGATCGGCACGGGGTTCGGGTTTCTCAATGCCAAGCCGTCGACTGCCTTCGCGCCGGTTGCGGTGACTCCCGACGAACTCGGCGACGCTTGGCACGATGGCCGGATACATCTGCCGATCAACGTCGCGCTCAACGGCGAATCGTTCGGCCATCCACACGGTGGTGAGATGACATTCGATTTCGGAGAACTGATCGAACATGCCGCCCGAACGCGTCGCCTGTCGGCGGGCACGATCGTCGGGTCAGGAACGGTCTCGAACGACGATCGTTCAGTCGGCTCGGCCTGCATCGCGGAACGACGAGCGATCGAAATCATCGAGCACGGAGCGCCCCGCACCGCCTTCATGTCTGACGGTGACCGCATAGTCCTCGACGTATGCGACGAACATGGCTTTTCAATCTTCGGCCCGATTGAACAGCGCGTCGCCACGCAGCGTTGACCACGACTCAGTTTGGAATGGGTGGCATGTGGATGAAGTCCCAGGGCGACGTCTCGGTGACTCCGTCGTTGACGACGATGACGATCGGCTCGTCATCGCTGATCGCCTGCTCAAGTACCGGTCCGAGTTCGGTCGCGCTTCGAACTCGTTGGGCGGCGATCCCGAAACTCTCCACCAACTTGACGAAGTCGGGGTTGCGCAGGTCGGACCCGATTCGCCTGCCACCGAATCGTTCGTCCTGATCGCGCCGAACGTTGCCGTAGCCGCCATTGTCGAAGAGGATCGTGACCAGCCCGATCCCGTACTCGGCGGCCGTTGCCAGCTCTTGAACACCGAACATGAACCCGCCGTCGCCGGTAACCGAAACCACCGCCCGGTCACGGTTGGCGACCTTCACGCCCAGTGCGGTCGGGAAGCCGAACCCCAGTGTTCCCTGAAATCCTTCGGTGACGTACGTCCGCGGCTCGTAGACGGGAAACGCGAAGTACGAGGTGAAGCCCATCTGGGAGAGTTCGGGCACGAGGAAACCGTCGCGAGGCAAGACGTCTCGGATCACGTCCCAGTAGCCGACTTGCGGCTGGACCCGCTGGAATCGATGCCGAGCTTGCACTCGAAGCGCATCAAGGTGCCCCAGTCCAACACCGTTCGAACTCCGCCGTACGGCGGCTGCCAGCGCGGACGCACCTGCGGCGCTGTCAGCGACGATTGCGACGTCAGGCACGAATCGGTTCATCTCGACGGGATCGATGTCGATCCGAATCAACTTGCGGCCGCCGCTCAATGTCGACTCGTACTGCATCATGCTGCGCCAGCGCATCGTGAGCATTTCGAGACGCGAACCGATGCCGATAACGAGATCGACGGAATCCCAGAGTGCGCGGGCGGCGACCGGGTCGAGCCAGAGCGGATCGTCGGCGGCAACGACGCCACGACCCGACCGAAACGCCGTAACGGGAGCACTGAGCAACGCCACGAGTTGACGAACTTCGGCGAAAGCATGTTGGGCTCCGGCGCCGACCATCACGAGGGGTTGGCGAGCCTCAGCAATCAACTTCGCAGCGGCCGCGATTGCGTCGGGGTCGACCTCCGCGGTACCTCGCCGCTCGGGAGTCTGGATCGAAACCGGCCCCGTCGATGCCATCACGTCCCACGCCATCTCGACGGTGGCCGGGCCAGGCCGGCCGGACACCATCGTTGCCACGGCGGTATTGACAACGTCGCTCGCATCACCGGGTCTTTCGATCAAACTGGCCGACTTGACGAGCCCGCGCAGCGTCCCGCGCTGGTCAGCCAACTCGTGGAGGTGACCGCGTCCGACACCATCGAACGAGGTCGGAATCTGGCCCGTGACACCCAATACCGGACTGCAGTTACCCGCAGCCGTACACAGCGCCGCGGTGGTGTTGAGAACACCAGGTCCAGGGACAACCGCGAACGCACTCGGCATCCCGGTCGACTTCGCAGCCCCGAGTGCCATGTACGCCGCACCCTGTTCGTGGCGCGTCACAATCGTGTTCACGTCGAGCCGGTGCAGCGCGTCGAACAACGGATAGATCTGCGCGCCGGGTATCCCGAACACGGTCTCGATACCGTTGGCAATCAGCGACCGAACTATCGCCTCTCCGCCGGTCATCGATTCTGGCGCAGCCTCGGGCGCGGAACTCATCGCTGACCTCCAACTCCGGGATCAATTCGCAATCTGCGGCGAATCGGGAACACTTCGAACGGCTTACGCGCTTGGATCAGACCGTCGACACCGCGACGCGAGACGACTGCCATGAGGACCGCGATCGCACCAAGGATGATGAATCGCCATGTGCTGGCGTCTTCAAGTCTCCACGTGATGAACCAATAGATCGCCACACCGATCAAAGGCCCGAGTGTGCTCCCGACTCCGCCGATCACCACGATGAACACAACCAGTGCGGTCCAGCTGAGCACGTCGAAGGCGTCCTTATTAGTGACGGTGGCGCTCTGGAGATGGATCAGCGCCCCCGTCATTCCCGTCCAGAACGCGGCGATCACCCACACGACGAGCTTCGTGCGAGTCGCATTGACCCCGAGTCCGCGAGCACCGCGCTCGTCATCACGAACCGCTTGCAAGGCCAAGCCGAGTCGCGATCGCAGGACGGCAACCACGATCACGGTGGCACCGACGGCGAGTACCAGCGCTGCGTAATAGATCAGATCTTTGCGGGCTTGAAGCCCGTAGCCGGCGAACGTGTGCTTCACGGTCAGCGCCTGGACGTTTCCGGCACCGAGACTGTCGATTCGCAAAGTCGTCAGCCGGAGGACCTCGGCGATCACCCACGTTCCGATCGCGAAGTAGCCGCCGCGAAGCCGAAAAGTGAAGAGCGCGATCGGAATCGACAAACCTGCGACGAACAAGCCGGACAGCACGATCGACAGAAACGGATCGATCCCGTTTCGTTCGGCGAGCACGAACAGGACGTAGGCCGACACTCCAACCAGCCCCTGCTGCCCGACCGAGACCAAACCTGCGTAGCCGGCGAGCAGGTTCCACATCTGAGCGAGCGACAGGTAATAGAGAATTTCGATCATCGTCAACTGCGCACTTGCACTGCCCCACAGCGGCAGCAATGCCAATGCCAACGCAGCGACGACATAGATCCGGGTGCCGACACGCGAACTGCGTGACCATCGCAAGACCTCGACGACGGGCACGCTCACGATCGTTCCCTCGCTCCGAACAGGCCGCTCGGGCGGATGGCCAGCACGGCGAGAAACACGATGTGACCTGCGAGGGAGTTGGACCCAATCCACTGCTGGTTGGCGAGGCTCTGCGTAACACCCAGAACAATCCCGCCGGCCAACGTTCCCCACAGCGATCCGAGGCCGCCGATCACGACTGCCTCGAATGCAAACAAGAGCAGGAGGCCGCCGGATGTCGGAGCGAAGGTGGTCCGACCGCCCTGAAAGAAACCAGCGAGCGCGACGGCACCGAACGCGATCGCCATCGCTACTGCGTAGAGGTGCTTGTCGTTGATCCCCATCAACTGTGCCGTCTTCGGATCGTCGGCCGTCGCTCGGAACTCGCGACCGAGCTTGGTGAACGAGAGAAACAGCTGCAACCCGCTCAGCACGACGACGGCGACCAGCAGAATCACCAGCGGAAACCATCCGATCGACACATCGTCGGTGACCTTGATCGATCTGGTCAAGATCGAGCCGAGTCGAATCGACTTGTCGGTAGCGGTGAAATGTTCTTGCAGCGCATTCTGGATCACGATGCCGATCCCGAAGCTGGCCAGGATTCCGGGAAGCGGATCGGCACCCAAGGTGAAGTTGAAAATGCCACGCTGGCTGGCATAACCGATCCCCGCCATCACGACCACGACGAGCGTCATCGACAACCAGTAACTACCTCCGACAACACCCGACCACGACAAGACGAGGTAAGCGGCAAGTACCGCAAGGTCGCCATGAGCAAGATTGACGAAGCGCATCACGCCGAACGACAACGAAAGACCCGTCGCAAACAGGGCGTACAGTCCTCCAACCAGCACACCCTGGATGAGCGCGTTCACCCAAACCATCAGGCCACCCCGAAGTACGCGGCGGCGATTGCCTCACGTGAAAGCTCAGCGGGCGTCCCCGACAGCGATACGCGACCCTCCAACATGCAGTAGACCCGATCTGCAGCGCCGAGCGCAACGCCGATGTCCTGCTCGACAAGAATCACGGTGGCGCCGGAAGCGACGATGCCCGGTAGCGCTTCGTAGATCCCCTTCACCACGACAGGTGCCAGTCCCAACGAGACCTCGTCGAGCAGAAGTAGCCGGGGGTTGCCCATCAGTGCTCGCCCGATTGCGATTGCTTGTTGCTCGCCGCCCGAAAGTTTGTCGGATTGACGTTTGAGCAGCGGCCGTATCAGCGGGAACAGATCAAGCACCGCCTCGATGTTCCACCGACCAGCGGCAGTTCGGTGTCCTCCGATCAGCAGGTTTTCCTCGACGGTCAGGCTCGCAAACAGCTTGCGGCCCTCGGGAACCAGCGAGATGCCGAAACCGACGCGGCGATGAGCGGGAATCGATCCAAGCGACTCGCCATCGAACACGATGCTGCCGGTCATCGTCACTTGACCAACGATCGCTCGCAACAGCGTGCTCTTGCCGGCACCATTTGCGCCGACGATTGCGACGATCTCACCTCGGTCAACGTGGATACCGAGGCCGAAAAGGGCTTGAAAGTCACCGTATCCGGCGTTGAGATTCTCGATCGTGAGCAGGTGCGTCATACGTCGATAACTCCGAGGTAAACCTCGCGAACCTCTTCGCTCGACATGACCTCGTTCGGCTCGCCCTCAGCGATCTTGCGTCCGAAGCTCATCGCCATCACGCGTTCGACGACTGCGAGGAGGGCGTGAACGATGTGCTCGATCCAAACGATCGTGACTCCATCGGCGTGGATTTCGCGCACCTTGGAGACAAGTTCGTAAACCTCGGCTTCGGTGAGTCCTCCTGCAATCTCATCGAGTAGCAGCACCTTCGGTTGCGTCGCCAGCGCTCGTGCCAACTCGAGTCGCTTGCGGTCGAGGAGGCCCAAAGCTCCAGCGACCGTGTTCGCGCGTGTAGCCATTCCGGCTCGATCGAGCGCCTCTGCGGCGAGATCGGCCGCCACCGATGACCGCCGAATGGCACCAAAAGTCGAGCCGACCAGCACGTTCTCGAACACGGTGAGTCCTTCGAACGGTCTCGGGATCTGCGACGTCCGGGCAAGCCCTGCGCGACATCGCGCCTCCGGTCGACTCGCAGTGACGTCAGTGCCGAAGAGTTCGATGCGACCGGAATCTGGCGTGAGGTCGCCGGCCATCAAGTTCAACAACGTCGTCTTGCCGGCCCCGTTCGGGCCGATGATTCCGACCGCCTCGCCCACACCGACGGAAAAACTGAGGTCGTCGATGACCGGCACACCGTACGATTTGCTCACGCTGATCGCGCTGATCGCTGGTTCGCCTGTCATCAACCACATCCTCTCAAGACGTCTCACTGACGCGATCTGGCGCGGGCACTACCACCCGCGCCAGATCGATCCTTTACGTGTACGTGATCGGCTGCAACGTGCCGTCGACCGGGATCGTGGGCAGCTGCTCGTTGGTCACGATCTTGAACTCGACATCGTAGGTTTCGCCCTTCACCCATTGACCGCCAACAAGCGGCGTCTTGGTGATATGCGGCACCACCGGATTGGTGAAATCGACCTTGCCGGCGATCGTCTCAAGGTTGGTTTCACCCATCGCCGTCAACAACGCCTGCTTGTCGGCGGCACCGCCGGCACGCTTGATCGCGTCAAGCGCAACTTCGAACAACGAGTGCACATAACCGATCGGCTGCGTCCATTGCAGACCGGTCTCCGCGCTGTACGCGGCGGCCAGCTCGGCCGAACTCTGCCCGGTCAGACTCGACTTGGTCGGGTGCTTGTCGGACCACCAGATCTCGGACGAGAGTCCAATCGGATTCGGGTACGACCCAACCGCGCCGGGGAATAACAGACACTTTCCGACCGAAACGGCCTTCGGCTGGAAACCCTGCTGCTGGCATTGCGCCCAGAACGTGCCGAAGTCAGGTGGGATCATCACACCCGTCACGATCTCGACGCCGGCATCTTTGAACTGGGCAATTTGAGCCGAGTAGTCGGTCGTGCCGAGCGGGAAACGGCCCGGGTCGACGAGCGTGAATCCGCCCGCTTCGAGCGCCGGCGGGAAACCGACGTTGGGATCGCTCCATGCGTTGCCATCGGGATCATCGGGCCACATTGCTCCAACGACTCCACCAGGGGCGACATCGGCCCACATCTTCAGGAACACCTGAATCACATCTTCAAGACCCCAGAAGAAGTGATAGTTCCATTCCGACGCCACGGCCGGCGGCGCGTCCGGCCCGAGATTGCCACCGATTCCAAGGTAGTGCGGTTGCCATGGCGCATTGTTCGACAGCACAGGAATTTCATTGTTGGTGCACGCTTGCACGACGGGAACGGTGGTGTCAGGTGTCTGAGCGACGCACATCAACTGCACGCCATCTTTCGTGATCAGATCATTGGCCACCGCTGCTGCCGTGGTGGAATTCGACTCGGAGTCACGGTCGAGGATTTCGACCGTATAACTTTTCCCACCGATGTCGACACCATCTTTCATGAACTCGCGCAACGCGTTGAGTACAAACACGTCGGCCTCGCCGAAAGGTGCAAGTGCGCCGGTCTGCGGCGTGACATACCCGATCTTGATTGTCCCGTCGTTGCCGCCCGGCTCGGTGGCACTGGCCGACGTCGACGATTCCCCAGACGCTGACGTCGAATCACCTGTGCTGCTCGCATCGTCTGCTGCTGGTTCGTCATCGCCGCAGGCCCATAACACGACGCCTCCGACACCCACCGTGGCAGCCGCTGCAAGCAACTGACGGCGACTGAGTTTGTTGAAATTTGGTGTATTGCTCATGGATCTCCCCCGGTTTCCGTGTACATGATGTTGTATTGATCGTCGAGCGGCTTCGTCGGTCGACTTACCCCGCCGTGTAACCGCCGTCCAGGCGTATCACAGCGCCGGTCATGAAGTCGGATGCTGACGACGCGAGTAGTTGAACTGCACCGTGGAAGTCGGATGGCTCGCCGAGCCGGCCGATCGGTATCCGTCGGAGAATGTTCGCTCTGACTTCCGGGCCGCTGCCTTCGTCAGCGTACATCCACGCTGTCAAGTCGGAACGGAAGACGGTCGGCGCTATCGCATTGACCTGAACGCCGTGCGGACCCCACTCACACGCAAGGCTCTTGGTCAGCAGATCGATCGCCGCTTTCGACGGGCAGTAAGCGGAATAGTTCGCCATACCGAGCGTCGAACGAGCCGACGACATCAGAATCACCTTGCCGCCCCTGCGCTGGTCAAGTAGCACACGTCCGACAGCACGACACAGCAACCAACTTTGCCGAACATTGACGTCCATCACGGTATCGAAGTCAGCTGGCGATTGGCTGACGATCGGAGCAACGAGGTTGGTTCCCGATCCGGACACGACGATGTCGAGTCCACGCCCTCCGGAGGTCGCAGCAGCGATGATCGCGTCGACGTCAGATTCTGTGCCCGGGCGACGGTTGATAGTCGTCACTGACCCTCCGGCAGATCTGATCGCATCGGCAACCTCTTCGAGCTTCTCAGCGCCACCGGCCGCGAGGGTGACATGCGCGCCCGCTCCGGCGAGCGCCCGAGCGGCCTGCTCGCCGAACGCACCGGTCGCTCCCGTGACAACAGCCGACTTACCGGAGAGGTCGAAAATTGAGGCCGGAGTTGGCAACACGTCGACTGCCTTCATCTCGCCGTTCCGCTCGGGTAGGGCATCACCACAACCATCGACGCCACGTCGTTCGTGCGATTCACGACGGACCGAGCCTCATTGGCGGCGATGTAGCACGAATCGAGCGGCCCGAGTGTCGACTCGCCATCATCGGTGACAACGGTTACCAAGCCGCGGACGACGACGTACACCTTTTCAAGCGGCGTCGCTTCGTGGTCGGCACCCCCGCCAGGAAGGATGTGCGACAGGCCGACCCAGAAGTTCTGTGAGTCGCTTGCATCCCAACCCTGCAGACGCAGCGCGGCCACGTCGTGGTGGTTCGGCGGCGAGTACGCCGCCACGTCTCCGATCCGGTTGACCTTCATTGCGCTGAACCCGGCTCGATGCGGAACTGCCCAGACGGGTCGAGCATCGCGACGAGGCGGATGATGCAGCCGTCGCCTTTCACCCAGCGCCACGGGAATGCCGCGAACGTGACACGGTGGCCAGTCACGGCGTCGATGTCGCCGCCAACATTCTCGAAGCCGATGATCCCGTTTGACAGCAGGTGTCGGTGGCATGGCTCCCAGAGCGGAAAATCTTCGATGACTTGGCGGCCGGTTTCCTCGAAGTACTCCGCGCAGGCCCATGGCAACAGACCGTTCGGCGCGCCTGGACCATGCGGTCCGATCGCCGTCGCCAGCGGATGGTCAAGCGCCTGGGTGTCGGTGCCGACCGCCTTGACGCCACGCTCGACGAACCAGGCGCCGGCGTCGTCGTAGAAGCCGGGTGAGTAGGCGTAGTAGGTGGAGTTGTCGCCGTAGGTGTGATGCCATCCGGTGTTGACGATCACGATGTCGCCCGGCTGTATCTCTGGCCGCGCCGCTTCAAGATCTTCTGCCGTGACCATCTCCCATTTGCCTTTCGGGATCGACACGACGACACCCGTTCCAAAGAAGCAATGGAGAGGGATCTCCTCAAGGAACGGTGTGTTTTCGATCACGTGCGCGGGGACGTCGACGTGGGTCGTCGAGTGCATCACGGTCGTGATTCGCTGCGTGAGAACCCGCGACTTGGCCATGTAGTGGATGCGTTCGATCTTGACGTC
The DNA here is from genome assembly GCA_031390905.1 of Ilumatobacteraceae bacterium. Lineage (GTDB taxonomy): Bacteria > Actinomycetota > Acidimicrobiia > Acidimicrobiales > Ilumatobacteraceae > Ilumatobacter. The sequence goes on along the minus strand of JANMTV010000034.1, from coordinate 23,566 downwards.
TTCGAAGTACGGCCAATTGGCGACGCCGTGACCCCACGGGATGCTGAGGTCGTAGAACTCAAGGCCGGTGTTGTTGGCCGGCCAGGTGTAGTCGTCATAGGTCGTCTTGATCCGATCGCCGATTGCCACAGTGTCCCCCGCAGTGTATGATGTCCCACAATGCGAGACATACTGACTTGCATAACGGACACATTGTGCACGTATCCACACCGCAATGCAAGGGGGAGTTATGCCGCAGGAGTTGCTTCTCACCGGTCGACGCGCGGTGGTTACTGGCTCGGGTCGCGGGATTGGCCGAGCGATTGCGAAACGATTCGCCGAGCGCGGCGCGTCCGTCGTCGTCACCGCTCGATCCTCCGACCAAGTCGATGACGTCGTGGCGGAAATCAGGAGTGCTGGCGGTTCAGCGCATGGCATCGTGGCCGACATCACCGAAGACGTCAGCGTCGCCAACCTCGCCAACCTCAGTGCCGAATTGCTCGGTGGGCCAGTCGACACGTTGATCAACAACGCCGGCGTCTACAAACCACGTCGATTCGCCGACTATGAGATCGCCGACTGGGAATGGATCATGAACGTCAACGTCGTCGCTACCGTGCGGGTAACCCGGGCGTTCCTCACAGACATGCTTGAGCTCGAACGGGCGCGGGTGATCACGATCGCCTCGATCGCCGGTAAGAAGGGCAGCTTCGGCCAGTCGGCCTACAACGCATCGAAGCACGCCCAGATCGGGATCACGCGATGTCTCGCACTCGAGTACGGCAAGACCAACATTCGGGTCAACGCGATCTGTCCCGGTTTCACGGCAACCGACCTGATCGACATCGACGAACTCGCCACCGTGTACGGCAAGGATCCCGCTGACGTATGGTCTGACGTCGCCGCGGCCTCGACGATCGGCCGCACGGTGACGATGGCGGAGATCGCAGAGATGGCTGTGTACCTGGCGTCGGCGTCGGCCGATGGGGTCAACGGTCAATCACTTGTGATTGACGGCGGAATCGTCTTCCCGTGATTCAGGTCCTGCAACGTGCGGCGGCGGTGTTGCGCGCACTCGAACGCCATCCAGAAGGTCGCTCGCTGGCCGAACTGGCGACCGAGGTCAACTTACCCCGATCGACGGTTCACCGGATCGTGCAGACACTGCACGACGAACATCTCGTCGTACCGGTCTCGTTAGAAGGTGGCTTCCGTCTCGGGCCAGGGTTGATGCGTCTCGCCTCGTCGTCGAATCGCTGGTTCGCCCTACATATCCACGAGCATCTTCGGGAGTTGTCTCGTGAGGTCGGTGAGACTGTCGATCTCTCCGTTCGTTCGGGTGACCTCGTCTTGTTTATCGATCAGATCATGGTCGCCCATCGCCTCCAAGCAGTCTCAGGGATCGGATTCAGCTTTCCGCTCCATTGCACGGCGCCGGGCAAGGCACTGTTGGCTGAGCTCCCGACCGAGGAAGTCGATGACGTGCTGGTCGACGGGCTTGATCCGTTTACCGAGCACACGATCGTCGAATCCGATGTCCTACACGCCGAACTTGCCGACGTGAGAGAGCGAGGTGTTGCGTTCGACCGCGAGGAGCACCACCTGGGAATCTGCGCCGTCGGCACTGCGTTGCGCAACCCGTTCGGGCTTCCTGCCGCACTCTCGATTCCAGTCCCCGAAAGCCGATTTGCCGGCCGCGAGCAAGAACTGGCTGCAGCGATACTGAGCGCTCGACAGGCGATCGAACAAGCCCTCACCTGAGACAGGGTTCAACGCGACGCGAACGAGAAATCGATCGGTAGGTCGGGGTAGCTCGGCAGTTCGTGCGATATCGCTTGGGCCGCTTTGGCGACTGGGACGCCCAGCACTCGAAGCACCGCCTCGGTGACGTACGACTCTGTGTCGGCCGCTCGGACTCCGTCGAGAATGTCCTTGACACCGCCGGCGAGCAACCAGATTAGCTGGCTCCACGCAAGATCGAGATTGCCGCGGACAAGCTCGAATTCTCCCGCCTGCGCAGCCCGCTCGAAGTCGCGATGACCGTACGGCCTGAAGCCCTGACGCATGCGATTAACCACGAGGTCTGGTCGCCTGATCCACCAGTGCCACATTGGATTGGCAAGCATTTCACGGGCAACCAGCCTGACCGAGTTGGCCACGATCCGGACCGGGTCCTTTTCGGCAAGCGCCGTAGTCACGAGGTCATTGCGCTGCCCAAGGTTGTCGATCACGCAGTCGAGCGCTTGGGCTGCAATCGCATGCTTGGAGTCGAAGTAGTTGTAGAACGACCCGAAGGCGACGTCGGCCCGCTCGGTGATCTCCTGAATCGTCGTGGCATCGAAGCCCGCCTCGGACATCAAGCCATGTGCGGCAATGAGCAAGCCAATTCGGGTGTCGCGTTGTCGCATCGCGACGCGACCGATCGGCGTGGTTCGAAGCTGGGTGCTGTCCTTCGCGGCAATCATTTCCATCAGGGCTATCTTGACAGAGCATCATAGTTGATGCACGATCATTCTTTACACGCCGCGACAGCCTCGGAGGGTCGACCATGGTCAACGCTGTTACATCCGATATCGAGCTGTACACGGACGAGGCGTTGCTCGATCCATGGCCGCGCTACCGCGAGCTACGCGAGCAGGGCTCGACCGTGTGGCTCGAGCGCTACGAGATGTTCGTCCATCCACGGTTCAGCGAGTGTCGTGACGCATTGCGGGCATGGCAGGCGTACAGCTCCGCCCAAGGCGTCATGATGAACGATCCAATGAACGAGACGCTGCGCGGCATCGTGTTGTGCGCCGACGGCGATGAGCACGCCGCCATGCGCAAGGTGCTCGGCGCTCCGCTCACACCGCACGCTCTGGCAAGCGTCCGCGACACGATCAACGATGAGGCCGAAAAACTGGTGAGCAGGTTGGTGACCCAGGGAACGTTCGATGCAGCGACCGACCTGGCACACCACCTCCCGGTGTCAATTGTCTCGAACCTCGTCGGCCTACCGGAAGCCGGCCGCGAACGCATGATCGAATGGGCACACGCCAACTTCGATTGCTTCGGCCCGATGAACGAGCGAACCCAGAACGCCTTCCCGATCGTTCAAGAAATGGTCGGATACGCGTTCACCGAATGCGTGCCCGGCAAGCTCAAGCCCGGCGGCTGGGCGGCAGGGATCTGGGCTGCGGCAGAACGCGGTGAAATCCCGATCGAGAAGCCGCCATTGATGATGAACGACTACATGGGACCCAGCCTCGACACGACGATCTTCGCGATCGGTTCGATGATCTGGCTGTTCGCTCGTAATCCTTCGCAATGGACTTTGCTGCGAGAGCGTCCCGACCTGATGCTCAACGCGATCAACGAAGTGCTGCGAATCGAGACGGTGATCCACGGGTTCTCGCGGGTGCTCACCGCCGACCACACTGTCGACGACGTCACAATGCCTGAAGGTTCGAGGGTGCTCGTGCTGTATGCCTCCGCCAACCGCGACGAGCGCCACTTCCCTGCTCCCGATGTGTTCGACATCACTCGTTCGAACGCCTCGGAGCACCTGGCACTCGGGTTCGGCAACCACTCGTGCCCGGGCGGAAATCTCGCCCGTATGGAAATGCGGGCACTCCTCAACGCGCTCCTCCCGAAGGTCGAGCGATTCGAACTGGGCGAGGTCGAACCGCATCTCAACAACGTCTTGCACGGCCTCGCAAGGTGCGTCGTCACCGTTCGGTGATACGTGCGTTATGTCATCGCTGTTGACAGCCGATCGGACTCGTCAGTCCCATATTGCCTTGTGGCTGTCTGCATCGAAGAAGTGCATGTTCTCGGTCGCTACCGCGATCGCGGCGGTGTCGCCGGCTCGCACGCGCGAACGCGGATTGAACCGACCAACAGCATTCGACTTATCGGCCACACCTGTCTCCTCTGGCGCATCGGGATCACCCGAATCAACCTTCGACGCATCAAGCGCGAAGTGGACCATAATCTCGGACCCGAGTGCTTCTAGTAGATGCACCGGGGCCGTGACGGTTCGACCCGTCGGCACGTTGCCGGCGTGTGCAGCGTCCTCGAAGTCCTCCGGACGAATCCCAACTACGACCCGGTTCCCGTCGTAGTTGCGCAGGGCCGGGCGAGCCGCCAGCGACTCAGACCCAAGATCGAGGCGGTTGGTTCCAACCTGAACCGAGGCGCCGTCGCCCTCAACCGTCAATATTGCGTTGTAAAGATTCATCGAGGGTGATCCGATGAAGGCCGCAACGAACACGTTGACCGGGCGGTCGTACAGGTTCTGCGGGGTGGCGACCTGCTGCAGATACCCGTCCTTGATCACGGCAACCCGATCGCCCATCGTCATTGCCTCGACTTGGTCATGCGTGACGTAGAACGTGGTAACGCCCAAACTTCGCTGTAGAGCGGCGATCTCGGCGCGCATCTGCACACGCAACTTGGCATCGAGGTTCGAAAGCGGCTCGTCCATCAAGAACGCCGACGGCTGCCGGACAATCGCACGCCCCATGGCGACACGTTGACGTTGACCGCCAGAGAGTTGACCCGGTTTGCGGTCGAGGTGCCCGGTCAGTTCCAGCACATCAGCAGCCTTGCGAACGCGCTGGTCGATCTCCGCTTTCGGCACCTTCGCCAACTTGAGAGCGAACCCGATGTTGTCGTACACCGTCATGTGCGGATACAGCGCATAATTCTGGAACACCATGGCGATGTCGCGATCTTTCGGCTCGACATCGTTGACCACCTTGTCACCAATCCGCATCTCACCATCAGTGATCTCCTCGAGACCAGCAATCATCCGCAGAGCGGTCGACTTACCGCAACCGGACGGCCCCACAAGCACCAGAAACTCACCGTCCTCAATTTCAAGACTCAGATTGTGAATCGCCTGATACCCGTTGTCATACACCTTGTTGACTTTGTCAAGCACAACAGTTGCCACGTTGATTCTCCTTGTAGTTGCTCATTGATCGTTGTTTGATGCGCCACGTCGGTTGCTCATCAGTCGTCACCGAAGCAGATGCCGATATCACGCGCCGCGAGGATCGTGTCGCAGTCGGGGGGCACAGTGCGCATCAACCCGATCGCTTCAGACAGCGGTACATACTCGACGTGCGGCTCGTTCAGTGCGACCATCACGCCGTCTACTCCTTCATCGAGCGCCCGAATCGCAGCCGCCCCGAATCGGTTACCGAGCACTCGGTCCTGCGCAGTGGGAGTCCCACCCCTGACAACGTGGCCGAGCACTGTCGTGCGAGTCTCACGTCCAGTCAACTCGGTCAAGCGTCGTGCGACCTGATCACCGATCCCGCCGAGACGCTCGGCCTGGTCAATCGCCTTACCGATGACCGACCGTTCACCGTCGCGCGGGATCGCGCCCTCGGCGACGACGACCACTGCAAACTTGGCACCGCGCGCCTCGCGTCGCCGGATCATGTCAGCGACCGATTCGAGCGAAAATGGGATTTCGGGAATCAAGATCGCGTGTGCGCCAGCAGCGAGCCCGGCGTTGAGCGCGATCCACCCGGCGTACCGGCCCATCACCTCGACGACGAATACCCGGCTGTGTGACGTGGCGGTCGTGAACACTCGATCGATCAGGTCGGTGGCGATCTGCACGGCGGTGTCAAAACCGAACGTGGCGCTGGTCTTGTCGAGATCGTTGTCGATCGTCTTCGGTACCCCAATCACCCGCAATCCAGCTTCCTGAATGCGTTGGCCGATCGTCAACGAACCATCTCCGCCAATCGTCACCAGGGCGTCGATACCTGCCGCCCTGAACAACGACACGAGATGGTCAGTACGGTCCTCGTACGCGATCGTGCCGTCAGCCTGGTCCACCGGAAAGTGGCACGGGTTACCCCGGTTGGTGCTGCCCAAAATGGTGCCGCCAAGATGTCCGATCCCTCGCACCATGTGGCGGCCGAACACGAATGTTCCGCTTTCCTCCACGTAATCGTCAGGAAACATGAGCCCGTTAAATCCATCGCGGATACCAACGACCTCCCAACCACGACGCATCGCGCTCAACGTGGCAGCACGAATCACCGCATTCAAACCGGGGGCATCACCACCGCCCGTACTCAGCGCAATCCGCATGGAACCCCCTGTTGGCACCCCGATCATCGAAACGCTTCGACTAACCGTTTCGATGATAATCAAAATCGATCGCCAATATCAAGCCCAGTTGTCCCGATCAGAGCAATCTGATCAAAAATTTCGACGGCGCCGCCCGGACGAGGAGCGCACGGCGAGCGCGCTGTCGTGCAACTGCTGTCGGAACGGACTTTCTCGATCCCCCTGCAGACGACCGATCAGCACGTCAACTGCGGCGCGTCCGATCCGACCATGCGGTGGGCTGCACGTTGTCAGAGTCGGCATCGTCAGGGCCGCTGCCGCGTCCGACATGGCGATCGCCACAACCGATAGGTCACGCGGCACGGCCCACCCGTGGTATGTGGCGGCCGCCATCATCCCGACCACCGCTTCGTCATTGAAGCCAACAACTGCGGTTGTGTGCGGTATCTCGTCAATAACACGAGCAAACAGGTCGCGGCCGGCTGACGCGTCGTTCTCGACTGCGAACGACGTCAACGAGACACCGAATTCAGCCGCCGCCGCGAGAACACCGGAGGCAACTCGTGCCGAAGGTCCGTATGAGACGTCAATCAGCGACTGGGATTGGTTGAGAAACACGAAATCGGTATGCCCGAGACCAACCAGATACTCGACCGCCATGCGCGTCATCTGAGCAAAATCGGCATCAACGTAGTCGACAGGGTCGTGCTCACCGCTGCGACCGATCAGGGTGAACGTAACGCCAGACTCAAGGAGCACCCCAATTCGCTCATCGTCGAGCCGAACCTCCATCACCAGCACTCCATCGACGAGTCCCTGTTTGACGAGGCGGCGCAGGTCATCGACGTCATCGCTTGTCCACAACAACAGGTGGTAGCCGCTCTCCTGGGCCCGATCGGCGGCACCTAACACGCATTGCAGGCCGGTCAGATTGAGGCTGCGATCCGCCGTCGGGAACATCAGCGCAATGATCTGGCTCCTCCTTCGGGCAAGGCCTTGAGCCAACGCGTTCGGGATGTACCCCAACTCGTCCATTGCCCTTTCGATCCGCTGCCGAGTGGCAGCACTGATCGGCCGCGAGCCACTCAATGCATACGACACCGTGCTGACCGACACGCCCGCCACTCGAGCCACATCATTCACAGTCGGCATCGGACCTCCGTCAGATCAACCTACGTCGCGATCCCATCGAAGCGCTTCGACAATCGTACGTTGACGATTTTAGTCCGGCAACACCGATCGGACGCTCGCCGCGCTCACGACGAGTCTCGAACGACCAACTCAACCGGCAACGCTGCTGTCGCTCGCCGCGCCTCAGGATCACCGAGGATTGCTTGCAACGTCTCGACTGCGGTTTGGCCCAGGAGGTCGCAATCGATGCGAATACTCGACAGTCGGGGAGTCACCGCGTCACACATGGCGATGTCGTCGAAGCCGATCACGGCAACGTCGTCCGGCACACGCCGGCCCTGAACAAGTAGTTCCTGGAGCGCGCCGAGTGCAATCAGATCGTTGTACGCGAAGATCGCGTCAGGCGGATCAGCGAGGGTGAGCAACTGTCTGACACCCTGACGTCCGCCGGCGAGGCTGTTGTGATTTCCAACGATGAGATTCTGATCGATCGGAAGCCCAGCGCGTGCCAGTTGGGTCCGATACCCGACTCCGCGGCGCGAAACCCGCGCACCTTCCAGCAGTTTTGTATCGGTCAAGAACGCGATTCGTCGCCGACCAGTGTCAATTAAGTGAGCCACGCCGAGTTCTGCCCCGCGCTGGATGTCAGCCCGGACCGATGCGATGTTCGGTTCCACCAGGTCGTCGGTCAAATCCTCGTTGACCACCACGATCGGGAGGCCGCGTCGGGCGGTTCGAGTCAAGTCGGCGTGGCTGTTCCATGCGGGGAACACGATCACGCCATCGACGCCGTGGCCGTGCAACGAAGCCAGCGCTTGTCGCTGACGCTCCGCATCGCCATCGGTGCTGGCGAGGAACATCGTGCGCTTGAATCGGCGGGCTGCTCGTTGCACACCTTCGGCGACTTCGGGGAAGAATGGGTCGAGCATGTCGACAGCGACGAGGCCGATCGTGTCGCTGCGCTTTCGGATCAGCCCGCGGGCCATCAGATTTGGGCGATAGTTGAGCTCCTCGATGGCGTCCGTGATCCGATCGCGTGTCTCTGGTGTGCAGCCACCCTCACCGTTCACGACTCGGGAAACCGTACGCGCCGAAACGCCGACTCTTGCAGCGACGTCGGCCAATGTCACCGTCTTCTTGGAACTTACGATCGAGTCGGCGTTCACCACGGTCCGATTCTGACCCAAACACGGCGTTCTTTGAGGTATCCGGGTTTGTGTTGCGTAAGGACTTGACGAACGACCCGCATAGGTCTATATTACGTCAGCGCTGACGTCAGCGCTGACGTTTGGTGAGAAGTATGGTGAGAAATAACGGATATCAGGGGCCGGATCGACATCGAGTCACCGGACAGGAAACGATCGCAGCGGGAACCAGGGGAGGTTGACCATGGCGACAACCGATACGTATGTCACATCACGCCGACCGAACCGTCGACGCAGTTTTGGCCAGTTGGGGACGGCATCCGTGTTTCTCCTGCCGGCCATGGTCGGGTTCGCGATCTTTTACCTACGGCCGACGGTTCTTGGGTTTTGGACGAGCTTCACCGACAAGGAACTACTCCGGCCCAACTCCGATTGGGTCGGCCTCGAGAACTATCGAGCGATGGTCGACGACGACGTGTTCTGGAATGCATTGCGGGTCACCCTCAAGTACGTGGCGATCAACATCGGGCTCCAGACGATCGCCGCGATCGGCATCGCCTGGGTACTGGATCGGCTGTCAGGTTCGCGACTCATGAGGACGCTGGTGCTCGCTCCGTGGCTGATGTCGAATGTCGTGGTCGCCTTGCTGTTTCTCTGGATTCTCGACTTTCGACTCGGCGTGGCCAATGCGTTCCTCGAGTGGATCGGAATCGGCTCCAAGCCTTTCCTGAGCTCAGGAACCTGGGCGATTCCCTCGATCGCCGTGATCAACGTATGGCGTCACATGGGGTATACCGCCCTGCTGCTCTTCGCCGGCCTCCAGACGATCCCAAAAGAGGTCAAGGAGGCTGCGCTGATCGATGGTTGCGGCGAGGTCCAACGGTTCTTTCGAGTGACCCTTCCGCTGCTGCGTCCGGTACTTGCGGTCGTGCTCGTGATCACGATGATCGGTTCATTCCAGATCTACGACACGATCGACGTGACGACATCGGGTGGCCCGGTCAACGCCAGCCGTGTGATTTATCTCTACATCTTCGAGCAAGCTTTCGGCCGCCGAAACTTCGGATACGCCTCGGCGATGTCCGTCGTCCTGTTCCTGATCCTCGCCATCGTGACTGTCGCCCAGATGCGCCTGCTGCGTGCCAACGAGTCGGACCTTGGGTGAGCCGCTCATGAACATCAGCGTTGATTCCCGATCCAACCAACAGCCGACACTCGGCACCCCCGACAAACGCGACAGCCATTCACGGCGTGGACCGAAGGTCGGCGACGTGTTCTTCTGGACGCTGGTGACGGTGCTGCTGATCGTCACGCTGTTCCCGTTCTACTGGTCGCTCCGAACGGCGCTGTCGAGCAACGCCGCGCTGCCGGCGAACTCCAAGGGTTTACTCCCGGCCGATTTCACGCTCGACGGGTTCAAACGAGCGCTTGGCTTGTCGTCGACCAAGGACGCCATCGCCGCCGGCGGTTCAGGTGCCGAGATCAACTTTTTGAAGGCGCTTCGAAACTCGTTCATCGTGTCGATCATGGTCACGGTCGGAATGGTGTTCAGCTGCGCGATGGCTGCCTACGCCTTCGCCCGGCTCAAGTTCCGCGGGCGCGACAAGTTGTTCTTCGTTGTGCTGATGGCCCTCATGATCCCGCCGATCTTCACCCTGCTACCCAACTTCATCTGGGTTAAGGATCGAGGATTGCTCGACACCTACCTCGGAATCGCCGCACCACACCTGCTGATGACCCCGTTCGCGATCTTCTTCCTGCGGCAATTCTTTCTCAGCATTCCACACGAGATCGAGGAAGCTGCATCGATCGATGGCGCCGGCCGGTTCCGAATCTTCTTCCAGGTCATCATGCCGATGGCGGCATCACCAATCGCCACCTTGGCGGTCCTGACGTTCATCGAACAGTGGAACGACTACCTGTGGCCGAAGCTCGTCGGTCAGGACGAGAGCGTCCGCGTCCTCACCTCGTCGCTCGGCAACTTCCGGTCGCAGACACCGCAAGGCAGTCCCGACTGGTCCGGACTGATGGCGGCTACCTGGGTTTCAGCCCTACCAATTCTGATCCTGCTGTTGCTCGTCGGCAAGCGGCTCGTCAACTCGATCCAGTTCTCCGGAATCAAGTGATCGAGCACAGCCCAACTCGAGAGTCGACCGAATCCTCGGCGGCCACAATGATTTCCGCCCACATACTGCGGGAAGGGTTTCCGGTCCCGAACCGGCGCAAAAGGAGAAACACATGAGGGGGAAGCTTCCCGCGCTCCTCGCCATCGCTGCGCTGAGTATCGCAGCCTGTGGCGGGGACGACAACGAGAATGGGGACGCGGCAGATGACACTGCCGCGGATGCCACAGCCAGTGCCACTGCCGCGGATGCCACAGCCAGTGCCACAGCCAGTGCCACTGATGACGCTGCCCCAAGCGGCGACGCTGTGCCGATCACGTATCAACTATGGGACGCCAACCAGCTGCCGGCCTACGAGGCCTGTGCCAGCGCGTTCGAGGCCGGAAACCCGGGCATCGACGTACAGGTCAAGCAGCTCGGCTGGGACGACTATTGGACCGGCATCACGACCGGTTTCGTCTCGGGCACAGCGCCCGACGTCTTCACGGATCATCTTGCCAAGTATCCGGAGTTCGCCGAGACCGAGCAGATCCTGCCACTCAACGAGTACATCGAGCGTGATGGCGTCGATACCACCATCTACTTCCCCGGCCTCGTCGACCTCTGGCGCACACCGGACGGCAACCAATTCGGCCTACCAAAGGACTGGGACACGATCGCGTTTGCAGCGAACAACCAAATGCTCGCCGATGCCGGTATCGACGCAGCGACACTTGGCGACCTCGCTTGGAACCCGACCGACGGAGGCACGTTCGAGCAACTAATGGCACACTTGAGTATCGACACAAACGGAGTCCGCGGCGACGAAGCAGGCTTTGACGCAGGCAGCGTTGCCACATACGGTTTCGGCCTCGTCGGTGCCGGTGGTGGCTACGGCCAGACCGAGTGGAGCTTCTTCGCAGCGTCGAACGGCTGGACCTTCATGAACCAGCCGCTCTGGGGCACCGAGTACAACTACGACGACCCGAAGTTCGTGGAGACGATCTCGTGGATCAAGGGGCTGATCGACAAGGGGTACGCGCCACCGTTCGAGGTGTTCTCGGCGACCGGCCACAACGACTTGTTCAAGGCCGGCCAGACGGCGACCACGTCGCTCGGTTCATGGGAGATCGGCGACATCGTTGCCGCCGAGTTCGAGACGACGTTCTTCCCGACGCCAATCGGCCCAACGGGAGCGCGTGCTTCGATGTTCAACGGCCTCGCCGACTCGATCTCGGCTGGCACAGAACATCCGGATGAGGCGTGGGAATGGGTCAAGTTCCTGTCGTCGCAGGCCTGTCAGGACCTCGTCGCCGACACTGCCGTCGTGTTCCCGGCTATCCCATCGGCGGCTGACGCCGTCAAGGTAGCCCGCGCAGGCCAGGGCGTCGATGTGAGTGCATTCACGACACACGTCGAGAATGGCACCACGTTCACGTTCCCAATCGCCGACTATGCGGCGGACCTCGGAGCGATCATGGGCCCAGCAATGGAGGCGGTGTTCACCGGAGCCGGTGAACCAGCCGCCATCTTGGCAGACGCAAACGCACAGGTGAACGACCTGTTCAAGTAGCGGGTCGGACGCACACCGGCGTCCGACCTCAGCGCGTCAGTCTCCCCTGACGGTGGGGCGGAGGATTCTTCCTCCGCCCCACATGCGCGTCTGGAAGCCGTTCGCGCGTCGTGCTCGCGGTCTTGCGGTTGACGGCATCGGCACGAGCTGTCCGATTGCTGCTAGCAGCCGGACAACTTGCTTCATGGTGCGACGCTTCGACGAAGTTGGCGGGCACCAAGCATTTTCGTAGCTCGACCCTGAGCGAAGGTTTGGCAGGTTCGAAGGAATCGGGTTTGGTGAAACTGCTACTGGAGTGGGCGTGTTTCGAAGCACCCGCTCTTCCCGTTCGAAATCCGGTGGCCCAGCTTCGCAGTTCTCCGCAATGAAAACCCGGTTTGCGACTGCCGTCAGTCGAGGCGTGGGTGGCGAGCGAACTCGGGAACCTTGGCCCGCAACAGGCGGTGTACCGGCATCAGCAGGAGAAGGACTTCGCCGGTGTTCCATACGGCGTGGGCGTCGAGCCGGTTCGCCGTGGTGAGGAACGGAAGACCGCAGATCGTGTCGAGTCTGGTGCCGGCGTTGAGGTCGAGCCAGCCTCCGCCACCGATCACTCCAGGCAAACCCTGGGCGGTCACGCCGTCGAAGCCGAGCCGATGCAGTTCGGCCGTCACTTGCAGGTAGCGGACGAACAGGTATGTGTGCTCGAGCGAGTGTGCTGTCGCCCACAGCACGAGGGGCACTACCCACCAACTGCGCATGCCCCGGAATACCAGCCAGAAAATCGTCAACAGCACGAGCCAATTCCAGACGAAATGGATCCATTCGGCGTTGGCAGGCGAGAGCAGACCGTTGCTGGCGCGGAGCGGGCGGTTGAGCACGTGGCGCTGTATCCACTGGGTGATGTGCTCGGTCGTGTGCAGGCTCTGCACGGTGACATATGCGCCGGCGACGGCCGCCGTCAACCCGAATCGCTGTGCGTCAGCCCGCCACTTGATCGACAATGGCACGATCATGATCGCCATGACGAGAGCTACCGCCTGCCACACGTGCCAGTCGGCCAACGTTCGCACTCCAAAGGCGGCAGTCAACGCCAGCGCCAACGAGCCGAACACGAGTCGGGTATGCTGTCGTGTTTCGAGAAGCGTGAGCAACGGCAATCGCACGTCATAGGTATCCGTCGACGACGGCAGGAGCTCAGGATTGATGGTGGCGGTCATTGGTCGCTGGTTTCTTGCCGGGTGACTTCGTACAAGCGGCCGGGCCTGGGCGCTTCTACTGTCGTCGTCGAACCATCGGGCCAGCGGATGACAGCGGATTCGATGGCGGTGTCCTCTCCGAGGCCGAAATGGAGTCGAGTTGGAGACCCGGACAGATACCCACCGCCAGAGCGGACTTCGCGAACGAGTCGCCCGCTGCTGGTCTCGACGACGATCGTGGCTCCGATCGCGTTCGTGTTGGCGGTTCCCGGCTGGTGGAGATCGAACTCGAAACTGTCACCCTTGCAAAGCCGATTCTCGAACGCAACTGAGGGGGAGTCGAGGTTGTTGACCACAACATCGAGGCGACCGTCATTGTCGAGATCGACGATGACCGAACCGCGTCCGCTGGCGGTCGAATCGAGACCCCACTCGTCGGCGACACCGAATGTTCCATCACCATGGTTCGAGTAGGCAATGTTCGGTTCGACAATTTCGGCGTCGGCGAGGTACCAGAAGGTTTCGGCGGCGATCATGCCGTTGACGACATAGATGTCATTGTCGCCGTCGTTGTCAAGGTCCCCGAAGCGACCTGACCACGACCATCCCGACGTGTCGACTCCGGCCCGGTCAGCCGCCTCGCTGAAGGTGCCGTCCCCCCTGCTGATCTGGAGCACATTGCGGACCCGTTGAATATCCGACGGATCGTCGAGTTCCTCCATTGTCGCCAGCAGCGGCACCCATTCGGCGAGCACGTCGACTGACGTCGATGCCGGCTTCATGTCGGTTGCAAAGATCTCCTCGATCCCGTCGTTGTCGACATCGCCGGCGTCGACACTCATCGTGTGAGCGGTCGTGCGTTCGAACGGTTCGGTCGCCACGAAACCAGTGGGCGTGTTGCTCCACGTCATGTCGTGGAGTGCGAAGTCGTTCCCGATATGGAGGTCAAGTCGCCCGTCAAGATCGAGGTCGATCAACGATGTCGCCAATGCCTGCGATTCGGTTGCCAGTCGTTCGCCGTCATATCCGTCGGCATCGTGGCGGTACACGTAGACCCCTGCCCCGTCACCGAACAGGAACGTGCTGCGCAGCCGCTGATCGAGTTCGGCGTCATACGAACCGGTTGCAAGATCGAGATCGCCGTCACCGTCGATGTCACCCCAAGCCATCGAATAGGCAGCGGCGCTGACTCCTGACAGTGCCAGCTGTTCAAACTGCCGGTCGCCCAAGTTGCGCCAGACGGCGACCCCCGCGCCGCGGTGTGTTGTGACGATGTCGAGCAGGTTGTCGGCGTCGACGTCGACAAGATTGACGGCGCGGGTACTCCTGTCCGACATCTCCTGTCGACTGAAGTTGAAGTTGCCCTCGTTCCAGAGGATCGTGTTCGGGCCTTCAAGGTTGCCGAGCACGATGTCGGCGAGACCATCGCCGTCGAGGTCGTCGGCGGCAACGCCGGATCCGTTGCTGTCGAACAGGCGGGCTGGTGCGTCGCTCGATCGTGTGATGTGTTCGAGTTCGTGCGAGGCAAACCCGTCATTGCATTTCCCGACCGACAGGGCTCTTGAGCGCACCGTCGACTCGGCATCTCGGGTGACAGGAGCGGCGGCCACGTCCCCGCCGGATCCAACACCTCCCGCCGATTTGAGCGCGATCGCACCGATCACTCCCGCCGCCACGATGCCGAGGCCAATTGCACATTTCGTAGGTTTTTGCATCGCTCCCCTCCGATTCGTCGAAGCTCACTTGACATCGGTTTCCCCAACAATCTAGGCTATGTCAGCGCTGACGTCAACGCTGACATGCCGCTATTCGTGGGCGAAACGCCGAAAGGCGAGAAGGGAACGAACCAGGTGGCAATGTTGGAAGTGATCGCCCACCTGACCGATGGTCGTACGAGCCTGCTTGTCGTCAGCGACGGTGGAATGCCGATCGTCGCTCATTTCGGAACTGCGCTGGGCGAGGCTCCGATCGATGTCACCGCGATCGAACGCCCGGCCGTCGGTGGAGGGCTCGACATCGACCCGCCGGTCGGTCTTGTCGCCGAGTCGGCAGCCGGGTGGTTCGGCCGGCCGGGTATCGAAGGGCATCGGTTAGGCGGGCGAGATTTCGCCCCGCGGTTCACGCTGGTTGACTCGAGTGGCGCCGGTGCGGCTGTGATCTGTCAGCTTCGTGACAAGTTCGCGCGCCTGGACCTGGATCTGCATGTCGAGCTGCACCCCTCGGGTGTTGCCACGTTTCGAGCGACACTGCTCAACGCCGGCAGCGATGACTACCACCTTGCGGCACTCCGTTTGAGCTTGCCGATCTCGATCTCGGCCGGTGAGCTCCTCACGGTCGGCGGTCGGCACCTGTTTGAGTTTGGCCAACATCGCACTCCGTGGCAGAACAACTGCATCACGATCGAGAACCGCCACGGAAAGACCTCTCACGAGCGCCTCGGTGTCGTCTTCGCCGGTACTCCCGGCTTCAGCGAACATTCCGGCGAGGTGTGGGGTTGCCACGTCGGGTGGAGTGGGAACTACGAGTTGGTCTGCGACTCGATCAGCGACGCCAGACGCTGCGTCCATGCCGGCGAGTTGTTGGTGTCAGGTGAAGTCGTGCTCAAGCCGGGTGACCGATACGAGACTCCGGTGGTCTTCGCCGCCTACTCGTCGACCGGGCTGAATCCCGTTTCATGCGCCTTTCACGACTATCTACGGGCGCGGCCGAATCACCCTCGTTTACCGCGACCGATCCACCTCAACACGTGGGAGGCTGTCTACTTCGACCACGATGTCGATCGGCTCAAGCAGCTTGCCGACGTCGCGGCAGTTTGCGGGATCGAGCGCTTCGTTCTGGACGATGGTTGGTTCCACTCGAGGCGTGACGATCGTGCCGGTCTCGGCGACTGGTGGATCGACCCGGATGTTTGGCCTGACGGGCTCGGCCCGATCGTCGACCACGTCAGAGGTCTCGGTATGGAGTTCGGTCTGTGGTTCGAACCCGAGATGGTCAATCCTGACTCGGATCTGTATCGCTCCCATTCCGACTGGGCGCTGGTGGACGATCGGTATCCGCACGTGCTGGGCCGGAACCAGTTGGTGCTCGACCTGGGCCGGCCAGAAGTTGGCGACTACCTCTTCGGTCAGATCGACGCGCTGCTCGACACGTACGAGATCGCGTACATCAAGTGGGACCACAACCGAGACCTTGTCTCGCCAGCGTCGGGTGCCGCCGCCGGTGCCGCGGGAGTACATCGGCAAACACTCGGCGTATACGACCTGATCGACCGTTTGCGTGCCGCTCATCCGGGAGTTGAGATCGAGACCTGCGGTTCGGGAGGCGGTCGCGTCGATTTCGGCATCCTCGACCGCACCGACCGCGTCTGGACGAGCGACTCGATCGACGCCCTCGATCGTCACCGCATCCAGCAAGGATTCTCTCTTGTATTCCCGCCCGAGCTCATGGGCAGCCACATCGGCGCTCCCGTCACACATGCGACTGGTCGTCAGCATCGGATCGACTTCCGGGGAATCGCCGCGCTGTTCGGTTCGTTCGGTGTGGAATGGAACCTGTTGGCGGCGTCTCCCGACGAACGCCAGCAACTCGCCGCGTTGGTGGCGTTGCACAAGCGACTGCGTCCGCTGCTGCACACTGGTGACGTGTTCCGCGCAGACCACGCCGACCCAACGGTCGAGATACACGGCGTGATCGCTCGCGACCGCGGTGAGGCAGTGATCGCAGTGACGCGGCTGTCGTCCGGCCCGAGCCATCACACGGCACCGATTCGCGTGTTGGGTCTGCAACCAGACGTCATGTACGAGGTTCGCCACATTCCTGTCGGTTACGAACCACTCGGAAGCGCTCGCCAACAGCCGACATGGTTCAACGGCAAGCTGATGATGACCGGTCGCCAGCTCGCCGCGCTTGGGTTCAGCGTGCCGGAGATGCGGCCGGAAAACAGCCTCCTGTTCCATATCGAGGCGAGCGGTCCGATCGGCTGACGACAGTGACCGGTCCGACATCCGACACGCGAATCGACCCGTACCTCGGAACGGTCGTGCACGTCGTACGTTCCCGACAGGGGCGACCGAATTTGCCGCACGCCGGTTGTCCGTTCTGTGTTGGCGGGCTCGAAGCGCCCGAACCCTACGACGCCAAGGCGTTCCCAAACCGATGGCCGGCACTCGGAGCGGGACGGTGCGAAGTTGTGCTGTACTCGTCGGCCCACGACGCCACGTTCGAATCGATCGGCATCGTCGGAGCACGTCGCGTGATTGACCTGTGGGCCGAACGCACCAGCGCTCTCCGAGCGATCGCCGGTGTCGAGTTCGTGCTCGTATTCGAAAATCGCGGTGCCGAAGTGGGCGCAACGATCAGCCATCCGCATGGACAGATCTACGCGTTTGACCACGTTCCTGACCGACCTCGCCGTCTGCTCGAAGCAGCCTGGCGGCCCGAGCACGACCATGGTGATCGCCTCGTGATCGCGACCGATCGCTGGACAGTCAGCACTCAATCGGCCTCAGTCCACCCAATCGCACTGACAATCGCTCCTCACCATCAGGTACCCGACCTCGTGGCGATGTCCCACGAGCAGCGGGATGGCTTAGCAGCGCTACTCGTTGAACTGTTTGGTCGGCTTGATCGGCTCTATGACACGCCATTGCCGTACATGATGTGGCTGTACCAGGCACCCACCAACTGGGCCGGCCAGACAGAGCCCTGGTTCAACATCGAAATCGTGTCACCGTGGCGTTCGGCCGGGCTGCAAAGGTTCGTGGCCGCCGCAGAACTGGCCTGCGAGGAGTACTTCAATCCAGTCGATCCAGCGGATGTCGCAGCTCGTCTACGGGCCCTGACGTGAAGCTGCCTTAGCCGAAGCAAGCCGTTCATGTCGCGATGAACCCGTGGATACCGTGTCCATCGCGACTTGAACGGGGTTCGGTCGACGCCCACCACGTAATATCGGCCTCATCGACATCACTGTGCTTCCTCATGGTTTTCTCAGCAATGAAGCGCTCGACATCGACGACTTCGTCCGGCTGTGCGAAACCGAAACATCGTTAGACGACTATCCGTTTGCTGAGCAAATCGTCAAACGCGTTCCGATCTACGATGGCGACCGCATCCGGTCGTTGCTCGATGACCGTGCAGCAGTGCGGGCAATCGCCGCCGAATGGTCAAGGAGTTGGGCAAGCGGGCCTGGTGGGATAGCCATCCGCAACGCGTTTGCCGACCTCACCGCGGTCGACCAGATGACCGCTGTGTTCGACGAGATCATCGCCGTCGAACGTGAAGCAGGGGCCACTGCGTCCGATCACTATGCCAAGGCTGGAGCGAATACCCGGGCTTGGAACGTCACCCAAAAGGTGGCGTTGCTTGCTCCCGATGCGTTCGTTCGCTACTACACCAACGAACTGATCGCCCTGGCGGCGCGGGCATGGCTCGGGCCGTGGTATCAGATCACGGCGCAGGTCAACGTGGTTCATCCCGGTGGGGCGGCCCAACATCCACACCGCGATTACCACGTCGGCTTCATGACCGAGGAAGATGCGCTCGAGTTTCCCGCCCACGCCCATCTGCTGTCACAGGTGCTCACATTGCAGAGCGTGATTGCACACAGCGACATGCCGATCGAGTCCGGCCCAACGATGATCCTGCCGTATTCACAACGCTTACTGCCGGGCTACATCGCATGGCGTGATCAGCGTTTCGCCGACTATTTCATGGAGCATGCCGTACAAATCGATCTCAACAAGGGTGACGTGGTATTCCTCAACCCTGGCCTGCATCACGCCGCAGGGGCGAACCGCACCAGCGATCGCCAACGGTACGGAAATCTGCTGCAGATCTCGTCGGCGATGGGGATCGCGATGGAATCGGTCGATCGTTACGCCATGGCGAGGGCGATCTATCCGACGCTTGCAGCGGCGAGTTCGGCCGGGTCGTACACGCAGCGCCAGATCGAAGCGGCTGTAGCGGCAAGCGCCGACGGCTATCCGTTCCCCACGAACATCGATACCGATCCCCCGGTCAAGGGATTGGCGACCGAATCGGTACAACGAATGACCTTGCGTGCATTGCTCGAAGGTTGGCCGATCGACAAGTACAACGCCGAACTCCGCGATCACAGCGCCCGCCGCGCACCCTGATTTCGCTCGCTGCTCGCGACGGCTGTACGCCACCGTGCCACGAGTTCGAGGTGACGATCGGCTTGACCAACTTGGGCGACGACTTTCAGATGGGTGGCACCGTGTGCTCGGTAGGCGTCGGCGGTTTGCCTCCACGTGTCAGGATCGTCGCTCGCCGAGATCGTCGTGACACACTCGATCCCCAGCGCGTCCGGATCGCGACCTGCAGCACGTGCGTATCCGCGTATCCGTTCGAGCAGCTCGGCGAGTTCGTCGCCGGGTGGCATTTGCGGAAGCCACCCGTCGGCCATCCGACCGATCCGTTCGATCACTCGCTCCGACGTACCGCCGACGAACGATCCCATCCATATCGGAATCGGCCGTTGCACCGGCAACGGATTGATCCCCACCTCGTCGAGATGATGCCAAAGGCCATCGAACGTCACGAGTTCCTCGCACCAGAGCCGACGCAGCACCTCGATCTGCTCCTCGATCCGTTTGCCTCGCGTCGAAAAGTCCTCGCTCAATGCGTCGTACTCCACGGCATTTCGACCGACGCCGACGCCGAGCCGAAGCCGGCCGCCGCACAGGTTGTCGAGCACGGCGGTCTGCTTGGCGACGAGCGCCGTCTGGCGCTGCGGAAGGATCAGGATCGACGTGGCAAACTCCAACCGCTTGGTCGCCCCGGCAATGAAACCGAACAGCACCATCGGGTCGTAGTACGGCTTGTCGTACGTGTGCACTGGCGGCCCGACGACGCGGCGCGGGTGCGTTCCGACTACGTGCTCGGGCGCCGCCACGAAATCAATACCCTGCCCCTCGAGCCCCTGCACATAGTCGCGCAGGGCGACAGGATCGACCCCGACCTCACTGAAGCTGAGCATCACACCGAGTTTCATATGCAGCGGCCGAAGTCTAGGTCCCGTCGGCACCAGCCACGCTACGTCGCGGATTCACCGTTGAACACACGGAGGTGAAGGGCGAGCAGCGAGTAGTGGCCGACGATCGTCGTCAGTTCGTAGAGCGTTGGTTCACCGAGCGATTCGACGATCGATGCGTAGGTCGAGTCGTCGAGATTCCACTCGGAGAGGAGCCGCTTGACGACATCGACGACGGTCTGCTCGCGGAGGTCACCGAGCTGAGGTGACCCGCCTGCAGACACGGCCGCAATCTCGTCATCGGTCAGGCCAACCGAACGTGCAATCGCTTCGTGTGCACGTCGTTCAAAGTCGCTGCCCCACGAGGCGGCGACGAGCAAGACGGCGAGTTCGCGCTCACGGTGGCTGAGCGTTGTACCGAATCGCAATGCAGCGCCTAGCGCTTGGACCGCCATTCCGACCGGCGGGCTCAACAGCATCGAGTTGAACGGTCCGAGGAGCGATCCGTCGTCGGTTGTGAGCGGTTGACGTTGCGGGCCGCTCGCACGGGGGCCGCCGAGGATCGTGTCGTACAAGCGACGCTGTTCGACATCAAGGCTGTCGGGGGCGATCGGGGCAAGCCGTCGGTTTTGCGAAATTCGCCGTAGAAACCCGATGAGTACACGGTTGAAATCGTCCGGGTTCTCGATGTTGCACAGATGCCCCGCATCAGGAACCGTTTCGTGTTGGGCGTTGGGGATCTCCTCCGCCATCCGTTGCATCACGTCGGCTCGACCTCCGCCGGAGTCGCCGCTGGCGCTGATCAGCAACGTCGGGGCAACTATTCGATGCAGGTCTCTCGACCAGTCGATGGTGGCGAATGCACGGGCGTGGCCCACGTACCCATTGGCGCTCGTGCGTCCAGCCATCGCCCGGACCGAAGCCATCCGATCGTGATGTCCGTCGGCGAACCCGTCGGTGAACCAACGCGCCACCGTCGCATCGACAACGGACGCGACTCCGTGTTCCGCTACCTGATCGGCCCGGTCGTTCCATGCCAGGATGAAGTCGTCGGTCATCACTGCCCGGCAACAGCAGGCGGTCAGCGACAGCACGCGTTCGGCCCGTTCGATCGAGAGACCAATCGCGAGTGACCCCCCGAAACCGAGGCCGACGACGTGCGACCGTTCGATTCCGACGGCATCCCACAGGCCAACAATGTCGGCCATCAGATCGTCGAGGTCATAGTCGCACGACGGTGCAGTGCTGACGCCGTGCCCACGCGGGTCGAAACGCAGGACACGAAACTCTGAGTCCAACGCCGAGCATTGAAGATCCCAGAACATGGAGTCGTTGGTGATTCCGGGTATCAGCGTCACCCAGGGAGCGTCGCCCAGGCCCGACGTCTGGTAGTTCAGCTCGACGCTGCCGATCGTTGCCCGCATGACTGCCACGATCAGATCTTCGGGTCCGGGCAGCCACCGCCGAAAAGCACCTCGCCAAAGAGGGTCGATTGCACATCCCACGTGAGAGCGACGTGTTGAGTGACGGCGTGCACGTCACGCCACGCCCGTTGCACCGGGTCGCCGATGTCGAGCCCTCGGGCACCCAGCAGGGGAACGAGTACGTCGACGGCTTGAACGAGTTGTTCGGCGGCGTAGCCGAGGTTGAGGCGGCACCTCACCTTGTCGGCGTCGGTCGGCACGACACCGTTTCTGGCGTCTCGATTGATGCGGGCTGCCATATGGGACAAGGAACCCTCAACTGTGTCGGCGATCGCCGTCGAGCGGGCGAGTCGCTCGGCGGCATTTCGTGGCACCGGTGGCCGGACCGCAGTACTGGAGGCTGTGATCGAACGGGTGAGAATCTCGTCGAATGCCGCTCGAGCAGCGCCGAGCGCAGTACCGATCGTGCAGTACGGGAAGACCGTGAACAGGCCGAGACGATACAGGTGGCTCTCGTTCACGGCGCTTCCCGGGGTTGGCCCGCCTCGCAGCGCGGCGACGGGGACGATGCGGTGGGATGGCACGACCACCCTGTCGGCGAGAATGTCTTTGCTGCCCGTTCCTGCGAGGCCGGTCGCGAACCAGGTGTCGTCGACTGTGACGTGCTCGATCGGGACAAGCATCATGTGCGGCTCGGGCGAGGCTCCCGCCGCTGCGGGCGCCTGGACCATGACGATCACCCAGTCGCAGGCGTCGATACCACTCGAAAATTTCCAGCGGCCAGAAATCACCGCACCGCCACTAACGCTCCGCTCGACCGATTGAGTCTCCGCGAAGAACCCAGTCGACACCAACGAATCAGAGCCGTCGCCCCAGACGTCGGCCTGTGCATCGTCGGGGAACATGCCCAGCAGCCAGCTGTGCGAGGCAAGCACGCCATACACCCACGCACTCGACGCACAACCACGTGCGAGTTCGGAGGCGATGCGCGTTTGGGTGCCGTAGTCGAGTTCGAGCCCGCCGTAACGACTGGGCTGCAGAACCCTGAAAAAGTCGGCGTCGGTGAACGCTGCGACGATCTCGTCACTAACCCGACGATCGGCCTCGTTGGCGGCGGTTCGGAGACGAAGCCAACCGACCATGTCGCGTGCCCGATCGACAAGTTCGTCGGCACCAATTGGCGGGCTCACGTCGGCCTACTTGCCGCGATCGGCATCGACGATCCGACATCGGTTCCGAGGTTGAACTTCCATTCGGTGAAGATGTCTGGTGACATCTCGTACTCGCCAGGTTGCCATGCCTCCGAGACGATGTCTTCGTCTGCGGCATACTCGAAGGCACCTCCGAGCGGACTGTGGAAGTACCAGAAGCAAGCCGAAGACAGGTAGTGGCGGCCAGGTCCCGCCTGTGACTCCCAGCCGCGAGACACGATGTGCTGTCCACCGCCAATCACTTCATGGATGTCGCGTACTTTGAACGCGACGTGGTTGAAGTGAGGGCGACTGTCGGCGCTGTTGAGGACAAACAGGTGATGGTGGTTCCCGTTCGGAGCCGCCCGAAGGAACACGGCGCGTCCGCGATACCGGTCCGAAACGAGGAATCCGAGCCGTCCGACATAGAAGTCCTCGACCACGGAGAGATCCGAGGCACCGAACACGACGTGGCTGACTTCGTAGGGCGCAGCCCGAGTGTAGAACGGGGCGCGTTTGTCGACTCGGGCGGTGGCCCCTGGTGCGTTCGTCTGGGTCCGCACGTCCTCGACCGATCGACGTTGGGTGAGCCGGAACGAGATCGCCAAACCCATCGGATCGGTCGTTCGAATCGTGCCGTCGTCGGAGACCAGCACATCACCGGCCAGCGCCGTCGTGATCTCATCGAGGTCGGAGGGACAAGCGACCCCCCACACGACCTCGCGAACAGTGCTGCCAACGTCGATGGCGGGCGGGAGGTCGTCGGCCACGGAGTCATGCA
>JANMTV010000030.1:0-2817 GCA_031390905.1 Ilumatobacteraceae bacterium | reverse complement strand
TGCCCAGCATTCCGTCGAGCGGGACGCGCACCCCGTCATATCGGATGTGGGGGTGGTCCATGCCGTCCTCGGGCTCACCCATGTAGCGCGTGGACCTGAGGATAGTGATGCCCGGTGAGTCGCGCGGGACGAGGAACATCGACATCCCCTTGTACCGCGACACTTCCGGGTTCGTCACCGCCATCACGATCAAGAACGAGGCCTTGTCTGCGTTCGAGGTGAAGAACTTGTCGCCCGTGATGACCCACGTGTCACCGTCGCGCTCGGCGCGGCACTCGAACAACGTCGGGTCAGCACCAGCCTGCGGTTCCGTCATCGAGAAGGCTGAGAACAGCTCGCCCGCCAGCAGTGGCTCGAGGTAACGCTCCTTCTGCTCGGGGGTGCCGTAGTGGGCGATGATCTCTGCGTTGCCCGTGTCGGGACCTTGGACGCCGAAGATGGTCGGTCCCCACTGGTACGGCGCCAGGATCTCGTTCATCAAGCTCAGCTTGAGCTGGCCGAACCCCTTGCCGCCGAGGTCGGTGCCGTGGTGGCACGCCCAGAGTCCACGTTCCTGTACCTGGGCCTTGAGTGGATCGATCACCTTCTTCAACCACGGCGGCGGCACGCGATGGTCGTAGTGGGGGAACACCAGGTCGAGGGGTGCGACTTCGCTTTTGACAAACGTCCGCATCCATTCCAGCTGTTCCTCGAACTCGGGCTCGGTCGAGAAATCCCATGCCATACAGAACAATCTTATAACTATTTGTCAACGATGTCGACCGTAGTCACCTCCTCCGGAAGGCCCCAGAACGGTTCGGGCTTGCCTGTGCTGGCTTCGGGCCAGCCGTGAAGATCGCCCGCAGCTCGCTGCATCAGGATCACATCGATGCCACCAACCGAACATCAGCCTCACCAACCTCGACCACGACACCAACCTCGACCACGACCTCGTTGCGTGAGATCGCGCCATATAGTTATATGATTAAGTTGATCTTGAACTCTTGGAAGGAGCGTGGCTCATGGGCCTTGGCTACGGCATCACTGATTGCGACACGCATTGCTACGAGCCCCGCGACGCGTTCACTCGCTACCTTCCGGAGGCGTATCTCGATCGCGCTCTAGCTCCGATTCGGGATGCCTCCGGGAACGAGCGGATTCTTGCCGGCGGGCGGATTGCGACGTTCAACAGCGAGTCGGGCCTCGGATTCGACATGGCGTATCGGCCGGGTTCGTTGAAAGAGATGCTCAAGCAAATGGGGTCCGGAAATCCGGAGGAGACGTATCAGCCCGAGCCGATCCGCCCAGAGTGGCTGCGACGCGATGCGCGCCTACCCCTACTCGACGAGCAGGGTGTCGACCGATGCGTTGTCTTCCCTGCAGGGATGGCGCTTGCCGCCGAGCACTACGTCAACGACACCGACGCCCTCTACGACAACCTGCATTCGTTCAACCGCTGGTACAACGAGGAGTGGGGCTTCAATCGTGACGGCCGGATCTACGCGACCGCGGTGCTCTCGTTGCGCGATCTCGAGCGCGGCATCGCCCTAGCCGACGAGATCATCGCGGCGGGGGCCAAGTTCGTGCTGCTGCCAACCGGCCCGGCCTACGGTCGCTCGCCGGGCGACCCGTACTTCGATCCGATCTGGTCGCGGCTGAACGAAGCGGGAGTCACCGTGACGTTCCACATCATGCCGTTCTGGTATTTCGAGGCGGTCTCGCCGGCGTGGGGCCATGACAACGATCCGGCGGCATGGCACATGTCGGCGTGGCAGTGGATGAATGTGTACGGCGAGCGTCCGATCATCGACTCGGTCTCGGCGCTGATCTTCGACAACGTCTTTGGACGCTTCCCGAACATCAACTGCCTGATCGCCGAGCACGGGGCCAGTTGGGTGCCGCACACGCTCAGTCACATGGACAAGAGCCGCGGCATGGGACGCAACGGGCCATGGATCGGCGGCAAGTTAACCGATCGACCAAGCGAGATCTTCAAGCAGCGGGTGCGGGTCGCCCCCTATCCCGAGGACGATGTGCAGGCGCTAGTCGAACAGTTGGATGGCGACTCTTCGTGCCTTGTGATGGGATCGGACTTTCCCCACGCCGAAGGAGTTGTCGAGCCAATCGCGTTTCTCAAGTCGCTCGGCTCGCTCGACGACACGACGACGCGGGCAATCATGTACGGCAACGCCGAAATGCTCTTCGACTGACCCGCGCCGTTGTGCTCGGGTTCAGGGCGCAGCGGTGAACGAAATAGGGAGCCGCCTGGCCTGCGAACGCCGGCGAATTCGTACTCGACCTTGGCGCCCTCCGTCACCCAGTAGTCGGGGATCCGACGGTGCAACTGCTCAATTGAGGTGCTTCGACTGGACGATGGCGGATGAATCGCTCGCCAAGATCGACGCCCGGTGGTCGCCACCGGCTGGGTGGAACTACAGCACGATGCGCGCCGAGGTCAACATCGGTGCTGTTGGCACGTCGTCAGGTTGCCGCCAGATGATCACGACCGGCTCGTTGATCGAGCAATGCGGTCAGCCCGTCAACGACGGAGTCTGCGACTCCGGCCACCCGGCGTGAGCGAACGGCGCATAGGCGACCGACCCTCGCATCCCACCGCCGATCTGCTTGGAGTTTGATTTCTGGTACATCGTCTCGGATTGTTTTCTCCTACAGCATGAATAGGTATATCATTGTTCTGTTACCGACAGGCCACTCCGTAGGGGGCTACGGAGTCAAACAGAGGGGGAAAACCTTGCTTACCAAGACAACTCGTCGCCCACGGCGACTATTCGGAGTCAGTGTCATCTCGGTTGGGCTGCTGCTTGCGTCATGCGGCGG
>JANMTV010000028.1:0-25647 GCA_031390905.1 Ilumatobacteraceae bacterium | reverse complement strand
GATTCTGGGCTCAGGCCGACGACGCCGCCGCCTGGCGGGACAGCTTGGCACACGACGACCGCCTCAGGCTGCAGCTTCGCGATGCCGATGCCGATGCGGCGTTCAAGGGCATCACGTGACCGACTTGGGCGACATTCATTTGGCCGACCTCAATGAGGAACGTCGGCGTCGCGTATTGATCGCCTCCGCAAGCAAGTTCAATCGAATGGCCGGACGCGTCGTCGTCATTCCCGAGGTGTTTGGTGAGCCTGACCAGATTCCGTTCCCCTGGCGTATCGAGATCGACGACACGGTATTTGCGGTCGATATGCTCCGAACGCTGTCGGTTGATCGACTGCTCGAGCGAACCGGACGAGCCTCCCACGAGACGATGTCCCGAGTGCGCGGTGCCATCCGTCAGATCACCTAATTGCTTCGCTCGGCTCTGATATTCGCGCAATTGCTGCTCGGCGAAGTTTATTCGAACTGTCCCCTATCTCTTTGAGCGATATCATCCTCTGCCGCATCACTAATATCAATATGCTGGTTGTTGTGCCCTGAGACGAACGCCGGTACGATACTGTTATGTCGATTACCGCAGTCGCCACATCACCACTGGATGACCCAGCGATGCTCGACATTGATACCGAAATTGCTCATGTCGCCGGCATTCTCAATGCGCAGCACGCTCGTCTGGTCGAGATCGTGGCGCGGGCGTTGGAGACCGGAGACTGGTCGGGTTCAGGCATCCACTCCCCGACCCAGTGGCTGGCGTGGCGAACCGGGCTCTCCCCCCATCGCGCCAGCGAGATCGTTCTGATGGCGAGCAAGCGAGCAGAGTTTCCGGTGATCACCGGGGCCTTCGAGCGCGGCGAGTTGGCGATCGACCAGGTCTCGGTCGTCATGCGGGCACCCTCGTGGGCCGACTCCAAGTTGATCGACTTCGCCAAGGCGGCAACCGTGCAACAGCTTCGTCGAACGATCCGGTCGGAGTACTTCGAAGAGGGGCCAGCTGAATCCGAACATGCGCAGCCCGTCGATCGTGATCGGC
The DNA here is from genome assembly GCA_031390905.1 of Ilumatobacteraceae bacterium. GTDB lineage: Bacteria > Actinomycetota > Acidimicrobiia > Acidimicrobiales > Ilumatobacteraceae > Ilumatobacter. Next base: position 24,617 of record JANMTV010000028.1, on the reverse strand, counting down.
TGTCGACCGGGCACACCGAGTCCGGCCGTTGGTCGATCAGCGGCGAACTCGACATCGAACGCGGCTCGATCGCCGATGCGGCTCTTGCCGAAGCCAAGAACGCCCTTTTCGAACGCGGTCAAACCGACGCCACGTGGGCCGACGCATTCGTGGAAGTCTGCGAGCGATCGCTCGGCGCTGTTGCATCTCGATCGCGACGTGATCGGTACCGCACCTGGATTCACCTTGAGGCAGCCACCGGCACCGCCACCCTCACCGCCGGTTGGCGGATTCCGGATGCGATCCGTGACCACATCATGTGTGATGGAGTCGTCCAGCCGGTGTGGGAGCGAGCGGGCGTGCCGTTCAACGTCGGCCGCACCCAGTACATCGTGCCCGATCGGACTCGTCGCATCGTCGAGCGTCGTGACCGCGGCTGCCGAGTACCAGGGTGCACCAACGATCGTTTCGTCGAGGTTCATCACATCGTCCCATGGCTCAAGGGCGGCACGACCGACACTCGGAATCTCATCAGCTTGTGCCCGAAGCACCATCGCATGCACCATCAAGGCAAGCTCGGTATCGCGGGCAACGCCGACGAGGAGCACGGTGTCGCCTTCACCGATTGGATGGCGAGAGTTATCGGTCCCAACGGCCAACCCCTGTTGCCGACCGGCCGAACTCCCGCTCCCGAATCTCGCTACGAGCACGCCATCGGTGAACGCCTCCAACCGAGGTGGGTAGGCCTCGGCTGGGTTCATCCAGGTGTGCTCGAAACCCGCCAAGAGGCATCCCGGCGACAGGCCTAGTGACGGCTTCTGCTCAGCCCGTTGGTCACGTAGTCGCAACCCCCGCGGATCATCACCTCGACTGCCGGATCAGGATGTCGAATCGGCACTTGCGTCGCTCGTCGGTGCCGGGCAATCTTGCTGGATGTTCTCGAGCATGCTCGGCGTCGCGATGATCGTCTTCGCCGTTGTCGTTCGATGGTCCTCCGCCAACGAGATGCGGACGCAAGAGAGCCCGATCGTTGCGTGGCGGTATCTCGCACTGAGCCCGACGCTTTGGCTTGGCGTCGCAGTCGCAATAGACGCGATCGAACCACGTGCGGCCGCAGTACTTTTTGCGGTCATCGCTGGCGTGGCGTCCGTTGTGGTCCTGAGAATGCTGACGCAACTTGTCCGCGGCGTGATCTCGTTTCCAGACGCGTGCAGAAGGATCGGCCAACCGTCCGCATGGCGAGGCAAGCCTCGACTCGATTGACACCAGGAGCGCGGTAGATGTCTTGCTGCCACCGGATACCTCCACTCACACGCCCCTTCAGAGTGCACGGTTCCCGCTGAGGTTCTAGGCGTCGATGAGGCGAGTCGTCACCGATCCTAAAGGGCCGAAGTTGGCTACTACTACGTCACCGGTTTTGATCGGGCGGACGGGGCCCAATGCTCCGGTCATGAGGACATCGCCTGCTCGCAATGGAATGCCTCGTTGACACAGGACATCTGCGAGCCATCTGGCGGCCTCGATCGGGTTGCCGAGACACTGAGCACCGGAACCGGTCGAGACTTCCTCATCGTTGATCGTCATGCTCATCGGGACCGTCCGAATGTCGAACGCCGACAGCGAAACGGGTCGGCTGCCGACAACGTAGAGGCCGCTGCTTGCGTTGTCGCTGACCGTGTCGACCAATCCGATCTGCCAGTTCTCGATCCGACTGTCGACGACCTCGATCGCCGGCAGGGCGAACGCGACCGCTCTGATGATCTCGGCGAAACCGTGCGGCGCGTTGTCGAGATCATGTTGGATCACCAGAGCGACTTCACCTTCAGCGCGGGGCTGCATCAAGCGTGATGCCGGAATGTCGATCCCGTCGCCGTATTCAGTGTCGGTGAACAGGGAGCCGAAGTCGGGCTGATGGACGCCGAGCTGCGCTTGCACGGCAGCGTTGGTCAAGCCGATCTTGCGACCTGAAATGCGGTGGCCTGCGGCGATCATCCGGTCGGTGTTGATCTGCTGGACCGCGTAGGCGGCGTCGATGTCGGTCGAAGTGCCGAGCAGTTCTCGAACCGGTGGTATCTGAATCTTGGTCTGCTGTGCATTCCAGAGCGCGTCGGCAGCCTGCTGAACCAGTCCCGGATCGATCATTGTTGCGCCTGCTGCTGTCGCTCCCGTGCGAGTCGGGCTTGTTTGTCTGCGAGGATCTCGGTGCCTGCCAGGAAGTCGGTGTTCTCGACCTCGGTGACCCAGACACGAATCGAGTCACGCGGCGCACCAATCGACTCGTAGATCGCGTCAGCGATTGCATGCAACATCTTCGATTTTGCCTCTGGCGTTCTTCCGCGGGCCATCGTCACATTCACTAACGGCATTCGTTGCTCCTCAGGTCTCGGTTCCGATAGCTCGTACCGTCACATCGCCGAAGTGGCTGTAGCTGGCGGTCGCTACCGTGCCCCATCCGAATGGGCGGGCATCGAGTGGGGCGCCGGCCATCACAAGCCAGCCCGCAACCAGCCCGCGATCCGTGCGAGCCAGATTCCGGACAAGCATTGCCACGCACTCCGCCGGGTCGCCAAGCAGCGCTTCACCGGTTGCTTCGCCTGTGACGATGCCATCGACGGTAAACGTGCACGTCACTGATCGCAGGTCGACATCTCGCGGCGCGACACCCCGATCGCCGATTGCGACGCGGGCGGCCGACGTGTTGTCGGCGATGACGTCGGGCAATGTGAACTTGAATGCCTCATACCTGGAATCGATAATTTCGATTCCACCGACAACTCGTTCCGTCGCGTCGAGGACATCGTCGGCTGTCACGTCGGGACCCGCGAGGTCGGATCCGATCAGAAACACGAACTCCGGCTCGACTCGGGGATGGATCAGGTGATCGATGTCGACCTCGGCATCTGGGCCGAGAACCGACGAACCCGGCACCCAACCGTAGGCCGGTTCCCGAACGCCCATCTGCTCCTGCTTGGCCTTCGATGTCAACCCGACCTTGGCACCGGCAAGCGACTCGCCGCGCCACAGACGCGACTCGATCAGCGTGTCCTGAATCAGGTAGGCGTCGTCGATCGAGAGCCCCTCTTCGAGTTGGACCCCGATACCGGATATTTCGCGACGCTGATCGACGGCGGCCTGAAGGTACCGAGCCCAATACTTGTGATCGACGGTCACGTCGTAAACGGCCCTGTCATTGGCCGGGTGCCGGGGTTGGCGTTTGCCAACCGGCGACAGCCTCGGCAGCGTTGATATGAAGTTTCTTGAGATCGTCGGCCTGCGGGCTGTATTTCATCGAGCCTCGGTCGATCCAATCGACGGCGAATCCGGCACCGCGTCCGAACTTCGATCGTTCCAACGGCAGCGGAATTACATCATGCGGTTCACGGATTACCGCGATCGGATCGCGGCCCTCGCGCACTGCCTCGATGGCCTCGCGGAACATGCGACGAACAGCAATCACGCCGAGGTCGCTTTTGGTGATGTTCTCGATCGTGCGATCGGCGATCGCACCCTGGGTGACCCATGCCATCACGTCCTGGCCTTCGATGTAGTCGACGATGTGAACGCCCTTGTCGTCGATCCATTCGTACTCGTAATCAACCGGGTACATCTGATCGGCGGGCTCGGCCCCGTCAGGGGCATGGACGGAATAGAACATCACCCGAGTGTGTGTGTCGTCGATCGGTACCCGGATCTGCATTTGGAACACGCCATTTCCGCCGACCCACATCTTGTACGGGAACACCATCGGGTGCCCGATTGCCCAATCGTCGTCCTGCTCGGTCTGACCGACGAGTTGGCGACGCTTGATGATCCCGTGTTCAAACGTGTCGAAGCCAACCTTGATGTGCTTGTTCTTGAATGAACTGGGCATTTCGAAGCCCTTCCATTCCGCAATGAAGGCGAAGTAGTTCCCGTGCAACGCCTCGACGTGGTACGGGTCAACGGCGTTTTCCATGATCTGGAACCAGTTGCACGGCAGCATCGAGTGTCCGATGTCGCGTACGCCTTCCATCACGTACGCCTCGTAACGCGGCAGCTCCGGGGCTGGGCCAGAACCGATGTACGCCCACACCATGCCACCGAGCGCTTGAGCCAGGCCAGCCTTGGCGCAGACCTTGTCACGAAAGGCTGGTGATGAGTCTGGCTCGGCCAGGATGTCGATGCATTTGCCCTGGTTATCGAACTTCCAGCCGTGGTAGCCACACCGCAATCCACCGTCCTCGACGATCCCGTACACGAGCGAGGCCCCGCGGTGCGGACATTTCTCGTGCACGATCCCGTAGGTCCCGTCGGGGAGCTTGAACACGGCGAAATTCTCGCCGAGCAGCCTGGTTCCCTTGACCGGGAACTCGTCGAGTTCGCGAACGAATGCGACCGGGTACCAGTAGTGCCGAAGGACGTCTCCCATCGGCGTTCCAGGGCCAACCTGGGTCAGTTCGTCGTTCTGTTCCTTGGTCATCATGGCGGGTCTCCGATCTTCCGTAACGCTTCGTCAGTCTTCCAAAATCTCGACGGTTCCGGCGGATCCGTCGACTCGGATTCGTTGCCCGTTCTTGATCTGAGTCGTGCCGAACCCGGTGCCGGTCACGGCGGGCACGCCGTACTCGCGACATACGATCGCGGCGTGGCTCATCATGCCGCCGATGTCGGTGACACATGCCCGAATTTTCGGGAATACAGGTGCCCAGCTGGGTGCCGTGATCGGAGCGACAAGGATTTCGCCGTCCTCCAACCTGTGCAACGCCACCGAATGACTCGATCGTGGCGAACGCCGCATCCCAATCAACGACCGGGCATTGCTTACACATGGTTCGTACTCCCTCGACAGATTCATGTCACTCCCCGGGTTCCCAGTTATCTTCGTCCGCCCACACCGGCAGCCTGTCGATGTCTGGAACGCACAGTTCCTGCACCCGGTTCCGGTACGTCACCAGGGCATCCCGGCGGCCTTCCATGATCTTGACCCGCACGTGTTCCGTGTTGTACGGCTCACCCGGGTCATAGCCGAGCGCGGCGACTGCAAACGCTCGAATGCAACCCGAATGTGTGGCGATCAGGAGCCGAGCGCCCGGGAACTGCCCTGACAGCTTGTTGATCCCCGACCAGAATCGACGAACGGCCATCGACGGCGGCTCGAAATGCATCATCGGGGTCGTCAGCCACGACTGAATCGGATCGCCCCCCGCCATTTGGAGTTTCCAGAACCGGTCCATCTCGACGAGCCACAACGGGCGATCGCCGGTGCTCATCCGTTCGTATTGCTCGCGCAGGGCGTAATACTCGCGGTAGGCAGCCGTGACGTCTTTCAGCCCGGTCGGCGACACGAATTGAAAGTTGCGGAACTCGTGCATCGGCTCGGGTTCGTGAATCGTGATCTCGCGTTCGAACTGAACACATCCGTCAAGCAGTCCACGCTGGATGTTCTCGGCTGTTTCGCGCGCCCGGTTAGTGGCGGCGTGACGGAACACGACGGTCTCGCCGTTTCGTAGGCGCTTCGACAGCGTGTTGCCGTATGTGTGCGCCTGCCATACACCTTGCGGCGTGAGGCCGGAATCGGTCGAGTACCCCTGAGTTTCGCCGTGACGGATCAGGAACACGTCGTTGGCCATACCGCGAATCGCTTCGCGCGGGGCAAGGATTTCCTTGTTGCGGTTGTCCTCCGTGAGCGCCTGCTGCATCGCCAGGCTCGACCGCTCCCAGAGTGGCGAGTCGGGACGCGCCCCAGGTGACACATCACGATCACGGAACTGGCGCAGATACAACGGCAACGACTCGTCGGGCGCTGGAGCGTCGTCGCGTTCGTCAGCGATCCGAGTCGCCTCACGGTCGCGGTACTTGGCGACGTACGACGGCTCCTCGATCCGGAAGTTCGTGCTCACGAATGCACCGTCATGAAAGCGGGGTTCAACTTGCCCTGGTAGTAGAAGATCGCTCGGCCCATCTCGCCTTCTGTCCAGGTGGTCGGCTGATCGTCGGGGTCGAACCAGTAGCCGCCGGTGTAGAGCTCGTTGCGGTTACCGGCCGGGTCGAAGAAGTACAGACCGCACCCGCGGGTTGCCCCGTGACGCGTCGGGCCGGCATCGACGGTGATCCCATGAAATGCGCATGTATCTGCGCCGTACCGCAGTTCGTTCCAATCATCCACCCAGAAGGCGAGGTGGTGAAATCCGCCGTCGGGACCAGTGAGAAAGGCGATGTCGTGGGTCGAGTGATTGCGTTCGAGAAACGTCGCCAGTTGGTAGCCGTCGTCGGCGATGATCTGCTCGGTCATCCGGAACCCGAGCACGTCTCGGAAGAACTCGGTGACGCCGTCGACGTCCTCGCACATCAGAAAGATGTGGTCGAGTCGCGGTGGGTGCATCCCGTGCAGACCATCGGGACCGATCGGTGGGTTGAGAAGTGGAAGCCCGTTTCCGACCTGCTGCATCCCGTGCACCAGGTCGACGGTGTGTCCGCTGGGCGAACGGAACCGCACGACGTCGCCCGATCCGAGTCCGAGGGCACCACGTTGGTAACGGGTTATGGCGATACCGGCTGCCTCGACCCTCGCGGCGAGGGAGTCGAGGTCCGTTGCGTGCTCGACTTTGAAGCCGACCGATTCGAGACCGTAGGTGGGTGCCGAAACGAGGATCAGCGAGTGGTGCTGGTGCTCATCCCATGCCTTCAGGTAGACCCGATCAGCATCACGGTCGACTTGGATCAGACCGACCACTTCGACGTAGTACGCCAACGCCAGTTCGACATCGGGAACCCGCACTTCAGCATGCGAGAGTCGCAAGATCCCCGCCATCAGGTGTACACCGTCAGGAAGCGACCGTTGTCCTTGCCTTCGTAGTAGAAGATCGCTCGCCCGAGGTTGTCTTCTGTCCAGGTGATCGTCGGGAAATCGGGGTCGGCACGATATCCGCCGGTGAAGACCTCGTTGCGGGTCCCCATCGGGTCGAAAAAGTAGATCGTGTTTCCTCGCGTGATCCCGTGGCGTGTTGGGCCGATGTCGATCGAGATCGCGTTGTAGGCGAGGATGTCGGCAGCTTTGCGGACGTGATCCCAGTCGTCGAGCCAGAACGAGAAGTGATGCAGTGCACCGTTCGGACCCTGGATGATGGCGATGTCGTGGGGCCGCCCCGAACGCATCAGAAAGGCACCCATCTGATGACCTTCGTTGCTCAATACTTGCTCGGTCAGATGGAAGTCCATCGTGGTCTGCATGAAATGGGTCATCTCGCCGACTTCCTCGGCGTGCACCAAGACGTGGTCGATTCGGGGCGGGGCAATCCCGACCAGGCCTTGCGGCACCGGCCACGGATTGATGAGTGGAATGCGTCCACCCACTTTCGTGATGTCGTGGACGAGTTCCATCTCGTGACCGGAAGGCGTTTCGAACCGGATCGACTCGCCCTGGCCAATCTCGTCACCTTTGCTGACACGCTCGACGGCGATGCCATAGCGCTGGATCTTGTTCTCGATTTCGTCGAGGTCATCTTCGAACTCGACCTTGAACGAGAACCGGTCGATCCCGACTCGCGGGTCATACCGAACGGAGAGGCTGTGATGGTCACGTTCATCCCAGCACTTGAAGAAAATGCGGTCATCTGTGCGCTCCGAGATGTCGAGACCCATCACCTGCGTGTAGTACGCGGCGGCGAGTTCGAGATCGGGAGCACTGATGTCGACGTGCGAAAGGCGGAGGACTCCCATGCGTTTGACCGTAAGCCCAGCGTTCCGCAGGATGGGAAGATGTCCCACAGAGCGGAACGTTTCGCTATTGTCTGAATCGTGAACAAGGACGGGGTCTCGCGCTCGGCGACGCTTGGGTCTGTCGCCAACGCCGCTCGAGTCCTCAAGGCGTTCAACCACAACGAGCGCGAATGGGGAGTCTCCGACCTTGCTCGTCGGCTCGGAATCGCCAAGTCGACGACCCATCGCCTGCTGGCCACCTTGACTGATGAAGGTTTACTCGAACAGGACGTCGAGACCGGGCGTTACAGAGTAGGTCTGGCGATTTTCGATCTGGCTGCTGCTGCGCAGAGCATCGACCTACATGAAGCCGTCATGCCTCCCATGACCAAGCTGCGGAATCAGACCGGAGAAACCGTGCAGGTCGCCGTGCTCGACGGCCGCGAGGTCGTGTACGTCCACCGGCTCGACAGCCCGAACACGCTGCGTCTGTTCATCGAAGTCGGTCGCCGCAACGCTGCTCATTCGACCGGTTGCGGCAAGGCGCTACTCGCATTCATGCCTCCTGACCAACTCGAACGCTCACTCAAGAACTGGAAACTGGTCGCCAAGACGCCGCATACGATCGTCGACGTCAACCGGCTACGCGACGACCTCGCCGAGTCACGCCGCCGCGGGTATGCCGTAAATCGCCGCGAATCCGAGGCAGGCGTGATTTCGGTAGCTGCACCGATCCGAGACGCGTCGAGCAGAGTAATCGCCGCAATCAGCGTCGCCGGCCCCGCCGAACGACTCGAACCCCATGAGCTGCAGTTGGCGCACATGACGATGGAGTCTGCGGCGATGGTGTCGCGACGGCTGGGGTACCGTGGCACGGTGGGGGCAGCCTGACGTGCGGGTTGCGATAGGCCGTGTTGCCGATATCTCTGAGTCGACGTGTGTTCCCGCTGGTGACGATCGGGCGATCGTGTTCCGCATCGGCGACGAGGTCCGGGCGTACCGCAACCGGTGCGTTCACCAGGATTCAGCACTGGCCGGGGGTTGGATCCGCGATGGTGTCCTGAGTTGCCCGTTGCATTTCTGGCGTTACCGAGCCGACGATGGTCGACATATCGGTACAACGATGACGTTGGAGCAATATCCGGTCGAGGTGATTGACGGCGAAGCGTTCGTCGAGGTTCCCGACCCCCCGCCACCGAAATCGCTGCGTCAACAGCTTTTGGAACGAGCGTCCAACTACGATCGCGACGAGGCATTCCGTCGCGATCAGGTCTGAACTGCACCATCGATTGCCCAATCGTGCTGGAGCATCCGAGAGGCGCATGGTTGATTGACAAGGGTGACTGATTCTGGATGGGCCAACGAAGACACCGAACCGACCGGCGATGAAGCCGAGCCAACTGCAATGTTCGTGCTCGGTGACAACCCCGGGTTGCTTGTCAATGTCGACGACGAAGACAACGACGCTGGGCATGTCATCCTGCACTCCGATTCCGGTACGAAGGTGAGTTTCGTCGTGTTCAACGTCGGCACCGCCGCCGGGAGTTGCACGGTCGACCTCGAGGTCAACAACACCTGGGTCAAGAACTGGACATCGCCGGACGTCGAGCCGGGAGGGAGCGAGTCAGTCGAGGTCAAAGGACTCGGACGTTACAGCGCGGGATGGTACGAGTTCCTCGCCTATGTCAACCCCGGTGCCGGGTATGCCGACCATCTCACCAACAACGTCGACATCATCGATCCCTGAGCAACGCCAAGCATCCGGCACGCGATAACCAGCCGTCCGTGGAGCTCCGAGGTAAACTGTCGGATGTGGATCGCGCCGAGTCGAGCAAGCCGTTGGACGGCCTGGGCGACCGCGGTCGCGTCGTGTCGAATCGACGGATCGCAGCCGTTGTCACGAGGAAGCGCCTCACTGAACCCGATCGGGCATGGCGGTACTGGACCACCCGGCCAGCAGTCGAACGGCTCGCCGCCGTCGAGGATCTGAGGCGTGAATTCCATGGATGGCATGATCGACCTCGACCCCGACTTTCTCGACTTCATCTCGTCGTGCATCGGTCGTGACGTTCGGTTCCTTATCGTCGGCGGCTACGCAGTCGCCGCTCATGGCCATCCGCGGTACACCAAGGATCTTGACGTGTGGGTGTTGGTTGATCAGCGCAATGTCGAGCAACTGCTGCTGGCGCTGGGAGACTTCGGCTTCGGATCGCTCGATCTGACGCCGGACGACTTCCTCGACGACGATGTGGTAATTCAGCTCGGGTACGAGCCGGTTCGGATCGATGTGCTCACCGGTGCTTCGGGCGTCGACTTCGCCGACTGCTACGAACGACGCGTCGAAATTGATGTTGCCGGAGTGCACGTTCCGTTCATCTCGCTCCCAGATTTACGTCGCAACAAAGCGGCAAGTGGCCGCCTCCGCGACCTGGCAGATCTCGAAGATCTTCCGGCGGACGACTGACTGGCCAAACGCAGGAATGACGCGTCGAACTTGAGTGATCGTTGGTCCGCCCGGTCAGCTGCCGGGTGGGGTGTACTGGACTGACATCTTGGTGGCCGCATCGACATCTTCAGGCGTGAGCAGAACGGTCGTCCGGACCGATGCGCCCCCGCCGGCGGTCACCTTGAGGGCCAGCGCCGCTGCGGCATTGTTGTCCGGCAGATCGGCCACCGCGAACGCGTCGGTGCCGCCAAACGCGAAGTACAACGAGTCCAATGTCCCGCCGACGCTTTCGGCTGCAGCCTTGGCCGCCGCCTTGCGAGCAGACCCGCCCTTGGCGACGACGCCTCGAACGCCGTCAAGCGTGTAGTTGACCTCAAGCATGTATTTTGGCATGGATCACACCTCCTGTGATTGGTTGCGCTGTTTAATCGTCTCGGAGGAAGTGAGTATCGCGCCGAGGTGGCGTGGTGTCGAGAGGTCGGTTCAAATCCGCGGCCAGTCCGTCGTCAGGGCGGCCACGTTGAATCTTCCACTCTGCATGCGCACTATGGTTGGCGGTCACACTTTCTGTGCGGCACGACGCAAGGAGACCCACATGCATATCCACAAGCGCTCCGAGGAAGACGAGCTTTCACGAGTTCCGATCTTCGCAGGGTTGGGTCCGAAAGAACGCTCCAAGATTCGCAGCATGATGTCCGGTGCGAACGTTGAGGCCGGTCAGGTGTTGGTCCAACAGGGCACCTACGGACACGAGTTCTTCGTGATCCAGTCCGGCACGGCGAAGGTCGAGCGCGACGGTGAGCTTGTTGCCGAAATTGGTCCAGGCAATTTCCAGGGCGAAATCTCACTACTCGACGGCGGGTTGCGAACCGCAACCGTAACGGCAACATCACCGATGGCGCTGCTGATCGCCTCCCATCAGGAGTTCACGTCGTTGCTCGACAAGGCCCCAATCATTGCTCGCCAGATGCTGCCTGCACTCGTCGCCCGCCTGCGGTCTCTAGCCGAACACCCCCACAACGACTGACGACCCACTCGGCCCTGACTACGTTACGCGGCGACGAGCGTTCGGCTCGTCGTTGCGTTGGCAACTCGACCAGCGATCTCAGCACACGCCTCGACCAGGGTCGGGACGAACCGCTGGTGGACCATCACACAGTCGTGGTGCCCATCCGGAACATTCCGAACGGTTGCATGCGGGATCGCCCTCGCCAGATCCAACTGGCGGCGGGCCGGAACGACGTCGTCGGCGTCGGTAACGACAACCGTCGTCGGAACCGACACCGAACCGATCCAGTGGCGCGAGTCGAACCGTCCGATCTGGCGGCCGGCCTCGACGATCTGTGCCCAATCGTGACGTGCGACTTCCTCAATCCCCCACCGCGGGCCGCCGCGCCGAACGTTCCATCGTGACAGTGCCGCCAGCGCAGAGTTGGCGACCGGACTGACAGGCAATGCGGAGGCAATCACCGACGTGCCGGCAGCGACGCCCAACAGCATTCGCTCGCGCAGCGTGCCGGCGAACGTGCAGCTCGTAGCGCACAGTACAAGGCCCTCAACCAGCTGAGGGTGGCGTCGCCAGAGAAGTTGGGCGATTGGTCCGCCCATCGAGTAACCGACGGCGATCAAGCGGTCGATCTCGAGCTGTTCGGCGAGCGCAGCGACGTCGTCGGCGCAATCCTCGAGCCGGAACCGCTCAGCGCTGCGCAGTCCTCGTCCGTGACCGCGGTGATCGAGCGCGATCACCCGAAAGTTCTCGGCGAGCGGTGCAAAGCTCGGATACCAGTTGAGGTCGGCGGTCGCCGACCATCCGTGGAGTAGTGCGAGCACTGGCGCTCCAATCGGACCGGCCAATTCGCGCACAAAGGTTTGGCCTCGTCCGGGCAGGTTCACCATCCGGCCTGGCGGGAGCGCTGGCCGCTGATGCCCGCCCATCACACTGGTTACGATCATGTCATCACCGCCTTGATGCCTCGCCTCAGAGACATCTTCGTCTCTGTGCAGATACATCGGATGACGCCAATGTCGACTTGAACGGTGTGGCCGTGTCGGACCAGTTCATCATCGGCATAGCCGAGCCCTCGCCAGGTGGCTGAGCGTCGACCGACTCGAACTGCTCAGTTCGTCGAGAGCGCATTATCTTGTCGCTGATGCACGACAAGGCCATTCCGGTCGATCATCGACGGCTGCGTTGGCCGGTTGTCGCGGCTATGGCGTTGGTCGTGGCCGTGCTGAGCCCATTGTTCATCATCTTCGAGCTGATCCTCACTGCGATCGTTGGCACCGTGTGGCTCATAGTCCTTCGGCTGCGAGGCCGAATCGATGAACCGTTTGCAGCACTCCTGATCGGTTGTGTTCCATACTTGGCACTAGCAATCGTCACTGTCGCGCTGTGACGCCCACCGTTTCGGGTTGACGGGCCCTGAGCGAGTCGCCTGAGGGGTCGTTCGTAGCAGAAGTGCTACACATGGCTACATGGCTGCAGTCGCCTCTCGCGAACTTCGAAACCACACCAGAGCATTGCTCAACCGCGTCGACGCCGGCGAAGTCATCACGATCACTGTCGACGGTCGAGAAGTGGCCGAACTTCGCCCAGTCGCTCGAGAAGGTCGGTGGATGAAACGCGCCGAGTTCGCCCGCCGCGTACTCAGCAATCAAGCCGACGCCGAACTCCACGCCGATCTCCGGAATCTTGCTCCCGACACGACCGACGAGCTCCCGCCCTTGTGACCAGAGGACTCGCCGACACCAGCATCTTCATCGCGACAGAGCCCGGGCGCGCACTTGACGTCACCCGCCTGCCCGACGAAATCGCCGTTTCGATCATCACGATCGGAGCACTCAGAGCAGGGGTGCTCGCAGCCGTCGAAGTCAACATTCGAGATCGCCGTCTCAGCACCCTGATGCGAGCACTAGAGCTGCAGCCGATACCCGTCGACGAAAGCGTCGCCGATGCGTGGGCGCGGCTTCGAATCCTTTTACGCGATCGCGGACTCCGCATGCCGGTGAACGATTCATGGATCGCGGCGACAGCGCTCGCCCTTGGAGTACCGATCGTCACACAGGACGCTGACCACCTCGAACTTGCCGGCCTCGACGTCGTTCGGATCTGAACAGCATTTCTTGAGTGTGGTGCGGTTGGCGGCGTCATGGAGCCTGCTCGGCGCTTGCCTGCTCAGTGGAAGGTTCGGTGTCGTCTTGTGTTGCCCGGTGTTGTTCGATTTCGCCACGTTCGCGGACAACTGCTGACAAATCGCGGACAAGCAACACGTCTCCGCGACGAGCTGGGTTCGACGGTTCCACCAGTGTCAGGCGGTGGTTGTGGCCGAGGAGGTGCCGGTTCTTCGCAACCGAGCCGGGAAGGATCGAGAAGTGAATTTGACCGTCGTCGTCCACCGCCACACGCGCACGACCGCAGCGGCCGACTCGTTGCCGACGAGGAGCATCGCTCCCGGCCGGACCCGAGTGGCGTCGCGCGCGCCGGCCAAGGTCGAGCAGCCGAGGCCGTCGTCATCCTCCGCGATCAGATCTGCGATGACATCAAGTTCGTCGATCATGTCCGTTCCTCCTCTCGCAACATCAATCTCGTGATACGAATTGGTCCAGACCTGGTGACGACACGACAGCAGCGCATCGGTGCCGCCGTCCAAGTCGTCGAGCATCACGGTGAAATGGCGACGGTTCCGCGCCGCACGAATCGCTGCTTCACCGAACGCACGCTACAGACCGGGCTTGTTGCCGTAGGTCGGCGAGAGGGTCGGGACCGTCATCCTTGTCGGGATCATCTGGGATCACTCCTCGCCGCGTTGTGTACCCGCTCGTCCGGGAGCGGATGGCGCTACTCGGTCACCTTCGGATGACCGACGTGCGCATCCGTCATCCAAACGGTCTTGCGGTCGTCCTCGATGCAGTACCAGATTCGCCCGCCAGCCGAGACCTCGTATTGCCACTGCTCAAGATCTATGCCGTTTACCGTGCGTGTGCCGAGTGTTCCTTTCAGAGGGTGCTGCCGACTGTCGCGTTGTCTTGGGTCCGCAGTGATTCGCTCCCAGGCGACTCGGGCATTTGCAGGCGCTGCTGAACACACCTGTACCCACCCTTTAACCGCGTCGTTCGTTGCGAAGCGGAAATCCCAACCACTCGGGGAAGGTGGCGCCGCAACCCGCTCCTTTCGTTTCGGCATCCTGGTTCAACCCTGGGGTGCCGGCACGACGCCGCCACCGGCAGCGATGTCGGCGCGGAGGCGGCGTGCGAGTCGTGGGTCGGCGTGAATCTCGGCAGTTGCGCGCCACTCACACAGAAGTTGACCAACCGGCGCATAGTTGTCAAGCAGCGACACTGCAACCAGCGTGCGCGTCAGTTCGTCGACAAAGCTCTTCCGGTCGCGCTTCGGCAAGAATGTCGCCCATGGGAAGACGTCGTCGATGACGTTCGTAAGGTCGCTCGGGCTATGCATCAAGAGGTTCCGTAACAGGCGAGCGAGAGCGTCAAACGCCTCCGATCGTTCGTCGTCGCGAACCGCTTCACTCAGCCGAAGGGCGGGCGCGTTGCGACGGCGGAGCACGACATCGTGGTCGGCGAGTTCGGCCACGACATCGTTCGGTTGCCGTAGGAACTCTGAGAATGGCCGCTCGATGACACGCATAGCGGTGACGATATCTGATCTATTTCAGAAGTCAACAACACGCCCGTTCAGAAGCGTCCGGTCGGTGGCCGTCCTCAAGCGCCCGAGGTCATCACCCGCCTACCACGAACAAAGTCGAGATCGGTGCCCGACCGCGAGCACGTACAAGGTGCGCCATGGGTAAGCCGCTCAACTGCCAGCCGATGAATGATGTCGTAGACATCACATGGTGTCGAAGGGGGGACTTGAACTCCGAGTCGAGGACTCTCGCCTCGTCGCGCCTGGTGTGCATTAGGCCAGTTCAGATGGTGTTTTCGGGAGTCGGCCGTACCGTCTGGTGTTGCCCTGTATTGTTCGATTTCGCCACGTTCGCTGACAAACTGCTGACAAATCGCGGACAACAGGCGACGCCTTCGAATGGTCGGTTGTTGCCGGTCGGGGCTGTCGCTCGCCGACAATAGGGAATGGCGCATCCAGGGGGTGCCCGACTGTCCCAGAGTGGGAACGACGAACCAAACCCGGGCCTGACCGATCGCCAGCCCCCTGGCCGAGCGGACCGACACAGACGGCGCGCGGGTGTCGACTGCGATGGACCGCGAGGCAGTCAAGCGGTTGTCTTTCTGAGGGGTTCGCTTCTCTGGAGGTGAACTCTAAACGTCTTGACGATGAACGTTGGCGGTGAGCTCTTGTAGTGCTGGTTTCGAGTTGGGATGATCGCTTACCTGTCGAGCGGTGAGGATTGTGATATGCGAGGTGGTGTTCGAGGCGGACGGGTTTGGCTGCGTTGTTTGTGCGTTGTTGCAGTGGGGTTGCCGGTTGTGATGGCGCCCACATCGCCGACGTCGTTTGCTCGCAGTGACGATGAGGTTCCGGGTGAGCGTGAGATCAGCGATTCTCAGTCGGAGTCCGAGCCGCTACCAAGTCCGGATGATGTGGCCGTGTTGGAGTCTCCGCCGCCAGTCGATGTGGAGCCGGTGGTGCCGGACGGCAGGTTTGGTGGACCTGAGCCGGTGCGGGAGCCAGTTCGCGTCGAGGAGCTGGTCGACGCTCGAACCGGGAGCAGTGATTCGTGGTTGAATGACGATGGTTCGTTGACCGTGACGACGTACGCGCTGCCTCGTTACTTTCAGCCGGTCGGGTCGTCTGAGTGGGTCGCGATTGACACGTCAGTCGTCCCCGACAACGTTGAGGGTCGTGTTCGGTCGAAGGCGAACGAGTGGTCGGCGTCGTTCGGGGGATCGACTACGCCCGAAGGCATGCAAGTGTTCAGCTTGGGCACACACACGATCGCGTTTAGTCCGGTGGGGGCGCTCGAGGTGAAGCCGGTAGCGAAGGAATCGTCGGTTACGTACGAGCGGCTGTGGCCCGAGACCGATGCTGTCTACACAGTTTCGGCTATCGGCGTCGACGAGCAGCTCGTGCTGCACACAGCCGCGGCTCCGACTCGATTCGAGTTCGACGTCGCTGGAGCGACCCCCCGTTCCAACGACGAGGGTGGCATCGATCTGTTGGTCGGCGAGACCGTGGTGGCGACAATCCCTCCGCTGACGGTGGACACAGCCAAACGCTCGATTCCGCCATCGCGGGCGGGAGCTCAGTTCGGCGTCGTCGCCACCAGAGGAGGCGAGGGTGGGCGTGTGACGATCGCGATCAGCTACGACTGGCTCTCATCGTTGCCTGCCTCTGAGTTTCCGGTAGTGATCGACCCGACGGTCTTCACGACGTTGTCCGCGACGTCGACGACGAGCTACTCGTCGATCGGGACGACGATGTCGTCGTTGCGGGCGGGCAGAACCTACTCATCGGGGATCGTGTGGCGGGCAAGGGCTTACTTGCCCATCCCGCCCTTGCCGGGTGGTGGTCAGCCGTGGCATTTGGTCTGGGCACAGATCCACGGCACCTACACAGGCACGCCTGGGTTCGGGGTCACGATGTACGGCGAGAACCTGCAGCCGGTCTCGTTCGCCAGCGTGGTGTCTGCCGGTCAACCGCTGACGACGTATCAGTATGTCCACGGTTTCGAGACGATGGTGACGGATTGGATTGCGCAGCACCCGGGGCCTGGAGCCTGGTTCGGTCTGGTCGGTGATGAACAGAGCCCACAACAGACCGCGGTCGACTTGAGTAGCCTGTCGATCAACTACCGCTACTACCAGTCCCCGAACCCGACCTCCCTGCAGTCACCGACGGGCACCGTTGCGACAACGACCCCGCTGTTGCAGGCGGTGCCGGTGACGGGTGAGACCGAAACGGTGTACTACCGGTTCCAGATCGGAACCGATCCCGGAGCGATTGGCAACGTCGTTGACTCCGGCTGGAACAACTCCAGTAGTTGGCAGGTCCCGCCCGGTTCGCTCACAGACGGCGCCACCTACTACGTCAAGGTGTGGGCAGGCTTCTTCCCCTACCCAACCACTGATCCGCGGTACGTACCACCGGCGGAGCCGACGACGATCACACCGATCACGATCAAGAAACGGCTCGGGGCGGGTGGCCCGTCGCCGACGGACACGGTCGGCGCGGTGCCGGGTTCCACGCAGACGCCGAGTGAGGGTGCGCCGTCGCCGGGGGTGTCGCCGGCGAGTGTGACGGTGAACATGTTGACCGGCAATCTCGCGGTCACGTTGAACACACATGCGTTGTCGACGCTCTCGGGAGCGGCGGCAGTGTCGTTGAGTTATGACTCGCTAGGATCAACTGGCGTCGACGGCGGCGGACGCGGACTGAGCGGCCGCTACTACACCGGGTCGACGTTGATCGGTCAGCGGATCGACCCAACGATCGACTTCAACTGGCCCGGCTCACCCATGGGTGGATACCTCGCTCCAAGCTCACCGGTCACCGGTGAGTGGACCGGGACAATCAAGGCACCCGCCGCGGTCGGGGCGTGGCACCTCGGCGGCAAGGTGTCGACCGGAACGATGCGGATCTATCTCGACGGTGCCGCGACCGCATATTCGACGATCACCGCGACGGGCCCGACCTTCGGCCCGGCCCTCAGCTGGGCGCCGAACACGTCGCATTCAGTCAAAATCGAGTACACGAGCAACGGTGCACGGGGCGTGCAGTTGTGGGCGTTGGATGACGGTGTCGATCCGGCGACCACGCCGGCGCAGTTCGTGGTGCCGAGCGGCTGGTTGACACCGAACTCGACCGGCATGCCGACCGGGTGGCGTCTGTCTGCGAACCCGTACAACGGGGCATGGACACGTCTTGATGACCTCGGCAGTCAGGTCGTTGTCCGGAGCGCCAGCGGTGCCACGGCGACATTCACCCGTCGACCCGATGGTAGCTACACACCACCGGCTGGGAGCTCCGACCTGTTGTCGGTTGCCAAGGCAACGGTTGCGGGTGTGATGGCTGCTGGGGAGTTCACGTTGTCGAACAATGCCGGTTTGGAGATTGTGTTCGGCGGCGATGGCTGGGTCCGTTCCGTGCGCACACTTTCTGACGATCGCCGCCCGACGGCCTTGCTGTACACGTACACCGCTCAGCCCGGCACTGGGTCGACGCCGGTGTTGATGCAGATCACTGACCCGGTCACCGGCCGTTCAATCGGGCTCTGTTATGGGGCGGCGTTGTGCGACGACCCTGACAGTGACTACGAGCTGTCGAACGCGCCGGCTGGGATGTTGGCGCGGATCGGGTACTGGGACGGCACATTCAGCTCCGCGTCATATTCGACGTTGGTGTACGACAGCTACGGCCGATTCATCAGATTGATCAACCCAGGTGGTCTGATGGCCGACTTCTCCTACGACCCCACTGGAAGATTGACCGGGGTCCGCGATCCGCTCGCCGTCGACACAATCGCGATGGGGCAACGATCCGACTGCCCCAACTATGCGTCGAGCACACCGACCTGTATGACTCAGATCACCTACGACCCGACCGCGGGCAAAGTGACCACCGTGACCCAACCAGCCCCAACACCAGGCGCGGCGCGTACATCGCGGACCTACACCTACAGCCCGAATAGCGTCGCTAATACCGCCCAGGTCTCGATCTCGGGTTTCAACCCGACGTCGGGGTATGCGACCTGGGTCAAATGGGACAGCCAGGGTCGGATCATCGAACAGAAAGACTCCGAACAGCGTGTAACCCGCACGATCTGGCACCCGACAATCGACCGAGTCCTCAGCAGCATTGATCCTCTCAGCCTGCAAGTCGCAAACGTCTACGATCAGGTCACCAACCTGCTCACCGACTCATACGGGCCAGCGCCGGCCTCTTGTTTCTCAACGTCGTCGCCATATACGCCGACCGGGTCATGTCCGATCACAGTGCCACGTACACAGCATCGCTACGACGAGGGGATCAACGGGCTGGCAGCGACGTTCTGGGACAACCCATACTTCGCCGGAGGACCCAAGAAACACGGTACCGGCCCAGGCGGTACCGGGCCGACCGGGCCGGGCTGCACCGTCGACACGTTCTGCACACAATGGAACACGCTCCCGGTGACCCCATCAGGGGTCACCCGCCCTTCGCTCCATGACGCCAACCACCAGTTCACGTGGAGCATGCGCCTGACAGGGATCATCGACGTGCCTACCAGCTTTCGGATCCTCACTGCGACGACGCAGAAGGTCGTGGTCTACTTGAACGATGTCGTGTACACCGACGTCGAACCCCCCACCGCCAACTTGGAAAACATAGGTTCGTATGGTGAATGGTGGTTGGGAACGGCGTCATACCCGCCGTTGATGCCAGCTGGGAAGTACCGCATCCAGATCGACTTCCTCGGGTCGAGCACCGCAACCCTGAACGGACTATTCCTCACGTGGGATCCCGGACCAGGGCCGGGACCGTACATGTCGAACTCCGTCCTCAATCCCGACTACGGACTCGAAACAACGACAATCGACCCCGACAACAAGACAGCCGCCACCAGCTACAGCAACCCGGCGAACGGAATCGGCCCCGAACTCGGACTCGTCACCGCCGTCACCCAAGACCCCGCCGGGCTCGCCCTCACCACCACCACCACTTACGAATCACCCGCCTCCGGCCGATGGCTGCGTAAAACCGCCAGCACGCTCCCCGCCGACACAACGACGACATACAAGCACTACTGCAGCACCCCGAACTCGATCGACTGCGCCACCGACCAGCACGCCGACGCAGTCACTACGGCGTGCGGCGTCTCGACGTTCGACACGCAGCACGGCCTCGTCGCCGAGCAGATTGACCCGGCTCCGAACCCGTCCACGTCGGGTCGGGCTCAACAGTTTCTGTACGACCGCAACGGTCGCATCGTTGGTCGGCGGGTCGGCCCTGCCGCCAACATCGACACCGCGCCGTGGCAATGCACCAGCTACGACATACGTGGTCGCGTCACGTCCCAAACGTGGCCCGCTGTCGCTGGTGCGTCCGCGCGTACCATCACGCATTCATACATGATCGGCGGGAACCCACTCAAGAACTCCGTATCTGACCCCAACGGCACGATCACATCAATCGTTGACCTGCTCGGTCGTGTCGTGTCGTACACCGACACCAACAACCGCACCACCACCTACCTGTACGACCAGGCCGGACGACTGACCACGATCACCTCGCCGAACAGCGTCACGAGTCACACATTTCATCCGAGCAGCAGCAAACTCGCCACCGTGCAGGTCACTGTCGGTGGACAAGTCCACGCCTCTGCTGCGCTCGGCTACGACTTCCTTGGCCGGCTCAGCTGGATCAGCTACAACGGCGGTCAAATGGTCGGCTACGTCGGTTATGACGTGTCCGGCAACCAGTCGTCGCTCGTGTTCGAGCAAGATGCCAGCCCGGACCCGGTTCGGATCGCCGGTCATCAGATCTCACGATCACCTGGCGGTCGTCAGATCGACTCGATGATTGACACTGGAGCCGTCAATCTCGTTGATCCCAATCCGGGTGGTAACAACTTCGTGTACGACGCCGCCGGTCGCCTGATCACCGCCCACCTGTTCGGTGGTCGGTCGGACTACGACTACGGCGGCAACGTGACTGGTGATAACTGCACCAGCTACGCCAACGGGATCAACCCACAACCCGGGAAGAACACCAACCGAACCGGCGTCACGTGGACCCCGACCGCCGCGTCGGCGACGATCACCCGTTCGTGCTTCAACGCTGCCGATCAGTTGGTTGCCACGATCATCAACGGCACACCGACGTCAGGGTATCTATACGACGGCCACGGGAACCAAACCAACGACGGGCCCGACACGTACACATGGGATTCAGCCGACCGGCTCGCCGGAATCACGAGCGGGGCCACGGCCGTGTCGTATCTGCGCGACGCCGTCGACCGGCCGATCCAACGAACCGAGAATGGCACGATCACCCGATTCGGATTCAACGGATTCGGGGATTCAGCCGATGCCGTACTCAACAGCGCCGGCAGTCTTGTACAGCAGCTGCATCCGTTACCTGGTGGAGTGCTCGTCACGATCGATCAGGCCAGTCTCGGTAAGTCGTGGTCATACCCGAATCTGAACGGCCACATGATCGCCACCAGCGACAACAACGGCGACCTTCAAGCCAGCCACGCCCACTACGACCCATGGGGAAGCCAACTCGCAGGCAACATCAACAATGTCACCAGCAACGCCGACCTCACCGCCTACGGCACCCACGGCAAACTCCAAGAACACGCCACCAACAAACCACTGATCCTGATGGGTGCCCGACCAATGTCACCCACCAGCGGACGATTCCTCACAATCGACCCCATCAAAGGCGGCTGCGCCAACGACTACACCTACGGATACGGCGACCCCCTCAACGGAGCCGACCTCACCGGCATGGCGTGGTATGACCCAAGTGATTGGGGAATCTGGGGCAGCATCGGTGGTGCCTTCACGTCCGTAGCTGGTTTCATCGACGATCATGCGTGTGTAATTGGACTTACGATCGTCGGCACGGCGATTCTGGTAGGCGGCTTCGGGGCGGGGGCCATGATCCTTGGAACCGCACTCGGCTCCGCAGAGATGGCGGCGGCAGGGCTATCGATCCTGCAGTACACGGCGACTTCGGTCGCCGTTGCCGGTGCAATCTCGGTGGCGGCGGCCTGCGTTAACGCCAACTTTGGAGTCGAGTGTGGGGAAACGATCGCGGAGAACTACAGCTCGTCTCCCTTCGTGCACGTCGTGGACCCTGACACGGGACAGATCACAGGCATGGTCTGGGATGTCAGCCAGAGCACAGGGTCCGCATGTCCGTTTTGATGGCACATCGGTATGTCGCGGCATGGTTCGCAGGGCTCACAGGCGGCATCGCAATCGCCGGGACGGTCGTGGTTCGCGCAGTCCGCCGGGAGGAGACGCTTCGCCCGGGTTACGTTCGCGGTCGGATACGAGAGAATCGGCTGCCAGTTCTCGTTGCCTCGTTGATCATCTGTTCACCGGTCGGTCTTGCCGCGGGGCTTCTGTTTCGAAACAGCCTGGGCCTGGGGTCCGCTGTGATTCTGGGCGCGGCGTCCACCCTTTTGGCGACAGTCACATTCCTGACAACTCTGATGATCGGCTCGACCGTCCGATCCCCGGGCGAGCCGGTGGCGCCACCGTCGACAAGGTGATGGTTTTGTTGCTCCTGTTGTTGATTCCGGTGTTGATGTTTCTCTCGGCAGTTCTAGCTGCCACGATTCATCACGGCCAGGTAAGCGTCGCGACGAACGGTCGAGGGTCAAAGCGACGTGGTGTGCACCGAGAGGCCTTAGTGATCTGCGCCCCGCCGTGCATCGTACTTTGCCTCTGGCTTGCAATTGAACTGGACCCTATTGCGACGGGACTGATTACGGCCGGCGTGCTTGTCATCCTCGCTGCAATCATGTCGCATGCGCTGCGTGCATTGGATCGACCGGAATCGAACCGACAGAGTGAGATGCAGGCTGACGATCCAGGATCGTCGACGTAACGATGTCGCAGCGAACGAAGCTGGCTCATATCCGACGCGCAATTAAAGGTGGCTGCGCGAACGACGACACCTACGGATACGGCGACCCCCTCAACGGAGCCGATCCGACAGGGCTTCTTTGGGAAAGTGTCATTTGTAACATTGTCTCATTCTTTGCTTACGCGGCGGTTGTGCACCAAGCGAAAACGGACGGAGTCGGCACAGCGGTTGTCGATGCCTCTGTTGGGCAGGCGATTGAGAAGGCGACCGAAGCAACGATGAATCGCGCTGCAAAGTCTACCACGGGCATCGTCTCAAAGGCTCTGAGTCGAGGAGCTCGATTGCTCAACTCTGTTGGTTCGATACCTGCTCAGGGTGTCATGACCGTGGCGTATGCTGGGTGTCTAGCAGAGTACGACTACCAGCAAACCGAACGTTGGAGGAATGGGCAAACTGCCGACGTCCCAAATCCAAACATATTTAATGGTTCAGGGTTATCTCAATGCAACGGCTGCATATGTTATCCATAAGGCTAATCATCAAATCAATATTCTTGCTCTCAACCGTTCTCACATTTCTAATACTTCTCTGCACAGCCGCCACACAGCCACGTGGTACGAATGGATTTCGAGTCGGTGCCTTGGCTGGTATCTTAACAAGTGGCGTCGCGATCTTTCTTCACAGGGCCGCGTTGACTGAACGCGATCAAAAATCAAATCACGGTGGGTCGAGCGTTTTACCTGGCACGGATAGCGAGGAAGTCTTCAGTACCGAAGAAGGAAACCCGGATTGACACTGGAGCCGTCAATCGTTTCAACCTGCAGCCGATCTGAAGCGTGCCGACGACTTCGACGTCGAGCGTTGGCACTCCGAAGGGCGGAACATTTGGCTCGCGTGGCTGGCCCTCGCACGTCAGCCGACCGTATTGACGCCGGTAAGCTGCGTCGCCATACCGTTGATCCGTTGATTTGCGGCGGGACTGACCGGGACAGTGGGGCCGACCATCTTGCGAGATCACAGGCCGATGTCGAGTGAGGGTCGTGTAATCGTGGGGTGCTGGAGTTCGATCGCCTTCCTCGGCGGGGCGATGAGGTCGCGGGCGTCGACGATAGTCTGGTTAACTTTGCGCCAGGTGAGTGCGTCCCGGAAGTTGCTTGGTTCTGGCCCGATGGCGCTGCGTTGGTCGGTGATGTCGTGTTCGATTCGGTGTTGTTCGATGGCGACGACGGCGCTGACCCATGCCCGATCCTTGGCCGGGTTTGTCGGACGGCCGCCGAGCGTTTTGGTGACGTAGTTGGGTGGCTCGTTGACGGCGCGGACGGTGTTCTGACGGGCTCTTTCGCGTAAGACGTCGCCGATCGCGTCGATTTCGATCTGGTCGGCTTGGTGGGCGGCGAGGTGACTCCGTCGGCGGTGATGGCTGGCGTGCAGGTCGGTGATCTCGGTATCGATCCGGTCGGCTTGTTGTTCGAAGCGGCCAAGGTTGTGGCGTTTGGTGAGCAGCTCGACATCCGGGAGACGCCGTTGTTTCCGCGGCCGTTTACGGCACTCCAGCGTGGCGACCGAGATTGCCGTCTCGCGGACCTGGATCTCGACTTTGCGTCGAGACTCGACGAGCGCAGCGAGATCAGCGGTACGGTCGGGTGGGGCTTGGTCGAGAACGGTTTGGACGCGGCGACGCTCGACAAGTAGATCGCCGGTACTCCACGTGGCGAGCGGGACCGCGGTGATGCTGTCAAGAGCGAGGTGCTTGTTACGGCGCCGTTCGAGACTGGCAGCCAGCACCTCGATCGGGTCCGGCTGGTCGACCGTGCGGGCGTGGGGGCCGTCTTCGAGTTGCAGGTCGAGTTCGAGCATGCACGACCGCGACATGTAGATCCGATTCTGCTTGCGGCCACGCGAGAGGGCTTCGTAGGCGAGTTCCCGGTAGAGCAGGTCGTTGCCGAGCAGCATCGTGTGGTCACACGTCACCCCGTGGGCTTTGTTGACCGTCATCGCGTAGGCATGACCGACATGCCC
>JANMTV010000007.1:0-30978 GCA_031390905.1 Ilumatobacteraceae bacterium | reverse complement strand
CTTCGAAGTCGACGAAACACCGTAACGATCTCAGCTGGACCGGAGTTCCGTGGCTTTCGCCTCGAGCACGTCGATCAGTTCATCGAAGGATTTCATGAAGGCGTCGACTCCTTCTCGTTCGAGCTTTTCGGCGACTTCGTCCATGTCGACGCCGAGATCTTCCAGCCCTTGCCAGATTTCGTCGGCCGCTTCGTAGTCGGCATCGACAGTGCGGTCCAGCACGCCGTGGTCGGCGAACGCCTCGAGGGTCGGCTCGGGGAGCGTGTTGACGGTGTGCGGCCCGATCAGGGTGTCGACGTACAGCACGTCGGAGTACTCAGGATTCTTGGTCCCGGTGCTGGCCCACAGCGGGCGTTGCACGCGGGCACCACGGGCGGCCAGCGCCTCCCACCGAGGACCGCTGAACGACTCCTCGAACTGACGGTACGCGAGCTGACCCTGAGTGACAGCAGCTTTCCCTTTGAGGGCCAGTGCTTCGGCTGTCCCGATTGCATCGAGTCGACGATCGACTTCGACATCGACCCGGCTGATGAAGAAACTGGCGACGCTGGCGACGCGCGACAGGTCGGCGGACGCGTCCTGGGACAACGCCTCAAGACCGTCGATGTAGGCGTCTATGACTTCCTGGTATCGCTCGAGGCTGAAGATCAGAGTCACGTTGATGCTGCGACCCTCGGCGATCATGTTCCGGATCGGCACCAGGCCCTCGGCGGTTGCGGGAATCTTGACCATCAGGTTGCGGCGGTTCAGGCGCTGATGCAGTTGGCGGGCGGCTGTCTCGGTGCCGGGCTCGTCGTGGGCGAGGCCGGGGTCGACTTCGACCGAGACGTAACCGTCGAGACCGTCCGTCTGGTCGTAGACCTTCGAGAAGACATCACAGGCACCGTGGATATCGGCCAGCACCATCGCCCAATAGTCATCGATGATCGGATGGTCGTCGACGGCGAGTTGCTTGAATTGCTCGTCGTAGTCGGCGGAACCCTGGATCGCCTTCTGGAAGATCGTGGGATTCGATGTCAACCCACGTACACCGCGATCACGGATCGCGGCGAGCTGGCCAGAGGTGAGATAGCTGCGCTTGAGGTTGTCGAGCCACGGGCTCTGTCCGAACTCCTCGGCAAGTCGAGTGAGACGATTCATGCAGGACTCCTTTCGATCGTCGTGTCACCGTTTTCGGGCGCGTCCCGAAAACCGTGACCAGACTGTTGCTTGTCTAGGTGGCGAGTAGGGCGGTTGCTCGCTCGACGACATGATTGACGTTGATGCCGAGCTTGTCGAGAGCGACCGGACCCGGAGCGCTGGCGCCGAAGCGGTCGATACCTATCGCGTCGTCGGCGTACTTATGCCACCCCATCGTGACACCTGCTTCGACCGACAGGACAGGAACGCCGTGGAGGAACACGCCTTGCTTGTACCCCTGTGGCTGCTGGTCGAAACGGTCCCAGCTCGGCATGCTGACAACTCGAACTGCGATGCCGTTGGTGGCGAGCGTCTCGCCGGCAGTCACACACAGCGAGACCTCGCTACCAGTTCCGACCAGAATCAGATCGGGGCGACCCGCAGTATCACGGACGATCCCGGCGCCGTGGGCAACAGCTGAACCATCCGTGACGACGGTGATGTTCTGGCGGCTGAGAACTAACGCCGTCGGGCCGTCGTGCTCGATGATGTCCCGCCACGCGGCGGCGGTCTCGTTGGCGTCAGCCGGCCGGATCACGTGGAGCTGGGGGACCGCGCGCAACGTGGCGAGATGCTCGACCGGCTGATGGGTGGGGCCGTCCTCACCCACTCCAACCGAGTCGTGTGTGAACACGAAGCAAGCCTTGGCCTGGGAGAGCGCCGCCAACCGAACGGGCGGGCGCATGTAGTCGAGAAAAACGAAAAATGTGCCGGCGACAGGGATGATTCCACCATGCCTCGCCATTCCGACAAGCGCGGAGCCCATTGCGTGTTCACGGACGCCGTAGTACACCTGGCGACCGCCGGCATTGTCGACTGATTGGGCGGTCTCGCCTTTCAATTTCATGCCCGTGTTGCCGGTCAGATCGGCTGACCCGGCAACGACACCGGGGAGCTTGGCGAGCGTGGCGTTGATTGCCACCTCGATTGCTTTGCGGGTGGCGACACTTTCGCCTTGGGCATAGGTGGGGAGGTCGTCGGTCCAACCATCGAGGCCGGTGGCATTCCAACACGCCTGCCATTCGGCGGAGGCGGTCACGACCGAGTTCGCTGCGGCCCACGTGTCGTGTGATTCGGCACCGCGATCGGCAGCGTGCGCCCGGTAGGTGTCGACGACTTCGGCGGGTGCCCAAAACGGTTCGTTGGGAATTCCCATGACCGCCTTGGTTCGTGCGATGTCGTCAGCATCGAAAGCCAGGCCGTGGGCCTCGTGGTCGTCGGTGTGATCTGGAGATGGGAAACCAATGTGCGACCGCAGAATCAGCAGGCTCGGCTTGTCGGTTACATCCTTGGCGGCGTTGAGGGCTGCCTCGAGGGCATCGAGATCGTTGGCGATCTCGCCCAACTCGACGACGTCCCATCCATAGCTTCGGAACCTGCTCGGCACATCGTCGCTGTAGGCGAGTTCGGTGTTGCCGTCGATCGTGATGTGGTTGTCGTCGTAGACGCAGATCAACTTTCCGAGCCCGAGATGGCCTGCGAGTGAAGCGGCCTCGTGGGAGACACCTTCCATGAAACAGCCGTCACCGGCGATCACGAACGTGTGGTGATCGATGGCGGCGGGGCCGAACCGCTCGGAGAGGATCCGCTCGGCAAGTGCCATCCCGACCGAGTTGGCGAACCCCTGGCCGAGCGGACCGGTCGTGACTTCGATCCCCGCAGTATGGCCAGCCTCGGGGTGGCCGGGTGTTGCGGAACCCCATTGGCGGAACTGTTCGAGATCTTCGAGTTCGAGTCCGTGACCGGCCAGATACAGCATCGAGTATTGGAGAATCGATACGTGCCCGTTGGACAGCACGAATCGGTCTCGATCAGGCCATTCTGTGTCAGCCGGGTCGTATTTCATGACTCGGCTGAACAGCACGTGGGCGAGCGGAGCGAGAGCCATACCCGTGCCCTGATGGCCACTCTTGGCGGCCGCCGGCCCATCCATCGACAGCCCTCGAATGAGATTGATGGCCTGTTGGTCGAGTTCGGCGGAGAGCGAAGACATCGGTTGTGACACTATCGGTTGCATAACTGCAGCTTCAGATCGCCCACCGACGTCGTCGGCCGCGATTGGGCTGCGCGCAATTGATCGGGCACCTCAGGTGACCGGCGGCAGCAACGTGAACGGGACGACGTGCCACGGGCCTCTGCCGACTCGACAGTGGGCGAAGATTTGCTTGTAGCTGTCGAACGTCAGTTCACCTTTGACGAGGCGATAGGTGAACTTGCCCGGCTCGACGCTGAACGGACTGACGTTGCGGGCCATCGGCTCGTCGTCCGATTCGGCGTCGAGCGTGTCGCGGAAAATCACCTCGAAGACGCCTTGTCCTGGCTCGCCCAGTGGGCAGAAGATCAGCCCAATCAGATGGGGAGAGATGGTCAGCGGCAACGGATCGGTGGCGGCCATCGAGAACATTGCGCCCGTGAGGTCGATTCGAGTCGATGGCCCCGGTGCCGGGCGCATCTCGAAGTTCTCGACGAACAGTGCTGACACGATCTGCATGGAATCGAGGGTACCTGTCAACATGCTTGTCATGCAGGCCGATGCCGATCGATGGGATGCCCGGTATCACGACCGCAGTACGGGTGAGCCGACGCCTCCGAAGGGTTTCGACGTGGTTGGGTCGGCAGGACCTGGGCGCTGGCTCGATGTCGCCTGTGGTTTGGGCGAGCAAGCGATCTGGGCGGCGCTGAACGGTTTCGAGGTGGTAGCGATCGATGCCTCCCCGGTTGCAGTCCGGCGTTTGCGTGACGCTGCAGTTGAAAATCGTGTCGGCGATCGTATCGAGGCCCGAGTCGTCGATCTCGACGACGGCCTACCGGACGATCTCGGTCAGTTCGACGTCGTGCTCTGTCAACGGTTTCGTGGCATCGGGATCTATCCCCAACTCGTCGCCGCTTCAGTCTTTGGCGGGACGATCATCGTCACCGTGCTGTCGCGCGTCGGTCGTGGTCACGTCGAGATTGGTCCGTTTCACGCGCCGCCTGGCGAGCTGGTCGACGCCTTCCGCGATCTGGATGTCGAGATCGTGGCAAACCACGAATCCGAAGGCGAAGCGACGCTGGTCGCCCGACGTCGCTAGCTACCCTGCGACGCTCGGCTTTCGTTGTGAGCGCGTGATATTGACGACAGGTGTCGAGATCGCCATTTCGTCGCCGTAGGCGAACTACGTTCCCGCCATGTCGCTTACTTTGCAACGTCGCACCGCATGGGCGGTCCGGATCGCACTCGTGATTTCTGTCGCGATCACGTTGGCGTTCCCGAACTGGGAACAGTTCGATGGCAAGGGGATGGCGTTCCGTGCACCGTTCTACCTGCTCCCGATTGCTGTTGTCCCAGTGATTTGGCGGTTGCGTGGGAGTAGGCCCACGTATCCAAATCTGGTCGACGCGCTGGTGGTGGCTCCGTTCCTGATTGACACGCTCGGCAACGTGTTCAACTTCTACAACACCTACTCGTCGAC
This sequence comes from Ilumatobacteraceae bacterium, assembly GCA_031390905.1. Lineage (GTDB taxonomy): Bacteria > Actinomycetota > Acidimicrobiia > Acidimicrobiales > Ilumatobacteraceae > Ilumatobacter. The sequence continues at coordinate 26,347 of JANMTV010000007.1, read as the reverse complement.
CGATGACGTGTTGCATTTCGTCAACTGGGTGCTCCTGATGGGCGGGATCACGGTCGCACTCGCTCGGACGCGGATCTCGAAGTTCAACGCTTGGGCGCTCGGCTACGGAATCGGGGGTCTGGCAATCGTCTGGTGGGAGTTCGCGGAATACGTGGTGCAGGAGCTCGGCACTTCTGGGCTCGACCTCACGTACGGTGACACAATTGGCGACCTGATGCTGTCGAGCACCGGCGGTGCGGTCGGTGCGGCTGTCGCAGTATGGATCGGCTGGCCTGATGATGACCCGGCCGCGATCGGATAGTTGCGTTTGGGTGTCTCGGCCGTTCTAGAGTGCGACCTGTCAGCCCAGCGTGGGCAGTGAACAAGAAGGAGTACAGCATGCAGTTGTTCGAGAATTTCTTCGATTTTGGTGGGGGCCTTCACTTCCTCGCCCGCTACACGCACGTCCTGTTCGGGATCACCTGGATCGGGCTGTTGTACTTCTTCAACTTCGTCCAGGTTCCCTCGTTCGCTGAAATGGAAGCCGGGGCGCGGTCAGAGGCGTTGAGGAAGATCACGTTTCGAGCCTTGTGGTGGTTCCGTTGGGCAAGCGCGCTGACACTCGGCAGTGGACTGCTGATGTGGGCGGTTGCCGGAAGCGACTACAAGCCGAGCACGTCGTCCGGATTGAGCATCACGCTTGGTTCAATTCTCGGGATCACGATGGCCGCCAACGTGTGGATGGTGATCTGGCCAAACCAGCGGGTCAACATCGCCTCGGCCGAGGCGGTTGCGGGTGGAGGTCAGGCCGATCCGGCAGCGGCGGGTGCCGCAAAGGCAGCCGGTCGGGCCAGCCGAGTGAATGCCTTCTTTTCGATCCCGATGGCGTTCTTCATGGTCTTCACCAGCCACTTCGCGCCGTTGTTCTCAGGCGCGGGTGCAGGAGCCCGGATCGGGGTCTGGCTGATCTTCCTGATCATTTTCGGATTCGCTGAACTCAGCGCGCTTGGCAAACTCCCGGGCGGTCTCGACAGCCCGTTCTGCAAGATGGTGCTCGACGATCACAAAAAGGTGATACAGGCAGGAATCGTCTTTACGGCGATCATGTACTTCATCGGCTGGGAACTGATTCTCGGCTCCTGATCACGGTGTGACGGTGAGGGTGCCTTCCATGCCGGCCTCTCGGTGTCCTGGGACGTCACAGAAGAACGTGTATTCGCCCTCGGTCAACTCGATCAGCTTGTCGTCGTCGTCGACGAGTCGAAAGTCATGCCCCTCGAGCACGAACGTGTGAACAACCGATCCTTCGTTGATGTGCTCGATGCGGACCTTGCCGGCTGGGGTGGAAGCCGCCGTCGGATCGAACTTGAGGCTGTCGAGCGACTTGACGATGATGATCGGCTCGTCGGAGCCGGCCGTGTCGGCTGACCCCGTTGCGGATTCGCCTCCGCCGCAGGCGGCCAGCAGCAATCCGATAGCCACTGGCAATATCGCAGATCCTCGCATCAATCTCATCGGAATCCGTCTCGTCGGCATCAGGGTCATGGCGCCAAGGCTAGCGAGGGGCGCTCGGTGGTTGCGGTGTGACATCCGCGCACACTGTCACCTACCCGTCGGTGGCAGCCAAACAGACAACCAGTGTTAGCTTGCAACCCTGATGTCCACGACTACGGTGCGCGATTCTGACACCGGCCAGCGGTCCACTCGGAATCAAATCCTTGAGGAGGCGCTGGCCTGTTTTGCGCAGGCCGGTTACGACGGGACATCCCTGAACGACATCGCCGCTGGCGTCGGGATTCGTCGTCCGAGCCTGCTTCACCACTTTGCATCGAAGGAAGCCCTGTATCAGGAGGTCTTCGAGCACCTTCTCTCAGACTGGTTTGATCGCCTCACGGGGGCGATACGGGCGCCCGAAAAGGGATGGTCGAAGGTCGAACTCGTGCTGCGCGCTGGATTTCGATTCTTCGCAGACAATCCGAGTTACGTCCGGATGGTTCGGCGCGAGGCGATCGACGCAGGCCAACACTTCGCGATCGACATGGCAAGCGTGCTTCGACCGATGTTCGATCAAGCAGCCAATTATTTCGATCGCGAAATGGACGTTGGCACCTTCCGCCGCCAAGATTCGCGTCAACTGCTGATCACCGGATACGGGGCCCTACTCAGCTATTTTTCCGACGAACCGTTTCTTGAGGGCTTGCTTGACGTGGCCCCGCTGTCAGCGGAGGCATTGGTGGCCCGCGAGGAACATGTCGTTCAGTTCTTTGCGGCTGCGTTACTACCCTAATTGCGGTAGAGCGATCCGGATTGCCGGATGTGGAGAGGGTGAGATGGGTACCGTGGACAACGCATGGGTACTGGAGTCACGCTGTCTGAATCGGATTCGAAAGCATTGCTGGTGCCATACGGATTGCCGGTGGCCGAGGAACGGGTGGTCGCATCGGTCGAGGCGGCTGTGGTGGCGGCGATCGAGATCGGATTTCCTGTCGTTGCCAAGTTGGCCGGAGTTTCGATCGCTCACAAGACCGAGCGCGGCCTCGTTCGGCTGAATCTCGTAGGCGCCGCGACGGTCGAACAGGCATCGATCGAGTTGCTGCAGTTGGCTGTGCCGGCGGATGGCGAAGTCGGGGTGCTGATCGCACCGATGATCCGAGGCAATCGGGAGTTGATCGTCGGCCTCGTGCGGGATCCCCAATTCGGACCGACGGTGATGCTGGGTCTCGGCGGGATACTCGCCGAAGCAGTGGCTGACGTCGTGTTTCGGCCGGCACCGCTCGACGAGATCACCGCCGGCGAGATGCTTGACGGGCTAGCAGCTCAACGTTTGCTGGGCGAGTTCCGTGGCGAGTCGGCCATCGATCGAATCGCCTTGGTGAACCTGCTCGTTGGGCTCGGGCATCTCGCCGCAGATCGTCCAGACGTGGGCAGTGTTGACGTCAATCCGCTGATCATCAGACCGGACGGGAAGCCGATCGCTGTCGACGCGTTGGTGGAACTGTGCGAGACGTCGACGACGTTCGCGGCGACCCGGTCACGTCCGGATGACGCACTGTTTCGGGCGCTGTTCGAGCCACGCGGCGTGCTGATCACCGGCGCTTCGTCGCATCCGGGCAAGTTCGGATTCGTGGCTCTCCACAACCTGCTTGCGGGCGGCTATGCCGGCGCCGTCTACGCCACGAACCTGCAGGCCGAACGGGTGCTCGGAGTACAGACCGTGGCCGACATCGCCGAGTTGCCAGACGACGTCATCGATCTCGTGTTCGTGTGCACACCGGCGAGCACCAATGCCGACATTCTGCGGGCGTGTGCCGCCAAGGGTGTCAAAGCGGCGTTCCTGACGTCTGCCGGGTATGGAGAGTCGGGTGATGATGGTCGAGTCGCCGAATCGGCGCTCGTGGCGCTTGCCGACGAACTCGGAATCCTGCTGGCCGGACCGAACGGTCAAGGCGTGGTGTCGACGCCGGTCAAGCTGTGCGCCCAGATCGTGGCGCCATATCCACCGACAGGAAGCATAGGTGTCGCCAGTCAGTCCGGAAATTTCGTGTCGAGCTTCCTCAACCTTTCGCGATCGACCGGTGTCGGCATCAGTCGCGCGGTGTCAGCCGGAAACGCCGCAGCGGTCGGTGTCGCCGACTACCTCGACTTTTATGCCGACGATCCCGCCACCTCAGTTGGCCTGGCCTACATCGAGGGAATCAGTGACGGCGAAGGCTTGATGCGTCGCCTAGCTGGGGCCGCCTCCCGCCAACCGCTGGTCGTGCTCAAAGGAGGAGCGACTGCCGGGGGAGCACGGGCGGCGGCGAGTCACACGGGGGCGCTCGCCGCAGACGACAATGTGTTCGACGGCGCTTGCCGGGCGGCCGGGATCACGCGGGCGATGAGCGTCGAGGAGGCATTCGAGGCGGCGGCAAGCTTCGCCACGCAACCGTTGCCGAAGGGTCCGAATGTGGTCGTACTCACGACGGCCGGCGGTTGGGGAGTGATCACCGCCGATGCGGTAGCTCGTGACGCAGACCTGGAACTGCTCGATCTTCCCGATGACCTGATGGTGGCGATCGACCAGCATCTCCCGGCCAGATGGAGCCGGATCAACCCGGTTGACTGCGCAGGCGGTGAAACTCGAGACACGATTCCGAGTGTGATGCAACTGATCGCCGAACATCCTTCGGTCGACGCGGTCGTGTACATCGGTCTCGGGATCCAGTCAAATCAGGCCCGCATGATGCGCGAGGGCGGCTTCCACCCCGATCATGGACTCGACCGAATTGTCGAGTACCACGAACGCCAGGATCGCCGCTTTGCAGAGTCCGCAGCCGAACTGAGTCAACGAACCGGCAAGCCGATCCTGTGTGCCACCGAGTTGGCGATCGCAGATCCGAACAACGCCGGACCCACCGCCGTACGCCAATCCGGACGACTCTGCTACCCCAGCGGGGATCGCGCCGTCGTCGCACTCGGGCACCTCTACCGCTATGCCCGTCACCGGAAGCGCCGAAGCCTGTGAGCGAGAGACGCAACTCCACCGGCCCGATGATCGTGTTGGTCGTGCTGGCCTTGATCCCCGCAGCGTTGTTGTGGTCGATCTTTCATTGGTCAGCAGGTAAGGCTGACGCTGCCGCCGACGCGGTTCCGGCTCCAACCGACAGTGTCGTCCCACAGTCGGTCGCACCACCCGCCTTGAATACCTCGTTATTGTCGTACCGTCGATCCGCCGAGCAACTCTCGCTCGACCTCAACCTGGCCGCCTTCGAGTCGGCAGTCGGACCTCTCCTGAGTGCAGTCAACGACAGGTCGTGCGTCGCCGTGTCTCTGAACGGTCGGCTGGTCGGGGCTCGCAACGCAAACACAATTGTGATTCCGGCCAGCAATCAGAAGATCCTGGTCGCCGCGGTGGCGCTCGAGATACTCGGTGAGGCGTTTCGATACAAGACGACCGCGGTCGCCGCCGCGCCTGTTGGTGGCGTGATCTCTGGAGATCTGTTCCTCGTCGGTGGTGGGGATCCGTTGCTGTCGGGGACCTGGTACCCGACCTCGAACCTCGATCGATTCGTGGCGTTCAACATCACACCGCTCGATGATCTGGCTATCCAACTCAAATCCGCTGGCGTGACGTCGATCCAAGGGACCGTGCGCGGCGATGGCAGCCGATACGACGATGAGCTCTACGCGCCTGGTTGGGCGGAGGGTGTACAAGGGCTAGAAGCTGGGCCGTACGACGCCCTACTCGTCAATGATTCGCGAGTCCAAGGCGATGACCAGCGTGGTGCAGACCCGAACGAGACGGGTGCACGAGAATTCGTTCGAATCCTCAACGAGCAGGGAATCGCCGTGACGGGTGGGGCCGGATTCGGCACTGCGCCACCCGGCGGAACCGTTCTCGCCACCGTCGAGTCACTACCAATCGCGGCGGCGATCGCGGAGATGCTGACCAATAGCGACAACAACACGGCGGAGCTGATGGTCAAGGAGATCGGACTGGCAGCATCGCGCCTCGGGACACGACAGGCCGGACTCGAAGCGATTGCGGCGACGATTCAGAGCTGGGGGATTGATACGACCGGGATGGTGCTCGATGACGGGAGCGGGCTGAGCCTCGAGAATCGGATCACCTGCTCAACGCTGCTGGCCGTGCTGCAGCATGTCGGATTCGACAGCCCTGTCGCGCAGGGACTGGCGGTGGCAGGCGAAACCGGCACAATGGTCGAGATCTTCGGAGACACCGTCCTGAAAGGAAGGCTTCGGGGCAAGACGGGCACGCTCAACAATCCTCCCTTCGACGTCGATCCACCGGCGGTCAAGGCGTTGTCTGGCTATCTGCCAGTCGACGGTGGAGGAGCAATCGAGTACGTACTTGTGCTCAACGGGCCGACTATTTCTGATCAAAGCGAGTACCGGTCGGTGTGGGCGGAGCTAGTGACTTCATTGTCGTCATTCCCTGCCGTCGCAAGCCCGGCGGCGCTCGGACCTCGATGAGACACCGTCGCGCCCGTGGCGCACTTCCGATCGCAGTGCTGGTCGGGTTGGCAGCTGTTCCGCTCGTACTGATCGGCGGCGTTTGGCAGTATGCCGAGGCCAAAACACCGCCCCCGACCACGACCACCACGACGACGCTTCCGCCTGAACCTCAGAAGCCACTGTCGACGGACCTGCTGTCATTCAGACGCCACCCGACCCCGCTCGCCGAAGTCGTCGCTGATGATGCCTCGGCGGCGGAACTAGCCGAAGCCGTTGGTGGACTGACTGCGGCGATCGGATCGGCGTCGTGCGTCCAGATCGCTCAGAACGAAACCGTGATCGTGACCACTGACCCGGCGGTGTCAGTGATTCCTGCCAGCAACCAGAAGCTGTTCGTCGCCGCCGTCGCACTCGAGTTGCTCGGGTCGGACTACACATTTAGGACCGAACTCCAATCGGCAGCCCCGGTGCTCGGAGCGATCGTCGGTGACGTGTTTCTCGTGGGCGGTGGCGACCCGGTGCTCCGAACCGCTGATGTACCCGACCCGCTGACATACCCGGCGATCAACACGACAGCGCTCGAGTTGCTGGCCGATCAACTCGTCGTACTCGGTATCACCACCATCGACGGGAATCTGGTGGGTGACGGCGGTCGCTACGACGACGAATTTCGAGCACGGTCGTGGCCGGAGGAGATCTCCAACTTCGACGCCGGACCGTACGACGCCCTTCTGGTCAACGACGGCTTGATTTCGAATGGCAACTATGGGCTCAACCCGAGTCGCTCGGCAGCAAGAGTATTCCTCGATCTCGTACTTTCACGCGGAATTGTCGTGACCGGGAGCGCCGCCAATTTCGCCCGGCCGGCTGATGCCGACCTCACCACTCTGGCGCTGGTGAACTCGAAGCCGCTGACCGAGATCCTGGTCGAGATGCTCCATACCAGCGACAACAACACGGCTGAGATGCTGGTCAAAGAGATCGGATTCGTCGCAACGGCTCAGGGAACGCGCCAGGCCGGACTCGACACGATTCGCTCCACCTTGGAGCGTTGGGGTGTTCCAGTCGGGGGACTCCAGCTCAATGATGGCTCCGGTCTCAGCCGGGAGAATCGAACCACCTGTGCGACGTTGGCGGCTCTGTTGAACGACATCCCGGTGGCCGACCAGTTGACCGCGTTGCTTCCGGTCGCTGGCCGCGATGGCACATTGGCAGGGCAGCTTTTGGGCACGCCTGCCGAAGGTGTGCTGGCTGCCAAGACCGGCACGCTCACCGGCGTGAAGGCGTTGACTGGTCAACAGCCGGCGAGGATCGGTGCGCCGGTCACGTTTTCGGTCGTTCTCAACGGTGATCAGGTCGACGATGACCTGGTGTATCAGCCCGTTTGGGACGAACTGATCGAGTTGATCGACAATTATCCGTTCATCGTCGCGCCCGAAGTCGACAGATTCGAACCGAAGTAACGTGGCGGAATGGGTGTCATGCCGATCTTCCCGTTGGGCACGGTGTTGCTGCCCGGAGCGTTGCTGCCCCTGCAAGTGTTCGAGGCGCGTTACCGCCGGATGGTGCAAGACATCCTGGCTGACGACGCGCATGAGCCTGAGTTCGGTGTTGCGTTGATCGAACGTGGACAGGAAGTCGGTGGCGGTGACCAGCGGGCACCGCTCGGAACTGTGGCGAAGGTGATTGACATCCGGGTACTCCCCGGGAATAGGTATGGTCTCGTGGCTGTCGGGGTCGAACGATTTCGGGTGAGCGCTTGGCTTCCCGACGACCCGTATCCGCTCGCCGACGTCGATCTATGGCCTGATGAGATCGACGCCACCGCTGGGCCTGTTCGTGACCGGATCGAGGCTGTCCATAACCGGATCCGAACGCTGAATCGCGACGTCGAGACGCTCGGTGAACTGATTCCGCCTCCTGACTCCGAAATCAGTGGCGACCCGCGCCTCGCCGTGTACCACCTCGGCTCGTTGGCCCCTTTGGGTGCCGCCGACCGATATCGAATGTTGGCTTCACCGACGCTTGCCGAACGGCTGGATGTGCTGGAAAATGCGTTGGATGACGTGGCGGCCATGCTCGAGTTCCGTCGTTCGTGATAGAAACCACGTCTATGTCAGATGACATGCCCCGCACCTCCTCGCGCCGAGACCAAGCGTCGATCGGCGAGGTCATCGAATTCGTCAAAACCTACGCCAAGCAGGAGACGGTCGGCCCGCTCAAAGGGGCCGGCCGCTGGCTTGGGTTTGGCGCTGCGGGCGCGCTCTCGCTCGGCCTCGGGCTGTCATTGTTGCTGCTCGGTTCGCTGCGTTTGATTCAGACCGAGTGGAAAGGCGTCTCCGACGGAGGTCGCCTGACCTGGGTGCCTTATCTGATCGTGCTGGTGGTGTGCGTGATTCTGCTGGTGTTCACGATGATGAGGATCAACAAGACCTTCCTGAACAAGGACACCTCTGCCAAGGAGAACCGGAAATGAGCAAGACCGCAGCGCCGACCAAGATCACGCGTGACGATCTCGAGAACAAGTTGCGTGCCTTCCAGGGCGACGTACAAGGCAAGATGGACGACAAGAAGAACACGTTGGCGGTCGCCGGTGCCGGCATCGGAATGTTCCTGTTGATTCTCTTCTTCCTGCTCGGCCGACGCAGCGGCAAGAAGAAGACAACCTTCGTCGAGATCAGGCGCGTCTGACCGATGCCGTTGATTCCGCGCGCCTTTCGTCCCGCCGTGTTGATCAGACGGCAAGCCCTCTACAAAGGCATTTTTGGGCCGAGCACGATGTGGAAGGTGATTGCGGCAATCGTCTTCGGCAAGAGCACGTTGAAGAAGTTGTTCGGCAAGAACGTGCAGATTCTCGGTACCGAAAAGCTGGTCGGTGGTCAGTTCGTGCGGATTGAATCGATCAAGCCAACCACTCGACGGGACCGCAAACGGGCCCGCACCGCCTTGTGATCGTCCGACTCCGCCAACCGCAGCGCGAGATCACAGTCCAAGGTGGGCGAACCGTCAACAGCCTGCTCGAGGATTTGGATCTCAACCGTGAGTCACATCTCGTGATCCGCAACGGCACACTGGTTCCCGGAGACGGCCGACTCGACGACAGCGACACGATCGAGATTCGTCCGGTCATCTCCGGAGGCTGACAATGAACCACTCGAAGTGCCGCGTATGCCGGCAACCGGCGATCATCGACCTACCGCGCCACAATGCCAACTTCTGTGCCGAGCACCTTCTGCAACTGTGCAGGCGGCAAGTCGAAAAGGCGATCGCCGACTACTCGATGCTGTCCAAGACCGACCGGATCTTGGTAGCGGTCAGCGGTGGCAAGGACTCGCTCGCGGTGTGGGACATCCTGCTCGAACTCGGCTACCACGCAGACGGCTTGTACATCGGCCTCGGGATTGGCGAGTACAGCGATGTCAGCGGCGAGTATGCGCAAGCCTTCGCCGACGAACGCCAGCTGACGCTGATCACGATCGACCTTCGGGGTGAGTACGGCTACGACGTGCCAACCGCAGCGCACGTAACCAAGCGGGTGCCATGCTCCTCGTGCGGTCTGTCGAAACGGCACCTGTTCGACAAGGCCGCACTCGACGGTGGTTACGACGTTGTCGTGACCGGCCATAACCTTGATGATGAAGCAGCCGTCCTGTTCGGCAATGCGCTGCGCTGGGACGTCGAGTACCTCGCCCGTCAAGCGCCGGTGCTGCCGGGCCGTGACGGGTTCCCGAAGAAGGTCAAGCCGTTGGTGCGCTTGACCGAACGCGAGATGGCGGCGTGGTGCATCGTGCGCGGCATCGACTATCAGGTCGAGGAATGTCCGATGGCACACGGCAACAAGCACCTCGGTTACAAAGAGGCGTTGAACTCGATCGAGCGCCAGTCGCCAGGTTCGAAGGCAGCGTTCTATCTCAACTTCGTCGAGCGGATGAGTCCACTGCTGGCCGATTTCAAGCACGCGGACGGCGCCCAACTTGTCGCCTGTTCAACGTGTGGTGCGCCGACCACGGGCGAGGTTTGCGCCTTCTGTCGTTTGCAGGAACGCGTCTCCGGCCATCAACCGGTACCCGTCGAACTCGTGCTCGGTAAGAGCGCACGCAAGGCCTATCTGGCGACGCAAGTCGTTGCAGCAGGAGAGTCTCAGTGAATGAACTGCAGTACGGCGATCGAGTGATGCTGCTCGACAGCAAGAAACGCCGATACCTGATCAACCTCAAGGAATCCGGAGAGTTCCATAGCCACTCCGGCTTCGTGATCCACGCCGATATCGCAGGACAGGCCGAGGGCGTCGTCGTGCGCAGCACAAAGGGTGCCGAGTACACCGTCATCCGACCCACGCTCGAGGACTACGTGATCGAAATGCCACGAGGTGCACAGGTCATATACCCGAAGGATCTCGCCCCAATCTGCATGCTGCTCGATATTGGGCCGAACATGAAGGTCTTCGAAAGTGGGATCGGGTCGGGTGCGCTGTCGACGACGATGATCCGCTGGGGTGCAAGCATCGTCGGCTACGAAATCCGCGAAGACTTCGCCAATCGCGCCAAGGCCAACGTGCGAGAATTCCTCGGCGAGTCGGCGACAGACCACTACGACGTTCACATCGCCGACAGCTACGCGGGGATCGACCCGGACCACGGACCGTTCGACCGGGCAGTGCTCGATCTACCCGAACCGTGGCAAGTCGTGCCCCACATCGAGACGGTGCTCCGTCCGGGTGGCGTGTTCGTGGCCTACACGCCGTCGATCACGCAGGCCGCCCAAACTCGCGAGCAGTTGAAAGGCCGATGGATCGACGCCCGCACGATCGAGGTGTTGCACCGTGGCTGGCACATCGAAGGCATGTCGGTGCGCCCTGACCACCGAATGGTCGCCCACACCGGGTTCCTCACCGTTGCCCGGTTCCTCGGTCAGGGTCAACGCAACGTGATGCGAACCGACCAAAACGTCGAGCGCATCCGGTGACGCGCAGTGGCCCGACATTTCTGCCGGGCCACTGTCAGATCGTTGGAAACTGATGGATCGGAACGATCAAGGTTCGATGTAGATGCATTCGCCGGGGCACTCCTCGGCGGATTCGATTACAGCGTCGAGCTGGTTATCAGGAATCTCTGCGAGGCCTTCCGCTCCCTGCGGGTTGCCCTTCGCTGTAGCGAACACCTTGCCACTTTCCACGACGTACGCGAGGCCGTCATCGAGCAGCGTGAATACGTCGGGTGCGATCTCCTCGCACAGACCGTCGCCGGTGCAGAGATCCTGGTCGATCCAGACCTTCATGTGATTCGAGTCTCCTTTGGAGCGGAACAAGTACAGATCACACGTTAACGGGTGACGTTCGAGGATATGCGAATTGCGTTGGTGGCGATGGTGATTGTGTCGATGACGCGACGGTTCTGACCGAGGCGTGTATGGTCCGATATCAGCGCTTCACGACCGGAGGAGGGAACGGTGGCCGATTCGAAACGAACCAACGCCAACGAAAACACCGGCGGCGAGAACAACGACGAGGACGGCATCGCCGCCGAACGGGGTGCACTCGAGGCGCAGATCGCCGTGCTTGGCGAAGAACTTGCCCATCTGCGAGCGCGTTTGGCTGATTCCCCGAACCGACTTCGATCGTTGGAGGAACGTCTGCTCGAAACGAAAGGGCAGTTGGCCCATAAAACCGCCCAGAATGAGAAGCTCAGCTACACCCTCCGTGAGGCGCGCGAGCACATCGCCTCGTTGCGCGACGAGGTTGACAAGCTGACCCAGCCGCCCTCTGCATACGGCGTGGTCGTCGGCAAGAACGACGACGGGACCGTCGACGTGTTGGCCAGTGGCCGCAAGATGAAGGTCCAACTGCATCCTGATATCGAGCACGAGTTGCTCGATCTCGGTGCCGAGGTGGCGTTGAACGAGAGTTTCAACGTGATCGAAGCGCGTCGCCCGGACACCACCGGTGAAGTCGTCACGCTCAAGGAAGTCATGGAGGACGGAGTTCGGGCGATTGTGATTGGCCGAGCCGATGAGGAGCGCGTCTGCGAGCTGGCCAGCGCGATGCGTGGGATTCGTCTTCGCAACGGCGACACGCTCCGACTCGACCCGCGTTCGAACATGCTGTTGGAGAAGCTGCCGAGGCCTGAGGTCGAAGATCTGTTGCTCGAAGAGGTGCCTGACATCTCGTATGCCGACATCGGCGGCCTCGACGCCCAGATCGAAGCGATTGCCGATGCCGTCGAGTTGCCGTTCCTCCATCACGAGTTGTTCGCCGAGCACCGCCTGCCGGCACCGAAGGGGATCCTGCTCTACGGCCCGCCCGGTTGTGGCAAGACACTGATTGCCAAGGCGGTCGCCAACAGCCTCGCCAAGAAAGTCGCTGAGACGATGGGCGAGGGCAAGGGCCGCTCGTACTTCATCAACATCAAAGGTCCCGAGTTGCTCAACAAGTACGTGGGTGAGACCGAGCGCCAGATCCGGCTCGTCTTCCAGCGTGCCCGTGAGAAGAGCGAAGAAGGCTGGCCGGTGATCGTCTTTTTCGATGAGATGGACTCGATGTTCCGAACCCGCGGGTCGGGTATCAGCTCTGATATGGAATCGACGATCGTTCCGCAGTTGCTGGCAGAAATCGACGGCGTCGAGGGGCTCAAGAACGTGATCGTGATCGGTGCCACCAACCGTGAGGACTTGATTGATCCCGCGATCCTGCGGCCCGGTCGGCTCGACGTGAAGATCAAGATCGAGCGCCCGACCGCTGATGCCGCGAGGCAGATCTTTGCTCGGTACTTGACCGACGAAATTCCGATCGCTTCGGGTGAACTGGTGCCGGACATGATCGACCAGACAGTCACCGAGATGTACCGCGACGACGAGGCCAATCGCTTTCTCGAGGTCACGTACCAAAACGGTGACAAGGAGATTCTGTACTACAAGGATTTTTCTTCTGGTGCGATGATCGAGAACATCGTGCGGCGCGCCAAGAAGTTGGCGATCAAGCGTGTGATCGCTGGTGGAGCAAAGGGTGTTTCGACCGACGATCTGATCGCATCGATCAAGCAGGAATACAAGGAACACGAGGATCTGCCGAACACCACCAACCCAGACGACTGGGCCAAGATCTCCGGCAAAAAGGGTGAGCGGATCGTCTTCATCCGGACACTGATCTCACAGGCTAAGGCCGATGGAGGTCTCGGAGGTCGAGCGATCGAACGAGTCCAAACCGGTCAATACCTGTAACCAGACGCGTCAGGTGACGATGACTCGAGTGCCGATCTGCGCGAAAGCCCACATGAACTGGGCGTCCAGTTGGGCCTGACGCTGGCAGCCCCCTGACAGCTTCTGTCCGAGTTCGGCCTCGGTCTGATACGGGGTACCGTCGTCGTTGTGAATCGGGATCGCGTGGAATCCGATATGACCCCGCTCGGTCTGTAGGTAGCGCACCATGAGAGGCAGTTCTGCCTCCAAGTTCCACGCCGTCGATACCTCCGAACGGCTGTAGACGCGGTGTTCACCGGCGACTTCGTTGCGGTATCGGCTGCCCGTCACCAGGTATGAGCGGACGACTCGTTCCTCATCATCGACGGCCCAGACACGCTGCCCCGTTCGGTCGTACACGACTCGCATGCCGGTGCCCTGGCCACTATCCGGTGGCATCGGCGGGGCATCGTCGCCGGCACTCGCCACTGACGAGAGCGGGAAGCCCATCAGGTCCTTGGCGCCCGCTGCGGGAGCTGGAGTGCGAACGATGAATGATGCGGCGCCCGGCCAAATACCCAACGATTCAGCCGTACGAGCTCCGACGATTCCATCAACGTAGAGGTCTCGTTCGATCTGCAGCGCCGTAGCGCCTGTGGCGGTGGCATCGTCGAAGACCCCATTGATCGGGCCGGAGTAGAAGCCGGCGGCGGTCAACGCCTTCTGCACGCAGGTGACCGATTCACCCTCGTCGCCACGCTGGACCGACGACACGTCGAGCACACAGCCCTCGAGATCAAGGTTGGCAAGATCCTCGACCGGTGGGGCCTCGACGGGCGCAACGTCTACCGGGGCGAGCGGGAGCGTGGCTGACGGGCCGACAGCACCGGCGACAGCGACAGTCTTTCCAGCCGCGTCGTCGGATCCACCCCCGCCAATCAGAACGAACGCGGCTGCAACGACTGTCGTGGCCATGATGAGCGCCATCGACAGCCGAGGGTGCCGCTCGTGTTGAATCTCGCGGCGGGCTCGTTGCGGGGCGGTGTTGGGAAGGCTTCCGTGCATGTGGAGTTATTTCGTCGATCCTCGGTACCGGCGGCAACCAACCCGGTCGGCTCGTTTCCAGCATAACCGAGGCGGCATAGCCGAAATGGCATGTCGAACGATGAATACCCACGCTCTAAACATCAGGCGCCGAGCCAATTCCAGGCCTCGGATATGAGTTCGAGGCTGGCGATCCGGTCAGCGACGTCATATGTGGCCGCGGTCAGCATCAACTCGTTGGCGTGGGTCCTGTCGGCGAGGTCGCGCAAGCCTTCGGTTACTCGTTCTGCGGAGCCGATCAGCTGGTCGGTGGGCATCTTCCTGGCGGCGTCGGCGTTTGGGTGCGCCGGTGCGTCGTTGGGGGACAGCAGGGGTGCCCGGCTGTTGGTCCGGATCCCGTATCGCAGGATCCGGCCAGGGAGGCCGATCCGTTCGGCGTCGTCGTCGGTCTTGGCGGCGAGCGCGCCGACTCCGACGATCAGATACGGCTCGTCGAGGACGGGCGAAGGCGTGAATCGTTCTTGGTAGAGGCGTACCGCCACCTCTGTTCCACCTGTGTCGAAATGATGGGCGTAGGCGAACGGGATCCCGAGCATTCCTGCGAGCTGGGCGCTGTATCCGGACGATCCAAGCAGCGCCACCATTGGCGTCGTGGCCAGCGCCGGCGTGGCACGAAACCGGTTCCACATCCCGTTGTCGCCGCGCTTGTCTCCGAGCATGCCCATCACGTCGATCACGTCCCTCGGGAACGCATCGACGCTCGTTTGTGGGTTGCGGCCGAACGCCGAAGCGGTCATCGGGTCGGTGCCCGGCGCCCGCCCGATCCCAAGATCGATACGACCAGGATGGAGCGCCTCCAGCAACGCAAATTGTTCGGCGATCGCCAACGGGGCGTGGTTTGGCAACATCACGCCGCCCGAGCCGACACGGATCCGTGTCGTTGCGTCGGCCAGGTGGGCGATCAACACACTCGGCGTCGTGCTCGCAACCGTCGCCATGTTGTGATGCTCGGCTACCCAGAACCTGAGAAAGCCGAGTTCGTCAGCGGCTTGCGCCAGGCGAGTCGTGTCGGCCAGGGCATGGGCGCTGGTCCCGTCGACTCGCACGACAGACAGGTCGAGCACTGACAGCGGGATCATGCAGCCAAGCTAGGGCAGTGCCGGCGATCATCACGCGCCCGACGCGACGTGAACGGGCGGCGAGGGCGGTTATCGTTCGGTTATGGCGATCCCAAAGGTCTGCGGTATCGAGACCGAGTACGGAATTGTGGTCAGAGGGGCTGACAACAATCCGGTGTCAGCCTCGTCGCTGCTGATCAACGCCTACGTTTCGGCGACGGCCCGCAGGGTCAAATGGGACTTCGAAGACGAGCATCCAACCAACGACGCCCGCGGATTTTCACTCGACGACGGGTTCGCCTCAGAGGTTGAGAGCACACTCGTGAACGCTGTGCTGACGAACGGCGCCCGCTACTACGTCGATCACGCTCACCCCGAGATCTCGACTCCGGAGGTGACGACTGCCGCTGAAGCCGTGCGATGGGACCGAGCCGCTGACGAGATCGTGCGCGCCTCGATGACCTACGCCCGACAGTTACTCGACCCCGGTGCCGAGATCGTGATCTACAAGAACAACTCCGACGGTAAAGGCAATAGTTACGGCTGCCACGAGAACTATCTGGTCAGTCGCGAGACGCCGTTCGGTCGGATCGTCAGCCACATCACGCCTCATTTCGTCACACGCCAGATCTTCTGTGGCGCTGGCAAGGTCGGTTGCGAGTTGCCGAACCGCGACCCGTCCGACGTGCCGTACCAACTCAGCCAACGAGCCGACTTCTTCGAAGAGGAGGTCGGGCTCGAAACAACGCTCAAACGGCCGATCGTCAACACGCGTGACGAGCCCCACTGCGACCCGCAGAAGTATCGACGGTTGCACGTCATCGTCGGCGACGCCAACATGAGTGAGATCGCCACGTTCCTCAAGGTCGGCACCACTGCGATCGTGCTGGCGATGATCGAGGATGGCGAACTCGGTGATGATTGGCTGCTCGCCAATCCAGTCCCGGCGATTCGTCAGGTCAGTCACGATCCATCGTTGACCCGCACGATCCTGCTGCGTGACGGCCGTCGGGTGACGGCGCTCGAGATCCAATGGGGGATCTTCGAGCGGGCTCGCAAGTACGAACAGACGCATGGTCTGCTCGTGGTCGGTGAGTCGGTTGGTTCAGACGTGCTGGCACGCTGGGAGCACGTTCTGGCCGGACTCGAACGCGATCCTGAATCGGTGGCGACGTCGGTCGATTGGGTTGCAAAACGCCGACTGCTCTCCGGTTACGCCGAGCGACACGGCTTGACGACCGACTCCCCGAAGCTGAAAGCAATCGACCTGCAGTATCACGACATGCGGGTCGACCGATGTTTGGCCCTGCGTGCTGGTCTCGAAACGATCGTCGATCAGGACGATGCTGTGACGGCAATGACGCAGCCACCGACCACGACGAGGGCCTACTTTCGGGGTCGCTGCCTCGAGAAGTTTCCCAACGAAGTGGTCGCCGCCAACTGGGATTCGCTGGTGTTTGATATCGGGCGAGATCCGCTCCGCCGGGTTCCAATGATGGAACCATTGCGCGGGACGGCCGAACACGTGGCTAACTTGATCGACGAGAGTGCTACCGCTGCCGAATTGCTCGAACGGCTCGGCGCCGACACGCGATAGGGGAGAATCTAGATGGCAGAACGAACACACAAACAGAAACCAGTCTCGGAACGTACTGAGGAGGTCGTCGCAGAAGCCGCGCCGGCGTCGACCGAGGCGGGCGACAAGCTCAAGTCCGAGCTCGACGACTTGCTCGACGAGATCGACGAAGTCTTGGAGACCAACGCCGAGGACTTCGTCAAGTCATATGTGCAAAAGGGCGGGCAGTAGTCCGTGGCGATGCCCTTCTTCGACCCGACCACCGATCCGGGTTCGAATTTCCCTGAACTGCTTCGCAGGGTTGGGTTTGGCACTGATGTGCTCGGGACTGGCACGATTGACGTCCCGCACGCCACGACGTGTGTCGCCCTGCGGTATGCGGATGGTGTGGTCATGGCCGGTGACCGGCGCGCCACGTCTGGCAACCTGATCTCTCACCGGTCGATGGAGAAGGTCGTCCAAGCAGACAGCCATAGTGGGGTGGCGATCGCAGGCGCAGCTGGGCCGGCAATGGAGATGATCCGGCTGTTCCAGCTCCAACTCGAACACTACGAAAAGGTGGAAGGAACGCCGCTCAGCTTGGAAGGTAAGGCCAACCAGCTTTCGTCGATGGTGCGCGGGAATCTTCCGGCGGCGATGCAGGGGATGATCGTCGTGCCTCTGTTCGCCGGATACGACCTGCGACGCGGCTCCGGTCGGCTGTTCGCCTATGACGTGACCGGTGGCCGATACGAGGAGCGTGAATATGTGGCGACAGGCTCCGGCAGCCTTCACGCCGGCACCGTGATCAAGCTCGGGTTCCGATCGGGGTTGACACGAGATGAGGCGATCAACCTGTCGGTCAAGAGCCTTTGGGAGGCAGCTGACGCCGACTCGTCTACGGGTGGGCCCGATGCGTTGCGAGGGATCTACCCAATCGTTGCAACGGTCACATCCGACGGATGGACCCCAGTCGCCGACGACGAGTTGGCGACCCGCTTCGAAGCGCTTGCCGTAGAGGAGCGTGCGCGATGAGCCAGCTACCTTCGATGGCGGGTTCGTCGTCCGCTTCGCTTCCTCCTCGCGCCGCGACCGGCTCATCGCTGGCGCTTCCCACGCCGACTGATCGAAGGTGCTCGTCGTGAGTCAGCCGTTCTATGTCTCGCCGGAACAGGTGATGAAGGACCGGGCCGACTATGCCCGCAAAGGGATCGCCCGTGGGCGTGCGCTCGTCGCGATTCGGTACACCGATGGAATTGCGATCGTCGCCGAAAACCCGTCGGAAACGCTTCGCAAGGTCAGTGAGATCTACGACCGGATCGCCTTCGCCGGCGTCGGTCGCTACAACGAGTTCGATCAACTTCGGGTCTCGGGAATCCGCGCTGCCGATCTCAAGGGGTACCAGTACTCACGCGACGACGTTGACGCCCGCACACTCGCCAATCAATATGCACAGATTCTTGGCAACATCTTCACCCACGAGATGAAGCCGATGGAGGTCGAGATTCTCGTTGCCGAGGTCGGCCGCGAATCGGTCGATGACCAGATGTTCCACATCGTGTACGACGGAACGATTTTCGACCAGCGCAATACAGCCGTGCTCGGCGGCGACGACGACGCGGTTGGCGATCGGCTGCGTGCGGGCTTCGTCGACGGCATCGATCTCGTCGCTGCGGTCCGCCTAGGGGTGGCTTCGCTGGCGGGCGACCGGGAACTTCCCGTCAGCGACGTAGAAGTCGCTGTACTGGCACGTGGCAATGGTCGCCGCTGTTTCCGACGGATCGACGATGCTGCCGTCACCGTCATGCTGACGGACTGACGGACTCGGACCGATGCTGGCGATCGATCTGAATGCCGACCTCGGGGAGGCATTCGGCGTTTGGTCGCTCGGTGACGACGAGGCGATGCTCGATCTCGTCACCAGCGCCAATGTGGCATGCGGATTCCATGCCGGTGATCCGTCGACGTTGCGACGGGTTTGCCGGGCGGCAGCCGACAGGAACGTGGCTATCGGCGCCCAAGTTTCGTATCCGGACCTTGCAGGATTCGGGCGGCGTTTCATCGATATCGATCCTGTCGAACTCCGCGACGCCGTCCTGTATCAGCTTGGGGCGCTCGATGCGTTCGCCCAGGTCGCCGGGGTCGGGGTGGCCTATGTCAAGCCTCACGGCGCTCTCTACCATGCCTGCGTGACGAATCACGCCCAGGCCGAGGCTGTGGTGTTGGCGGCGCACGAGTACGACCCCTCGCTGGCCGTGCTCGGACTGCCTGGCTCGCATGTGCTGGCGATTGCCGACTCGATGGGGATGGAGTTCGTGCCGGAGGCGTTTGCCGATCGGGCCTATCTCGCCGACGGCAACCTTGTACCCAGGTCACGACCAGACAGTGTGATCACGGACCCGGCAGAGGTTGCGGCGCGAGCCGTGATGATTGCCACTGAAGATTGTCTGACGGCGGTCGACGGCACTGTGATCGAAGTTCGCGCTCGATCAATTTGCATTCACGGCGACACACCGGGCGCTGTTGGGCTGGCGCGAGCGGTACGGGCAGGTCTCGAACTCGCCGGTATCGGTATCTACCCGTTCGTGAGATAGCTGTGCGGATTCTGCCGATGGGTCGGCGTGCAGTTCTGATCGACGATCTCGATGACCCAGCCGGTTGGAGTGTTGCGTTTCGATCCCGCCGCCTACCCGGCGTGGTTGACGTCGTTCCGGCTGCTCGGACGGTGTTGATTTCGTGCGACTCGTCGGCGACGCTCGCAGCGCTCGATCTGGACGATGTCGTCGACGTCGTACTGCAAGGCACGTCAGGAGTGGCGATTGAGATCCCCGTGGTCTATGACGGTGTCGATCTCGATCACGTTGCGCGCCAGACGAACCTGTCGGTCGCCGAAGTGATCGAGATCCATAGCCGGACGACGTTCGAGGTCGCCTTCTGCGGGTTCACCCCCGGATTCGCGTATCTGCGCGAGTTGCCAGGGATTCTCCATCTGCCCCGCCGAGAAACACCGCGTACTCGTGTTCCAGCCGGTTCGGTGGCGATCGCCGCCGAGTACAGCGCCGTGTATCCGCGATCGTCACCCGGAGGGTGGCACTTGCTCGGAACCACGGACGTGATCTTGTTCGACGCAAGCCTCTCGGACCCAGCCTTGTTGAAACCTGGTGACAGTGTCAGGTTCGTGCCGCAGTGACGTCGTTCGTCGAGATCGTCGCATCGGGCTTGGCGACGACAGTTCAGGATCGCGGTCGCTCGGGATACGCCCACCTCGGTGTGTCGATGTCGGGTGCCGTTGATCTCGACCTGGCCGCGCTCGTGAATCGTTTGGTGGGCAATCGTCCTGATGCCGCTGTGCTGGAAACGTGTGGCGGACTGACGATCAAAGCCGCTGGGGCGCTGTTGATCGCCGGCAGCCGCGAGTTGACGCCGATCTCTGTGTCCGATGGGCGCACCTACACACTTGATGCTGAGCCTGGTCGGCTCTGGCAGTACCTTGCGATCCGAGGCGGACTCGATGTCGAGCGGGTACTCGGCTCACGTTCGACTGACACTTTGTCTGGGCTGGGGCCGTTACCGATCGAGGCAGGGAATCGTCTGGCGATCGGCGGCGAGAGCGATCCGTTGGTTGCGACTGAAGTCGCCCCGCTGCGCGCTCGGTCGAACCTGATTCACGTCTCGGAAGGTCCGCGAACCGACTGGTTCACGGGCGATTGGCTCGAACTGTTGACTCGACACGAGTGGGCCGTGAGTGCCAGCAGTCGTGTTGGAGTTCGACTCGAGGGAATGCCGATCCTCCTCGGACGTCGAGATCAACTCGCCAGCGAGGGATTGATCCGCGGTGCGATTCAGGTGCTTCCAGATGGCAACTTGATCATGATGTCGTCGGATCATCCGACCACCGGCGGCTATCCGGTGATCGCCGTCGTCGACCCCGATTGTGTTGCCTCGATTGCGCAACGTGCGCCTGGTACCAAGCTCCGATTCAACGGGCTCCCGATCAGGCGATGAGCAATCTGCGGTGCAGTGCCGCTCATCGCTCATGGCGGTGGTAATCCGCCGTTAGGGTGCATTCATGGAGCGCCGCATCTTCGGGCTCGAGAGCGAGTACGGGGTGACTTGCACTTTGCGCGGCCAACGCCGACTGAGTCCGGACGAAGTCGCTCGCTACCTGTTCCGCAAGGTCGTCTCGTGGGGGCGTTCCTCGAACGTGTTCCTCCAGAACGGTGCCCGGCTCTACCTCGACGTGGGATCGCATCCGGAGTATGCGACACCAGAATGCGATTCGCTGTATGACCTGGTCGTGCACGACAAGGCGGGCGAGCGAATCCTCGAATCGTTGGTCGAATCGGCAGAACAGCGACTGGCCGAGGAATCGATCCGCGGCACGATTTACCTGTTCAAGAACAACACCGACTCGGCTGGCAACAGCTACGGGTGCCACGAGAACTACCTCACGAACCGCAGCGACGACCTCGCCCACTACGCCGAAGTCCTGATCCCATTCTTCGTGAGTCGACAGATCTATGCCGGTTCCGGCAAGGTGCTGCAAACTGCACGCGGCGCCACGTTTTCGATTGCTCAGCGCGCAGAACACATCTGGGAGGGTGTCAGTTCGGCGACGACCCGGAGCCGTCCGATCATCAACACGCGGGACGAACCGCACGCCGATGCCGAAAAATATCGCCGACTGCACGTGATCGTCGGTGATTCCAATATGAGCGAGTACACAACGTTCCTCAAGGTCGGGTCGGCGGCATGCATGCTGCGGATGGTCGAAGACAACAATGTCGTGCTACGCGACATGACGCTCGAAAACCCGATCAGAGCGATCCGCGAGATCAGCCACGACATCACGTGCCGGCGGACGGTGCGGCTCGCCAACGGACGTGAACTCAGCGCACTCGACATTCAACGTGAGTTCCTTGACCGAGCGCTCCGCTATGCCGACAGCCAAGGTTTCCCTCCGCTCGAACAGAGGGCGCTCGAGATGTGGGAACACTGCATGACGCAGCTCGAAAATGACCCGATGAAACTCGACCGCGAGATCGACTGGGTGATCAAATACAAGCTGATCGAGGCATTTCGGGAGCGCCACGATCTCCCACTCGGACACGCCCGAGTCCAGCTACTCGACCTGCAGTACCACGATGTGGCGCGCAATCGCAGCCCGTTCTACAAGATGCAGGACCGTGGTCTTGTCGAGCGGGTCTGCACCGATGACGACATCGAGACGGCAATCGACACGCCGCCGCAAACCACTAGAGCGCGGCTGCGAGGCGAGTTCGTGAAACGCGCCAAGGAGCGCCGTCGTGACTACACCGTCGACTGGGTGCATCTCAAACTCAATGATCAGGCGCAGCGAACCGTGCTTTGCAAGGACCCATTCAAGAGTCGCGACGAACGAGTCGAAAAACTGATCGAATCGCTCTGATATCGGGTGCCAGCAAAGGTGCGACGTCCCGACAGCAGCCACAGCAGATACCGTGACGCCCCAGTGACCCAGCTTTCCGACCCACCATTCGACCGAGATCTGAGCGATGTAGACGAATCTGATCACGACGACGTGCTCGAATCCGACCGGCGCCGGGTGCCGAGCAAGTCAACTGGCATGTCGGGGGGTGCGCGTGCGCTGTTCGACTGGGTTGTGGTGGTCGGCGTGGCGTTGCTCGTGGCAGTCCTGGTCAGAACGTTCCTGCTTGCCCACTTCGTGGTCGAAGGTTCCTCGATGTACTCCACGCTCGACACCGGCGATCGGGTGTTCGTCAACAAGATGTCGTATCGGTTGCACGATCCGAATCGAGGCGATGTCGTCGTGCTGCACGAGCTCACGGGTGCCACGCAACGTGATCTGATCAAACGCGTGATCGCCCTGCCAGGCGAAGAGATCGAAATGGTCAACTGCGTGGTTCGGATCAACGGGTTGGTGCTCGACGAGCCGTACCTCGACCCGACTGTCGTGACACCCGGAAACTGCGGCCGTGACGTTCAGGGCACAGTGATTCCTGACAATCACGTATTCGTGATGGGCGACAATCGACCAGGGTCACAGGACAGCCGCGATCTCGGGTCGATCGTAGAAGACAATCTCGTTGGTCGAGCGTTTGTCGTGTTCTGGCCCAAAGGCCACTGGCAGTGGCTGTAGCTGCAGCTACAGTCAGCCAGGTGAGCCGAGCTCGGCGGTGAAGGCATCGACCATCCGGTCGGTGTAGTCGCTGTAAACAGCGTCGATACCCATCCGAAATGCCGGACGCAGCAGATGTTCGTGCTGGAGGTCCCATGAGAACGCTGTGAGGCCGAAGCGGTGAAACAGCGTGACGAGCCCGCCGTTCCAGTCGGGACCGCGCATGTTGATTCCGTCGATCTTGAGTTCGGCGAGTCGTGCCGCTCGCCGTTCCGATCCCTCGGTGATCCGTTCCAGCCGGGTGGAATCGACCAGCTTCACCTCTGAGTCGTATGGCCGAAGCGCCGCAAGCGCATCGATGCTGTGGCTACAGAGCCACAGCTTGGGCAGCAAATCAGGGGCCTGAGCGCGAACAGTGTCGATCACAACACACCCGGCTGCGCCGACTTTCAGGTCGAGCGAAAGGTGAAATCCGCTGCCGCAGGCTGCGAGTGTCTCGGCGAGTGAGGGGATGTGACCTGGTAGATCAACTCGGTTGATGCTGCCGATTGGCACCTTCTTGAATGAACCCCGCCTGACGACGCCATCGTGATCGAGCACAGCGACTCCGTCGGCGGTGACCCAAACGTCACTTTCGAGACCGGTTGCACCAAGTCGGAGCGCTAATTGGAACGCTGCGATCGTGTTTTCGGGCGCGTATGCCTTGGCTCCACGGTGGGCAAACAGGATTGGCTGGTCGAGTAGGGAAGGGAGTCGCTGTTGCACGTGCTCCAATCCTGCCAGCCTCCTAGACTCGGCATGGTGTTCAACCTTCAGGGCGGCGAGATCATCATTATCTTGCTGCTCGCGCTTGTCGTGTTGGGGCCGGAGAAACTACCCGACGCCATGCGCCGCGCCGGCAAGGCGTACGCCGAGTTCAAGAAGATGTCGACCACGTTCCAGAAGGAGTTCAAATCCGTCGTTGACGAGCCGATGCGCGAGATGCGTGAGACCGCCAACCTGCTGCGAGATTCCGCCGACTTTCGCAAGCTGCAAGATGGTGATCGCGCCGAGAAACCGCACTCCGCACAGATGGCCGAAGCGCCGAAGCCCGAAGCGGCACCCACCACCGATGTTCCGTTTCAGGCTGCCAGCATCGCCGACGCACTAGCGCAGCCGACGGTCTCGGCGCCAGACCCGTTTGGGGCCTCATTGAAGTTCTCCGCAGCACCACCTGTCGCTCCGGTGCACACCGAACCCGCCGAGATCGGCTCCGAGGAGTCGACTGAGTGAGTCGTTTTCGATCCAAGGCTGGTGAGCCGGATTCTGAACAGGGACACATGAGCCTGACGCAGCATCTTGCCGAGTTGCGGATGCGGATCATTCGCGCCGGACTCGCCGTGTTGATCGGCTCGATCCTCGTAATGGCGTTTTACGACACAGTGCTCGGCTGGCTGCTGCGGCCGTACCAGAAACTGTGTGAACGTCGTGAGGAAGGCTTCTGCGGCACGTCGATCGACGGGACGACGGGCGAGGTCCGGCTGTTCAACCTAGATCCGATCGAGGGCATCTCGACTCGGCTGAAGATTGCGTTCTATGGCGGCATGATCCTGGCGCTGCCGGTCGTGTTGTGGCAGCTCTGGAAGTTCATTGTGCCGGCTCTGCACAAGAACGAGAAGAAGCACGCGATCGGGTTTGTGTTGTCATCGGTTGTGCTGTTTTGTGTTGGTGGTTTCATCGCCTACACGACGCTCGAACGAGCACTCGAGTTTCTGATCGGGTGGTCAGGTGAAGACGTCGACCAGGCGTTCCAAGTTAAGCCGTACGTCCGCCTGGTCACGCTGATGGTGGTCGCCTTCGGAGTCGGATTCATCATCCCGGTCCTGCTCGTGTTCCTGCAATTGCTTGGCATCGTGACTCCACAAACGCTGCTCGGCGGCTGGCGCTACGCGATCGTCGGAACGTTCTTGATTTCTGCTGCGATCACTCCGTCCGGGGATCCGATCTCGCTGCTGGCGCTGTCTGTGCCGTTGATCGTGCTCTACTTCGTAGCAATCTTGATTGGTCGCGTTTCTCAGCGACGGCGTCGCCGTGCGGCCTGACCGGGAGCAAATTCTCTCTCGATACACGTTTCCGCTCGACGGGTTCCAGCGCGAAGCGATCGACGCGCTCGAGGATGGCCAGCACGTGATCGTCGCCGTCCCGACTGGGAGCGGGAAGACCGTGGTCGCCGAGTATGGGATCGAAACGGCTCTTCGTGATGGCAGGCGGGCCTTTTACACGGCACCGATCAAGGCGCTCTCGAACCAGAAGTTCCGTGACCTCGTCGAGGTCCACGGAGACGAAAAAGTTGGCTTGCTGACGGGTGACAATTCGATCAACGGTGACGCACCGATCGTGGTGATGACGACTGAAGTCCTGCGCAACATGATCTACGCCGGCCGAGACCTGAGCGACCTCGCCGTGGTCGTCCTCGACGAGGTTCACTACCTGCAAGACGCGTATCGAGGTCCGGTTTGGGAGGAGGTCATCATCCATCTCCCACAACACGTCAGGTTGGTGTGCCTCTCGGCGACGGTCAGCAACGCCCAGGAACTTGCCGACTGGATCGAAACGGTTCGTGGGCCGACTCGGGCGGTGGTGGAGCATCAGCGTCCGGTGCAACTCGACAATTTGTATTTCGTCGCCGACCGCACGAACGACCGACTTCGGCTGATGCCGACGATTGTCGATGGCCAGCCGAACCCCGACGCCTTGAGGCTCGATTCGAGTGCTGTTCGGTTCCAACGCGGCCGACGCGATGACCGAGGGCTACGGGGGAGCGGCATGATCAAACTCGCGCCGCCTGGTCGACTTGAGACCGTCGAGGTGTTGAACGAACGCAAGCTGCTTCCGGCGATCTTCTTCATTTTCAGTCGTGCGCAATGTGAAGAGGCCGCCCGTTCGATCGTTGCTGCCGGCCTTCAGCTGACTACGTCCGACGAGCGCGGTCGAGTTCACGAGATCCTCCACCATCGCCTCGACGGTCTCCTGGAATCCGATCTCGACGTGCTCGGCTATCAGCAGTTCGTTACTCAACTCGAGGCAGGTGTGGCGCCGCATCACGCCGGAATGATCCCGCCGTTCAAGGAGGTCGTCGAGGCGTGTTTCACCGAAGGCGTGATCAAGGTCGTGTTTGCGACTGAGACGCTGGCGGTCGGAGTCAACATGCCGGCTCGCACCGTCGTGATCGAGAAGCTGACAAAGTTCACCGGCGACCATCACGAGACCTTGACACCAGGCCAGTACACGCAGCTGACCGGGCGTGCAGGTCGGCGGGGGATCGACGAGCTCGGCAGTGCGGTCGTGCTGTGGAGCCCGTTCGTCCGCTTCGATCAGGTTGCCGAACTCGCCCTCAGCCGTACCTTCCATCTGCGTTCCGCGTTC
>JANMTV010000397.1:0-10489 GCA_031390905.1 Ilumatobacteraceae bacterium | reverse complement strand
GGCTCGGTCGCCGGTTCGTCTGATGCCGTCGAGCCCGACGATGTTCGGTGCACTGGCAACGGTGCCGTTGGCCATCCAGTTGCCGCCGATCTGCAAGTTGCGCTCCGGGTTCCAACTGTGAAGCGTGAACTCGCTAGGAGCCGTGGCGATCCGATCGATGATCAGTTCGCTCGGGAACCGGACGCGAGTGGTGGCTTCGTCGACATCGGCACCGGCGTCTCGCAGGAGGCTGCGCGACTCGCCATCCCAGATGTCCATCCCGATCCGTTCGAGGATCGTCAGCGACGCATCATGGATCGATTCCAGTTCGTCGGCCGAGACGACCTCTGTCGGGTTGAGCCTCATTCGGGGTTGAAACCAGGGGCGCTGCTCGGGTGTCGTGCTCCGGGGTGACAGGTCGCGTCCTCGCCGTCGTCGAACTGGTTCCTCGGTCACGTGAGGGATGCTAGTTCACGAGTCGAATTCACAGTACAGTCGTACCAAGATGTAGGCAGCACGATTCCAATGGGTACGTAGCAAGTGGGGAGGCAACGTGAGTGGGCGCAAACGGGTGGCCGTCGAACTGCCGACCGTCGTCGTGATCGGTGTGTTCGCCGCCCTATACGTCGTGATCGTTCTCAACCATCGCTTGATCCCTTGGCCGCTGCTGATCGCCGCGTTTGCGCTGCTCGGCGGTTGGCACATGTCGATCCAGCACGAGTTGATACACGGCCACCCGACGCCGTGGCGTGCACTGAATCTCGCCGTCGGCTTCTTGCCGTTGTCGATGTGGCTCCCGTTCGTTCGCTACAGCGATTCCCACCTCGAACATCACACGACCGATCTCACGCACCCGGAGCGTGATCCGGAATCGTTCTATCTGATGCCCGATGACTGGCGAGGTCGAGGTCCGATCGGTCGAGCGTATGTACTGGTACTCCGAACGCTGGCGGGCAGGCTGACGCTTGGTGCGGTTCGCGGGATCGTTCGGTATTTGATCGCAGAAGCCGTGATGTGCATCCGCAACCGTCGAGTGCTGGAGATCTGGTTGGCCCATGTCGTGGCATCAGCTGCGCTGTGCTGGTGGTTGTTCTACGTGGTCGGCGTGTTCGCACCGGTGTACCTGATCGGCTTCAGCATTGGTGGGTATTCGCTGACGTTGTTGCGTTCGTATGCCGAACACTGTGCGGTCGAGTCCGGAACGCAGTCGGCGGTGATCAATGCCAGCCCGCCGATGGCGCTGCTGTACCTCAACAACAACCTGCATCACACACACCACGAACGGCCAGGGGTTGCCTGGTACGAACTGCCAGCGGTGCACCGCGAGATGGGAAGCGACGCGATCGCTGCGGTTGGGGCAGGGCTGTATCGAGGTGGCTACACCGAGGTGGCGCGGCGGAACATGTTCCGGCCGTTCGAGCGACCCGATCACCCATTCATGTGACTGTGATCAACTGATGCGGATGAACGCGAGCTCCAGTCATGAGATCGGCAGTTATGAAATCGGGGGGGTGCCTCGGACGATCGTCGGAGTCGGTTCAATCGATCGCCTCGGCGAGATTGTCGACTCGCTCGACGGTCGCCGAGCCGTGTTGGTGGTCGACGGTGCTGTCGCCGATCTCGGTGTCGCACAACGAGCCCTGCGAGCGCTCGGGGCGATTCGCTCACACGTCCACATCGTCCCTGGCGGTGAGCCGACTGTCGAATCCGTCGACGTCGCTGCGGATGCAGTACGTGACTTCGACGATGCAGTCGTGATCGGGATCGGTGGCGGCTCTGCACTCGACATTGCCAAGCAGGCCGCCGTGGTTGCCGCCGGTTCGTCCGGAGTCGAGCCGTATCTGATGTGCGCCAATCCGTTCGTCGGGCGTCGCCTGATCGTGGCGATACCAACGACGTCAGGCACAGGTTCCGAGGCCACGCGTACGTGCATCGTCGCTGACCGCCTAGGTCAGAAAGTATGGACGTGGGGCGACGAGATGTTGCCAGACGTCGTGGTGCTCGACCCGACCGTTGCGGTCACGATGCCGCACGCTGTCACTGTTGGTACGGGACTCGATGCATTCGTACATGCGGTCGAGGCGTGTAGCGGTCAGCGATGCAACTCGATCGCCACGGCGTCCTCACAACGTGCACTTGGATTGGTCGTCGAGCACCTCCCGCGGGTTTCCGCTGACGGCTCCGACGTGGCCTCGCGGCAGGCGATGCAGGAGGCGGCGTACCTCGCTGGGATCGCAATTGACAACTGTGGTACCGGCGTCGCCCACTCGATCGGACACGCCCTCGGCTCGCTCTACCATGTGCCACACGGCGTATCCGTTGCGGTCGGTCTCCTGGCGGCGTTGCAGTGGAATCTGGTCGGTGCTCCGGCGGCCTATCTCGCGGTATCTCGTGCACTCGACCTCGATGGCGATGTCGAAGCAATCCCGAGCGTGTTGGAGAACCTCTGCCACTCGACGGGACTTCGCGAGGCAATCACGTTTGGGGCGAACCTGTCTGCGGTCGATATCGCCGCCACGATGAATGCCGTCGAAAACCAGCCGATGTTGAGTAACAACGCCCGACCTGTTTCCGATGACGACCGCGTCATGCTTGCGGAACGAGCCGTCGCCGTGTGGAGTGGCTTACGGGCATGAGCGAGATTGTCGCGATCGAGATCACGCAGCATCAGTTGCCGCTCGACCCGCCGTTCCCGGCCTCGTGGGACCCGCAGCCCCGAACCAAGTTCCCCGTCACGATTGTTCGGGTTCGTGACAGCGCAGGGCGCGAGGGCATCGGCTCAGGCGACGCGATGTACGGATTCGAGGACTACGCCAAATACTTCCTCGGTCAACCTGCAGGTGACCTCGAACGACACGCAGCGGTGCTGGCCAACATCGAGTTCCATGCCGCTCGTCCCTGGCCGCTCGATCTCGCACTCTGGGATCTAGCCGGTAAGACAGCCGACGCACCGGTGTGGCATCTGCTCGGTGGTACGTCGCCTCGCCTACGGGTGTACGCCTCGACCGGTGTTCGTCGTTCACCGAATGAGATGGTGGCGATCGCCCGTCGGATGATCGACGAAGGTTTCGAGGCACTCAAGATCCGCTTCGGGAGACCGTCGATCGACGACGACATCGCAGTTGTGGCGGCGATTGGTGACGCCGTTGGCGATCGGTTGACGCTGATGGTCGACTGTAACCAAGCCTGGCGGATGCCGTGGGACACGGCGCCGCCGTGGCACCTCGACTTCGCCACCGACGTCGTCGCCCGACTCGAAGCGCTCGGTGTCTACTGGGTCGAGGAGCCACTCCATCGCGGCGACTACGACGGGTACGCCGAGCTCCGGCGCCGGGTTGGTGTCAAGATTGCGGGAGGCGAGATGACCCGTGAGCCGTATGAGTTCCGCGAGTTGCTGGATCGTGACTGTCTCGACGTCTTCCAGCCCGACGGTGTGTGTTCCCAGGGCATTTCCGGCCTGGTGCCCCTGGCCCGTCAGGTGGTCGTCGCCGGCAAGCTGTTCACGCCGCACACCTGGGGCAACGGCGTCGGCCTGCTCGCCAATATGCATCTCACGGCTGGCACCGTCGGTTTCGAGGGTTCGCAATGGCTCGAATACCCGTATGACCCGCCGGAATGGTCGCTCGATCGTCGCGACTACGCGCTCGTCGCTCCGGTCGGCGCAGTCGACGGCTGGGTAACAGTCAGCGAACGAGCGGGACTCGGCATCGAGCTCAACGAGACCTTGCTGGCACGCACCGTCGGCGCATCAGCCACGTTCAACTGAGCGCTGATCGGGGCGGTTAGTCGGGTGCTCGTGGACGGCGTGCGAGTCGCGCCGTCCCGAGGCCGAGAGCGAGGATCGCGCCCCCGAGGATTGTCATCGTCGCGGTCCGACTTCCCGTTTCCACAAGCTGTGGAATTGTCGTGGTGCCAGGGATCGTTGTCGCAGCCGCGGGAGTTGTCGTCGCACCTCCGGGCGTTGTCGTCGCAGCCGCGGGAGTTGTGGTTGCAACGGGGGCACTCAGGTCGCACGTGGGTCGGGTGAATGTGTCATTGTCCAGCGTCACGGCTCCGTTTCGGGCAAGCGCCCTGCCGTGAACCGTCACCGAGTTGGTCACCGTGATCGAGGTCAGCGCCAAGATCGTTCCGACGAAGACCGATCCGGTTCCGAGTGTCGCCGAACTGCCTACTTGCCAGAAGACGTTGCACTCCTGCGCTCCGTTGATCAGCACGACTGAACTACCGGACGAGGTGATCAACGTCGAGTCGGTTTGGAAGATGAACACCGTATTCGGGTCACCGGCGGCGTCGAGGGTGAGCGTTCCAGTCAGTTGCAACGCAGATTTGCTTGGGCCGGCGTATACGCCACCCATCAAGCTGAGATTGCCGAGATCCGCCGTCGTGTTGGCATCGAGAGGTCGGCCGGCGGCGTTCAGGTAGGCGGCGGTCAAGTCGGCCTGAGCTTGCGCAGCGGCCGCGTTCGTGGCATCGGTCGTCCCGGGAGGGATGACCTGGCCCGGTGGAAAGCCGGTGATATCGGTCCCGGGGGATAGCCCGAGACTGGCGTTGAGAACGCTTCCGCCTGTGTTGGTTACTGTCGTCGCGCCGAGCACCGAGTAGTTGCCTGCGCTCCCGACTGGAACAGTCGGAACGATCGCCGCGTGGGTGATGTCTGCGAGGCCTGGTGCCAGCGAGAGGCTTGCTGCCGCCGCGGTTGCGAGCATCGAGAACCAGAACGATCGCCTGATACCGCAAGGTCTCATGTAGCGCTGCTGTCGGCGTACCTTGCTCGTCGTACTCGGGTAACCCTTCATGATCCCTGCCTTCCAGCTTCTGTTACGTGTGCGATTTGCCTGTACCCGAATACGGTGCCGCCGAAACGCAACAGGCAGGCGGACGACAGGAGCAGCACTAGGGTCGACGTCCGTGGCTAGAACGGCTGACCCGCAACTCAAGTTGGAGCTGCTTGATCGGGTTGTCGGCTACCTGGTTCTGAATGGGCTCGCGCAGACGACGCTGCGGCCGATGGCCAAGCAACTCGGTGTCAGTATCAATCGGCTCGTCCACCATTTCGGATCGAAGGACGACTTGATCACTTCGGCCTTGGCGCGAGCGATCGATCTGCAGGTCGCCGTCCAGGCGGGATGGCTTCGCCGCAAGCCCGACATCACGCAAGTCGACCTCTACCGCAAGTGGTGGCGATGGATCAACGCCAACACCGCAAACCTCGGGATGGTCCGACTCAATTATGAAGCTGCAGCGCTCGATACGACGGTGACAGGTCTGGCCGGCGAAGTGCGCGCCGACCAAATCGGTGTGTGGCGTCACGACATCGAACGCCGACTCGTGTCAGAGGGACTCAATGCCCAGCACGCGGCGATCGAAGCCTCGCTGATGAAGGCCACCTTCACCGGGTTGGTGATGGACCTCCTTGCAACGGGCGACAAGGCCCGACTGACCGCCGCCTTCAACGAATGGCTCGACCGGATTGCCTGATCGTGTGCCCGGTCGAGTCCAATCGTGTGACTGGTTGGGATCGGTCGAGTTAGGGCCCGAGTTAGGGCCGCAGTTCGAGCACGATGTTGAACGGCGTCGACGCCGCCGTGCGAACTCTGGTGAATCCGGCCTCGTGCGCCACCTCGGTCAGTCGTGCAGGACCTGCCTGTGCGCCAAGCGCGCGACCGACCGCTTGAGACTGCGACGCAGGGGTACAGATCAACGACGAAGCGGCGTAGAACAGCCGGCCGATCGGATTGAGGTTTGCAGCGACGGTGTCTCCCGCTTGTGGTTCGACCAGCATCACGACGCCGTCATCGTTGATCGCTTGGAGCGTGTGTCGGAGCGCACCGACGGGGTCGCCCATATCGTGCAGGCAATCGAAGAAGCAGACGAGGTCGTAGCCGGTGCCTGGGAAGGCTCCCGCCGAGGCGACCTCGAATGTCAGCCGTTCCGACAGGCCGGCGGCGGCGGTCCTGGCGGCATCGATCGAAGGTGCGTGGTAGTCGAAGCCGATGAACTGCGAAGCGGGGTAGGCGCCGGCCATCAACACGGTCGAGGCGCCGTGGCCACAGCCGATGTCGGCCACCTTTCCGCCAGCCTCCAACTTGGCGACCACACCGGTCAACGACGGTAGCCATCCGCTCGTGAGCGACGCCGCGTAGCCGGGTCGGAAGAACCGCTCGGTGCCGTGAAACAGGTCGTGATGATGTTCGTGCCATCCCAATCCGCCACCGTGACGAAACGCTTCGGTGATCTTTTCGTCGGCCTTGGCAGCGGCCGTCACCACCTGAAAGCCACCACACAGGAAGGCCGGGCTGGATTCGTTCGTGAAGGCTTCCTCCTGTTCGGGTGTCAGCGACCAGCGGTCACCGTCGTCAGCGGCACCGTCATACGTGACGAACCCTGCCGCAGCCTGAGCCGACAGCCACTCGCGGACGTTGCGCTCGACAGTGCCTGTGCGTTCGGCCAGCTCGGCCGACGTCGACGACCCGTTTTCGGCCAGTGCCCGGTATAAGCCGAGTCGGTCGCCGACGACGACGAGGGCGGCGTTCAGTACCGATCCGAAATCGCCGACGGCCTGCCCGACCAGTGCCTGCAGCACGTCTGAATCGATCGTTTGTTGTGTCATCGTTCTCTCTCCTTCATGTTGTGGGCCCTGTCGTGGGCCCTGTCGTGGGTCCTGTTGTGTGTCCTGTTGTGTCGC
Organism: Ilumatobacteraceae bacterium; assembly: GCA_031390905.1. GTDB lineage: Bacteria > Actinomycetota > Acidimicrobiia > Acidimicrobiales > Ilumatobacteraceae > Ilumatobacter. Next base: position 3,825 of record JANMTV010000397.1, on the reverse strand, counting down.
AGCTTCGGCACCGAAACGCCGACGACGTGAACAGTGCAAGGTCGCTCTTGCGATGATGTTGCACGGCGATTGCAAACTCGTTGCAACACGGCTTGCGCACCATGCCCCTATGACTTCGACAAACACTTCAGCAATCACGACGCCGACCACCCCGCCAGGCACTTCGACCAGCACTCCAGCGGGCAACGCAAACGACGATCCGGTGGGGCGCCTGCTCGGCGGGATTGCTGGCGGGACCGGAATCCCCGACGGGCTGTTCGCCGCCGACGCCGTCTTGGATGCCACCGTTCCGATGTGGCGATACGAGACCGTGGGCGCTCGGGCAATCCAAGCGGAGTTGGCCAAGTGGTACAGCTCGCCGACACGCATCGAACACATCAACCGTCGCCCTTTCCCAGGAGGCGAAGCCGTCGAGATCGACATCAGCTGGACCGAGCAGGGAGTGCCGCACGCAGGCCACCAACTGCACGTGCTCACACTGGTTGGCGAACTGATCGGCGCGGATACTGTCTTTTGCGGAGGTCGTTGGCCGGCCGAACTCCTGGCCGAGATGGAGGCTGCCCGTGCACACTGATACGACAACGCCGTGGATCGCCCGATCGCTCGACGAGTTGATCGCAGGTGCCACCGACCGCACCCCGCTGCGGCCCGAGGACGCACGGTCCGGTGCCACGTTCGAGCGCCTCACCATCAACGGCGAGCCCCACTTCCTCAAGCTGCTCTCGGCCGACACCGACTGGATCATGCGTTGCACCGGCAACACCACGAACTGGGAGTTCAAGGTCTGGCAGGCAGGTCTGTATCAACGAGTGCCGGACGTGATTGACCACGCGATGGTTGGCATGTCGCTCGAGGGCAACGGATCGACAGCGCGCCTCGCCCAGCTGATGACCGACCGCGGTGCCGACATGACTGCTTCTGGCGACAGCATGTTGCCGACGGACTCCCACCTCGGGTTCATCGATCACATGGCCGCCTTTCATGCCCGTTTCATGGGCTGGCATGACGAGATCGGAATCCAGGACATGGCGAGACGGTTCCTGTTCTTCGCGCCGGAAACGATTGCTGCGGAGTTGCTCGTCGACGACGTTCCCGGTCCGATCTTCGTCGCCGATCAAGGTTGGGATCGGTTGCCGACGCTGGCCCCGCGGCTCAACGAACTGGTTCGTGAGATTCACCGCGATCCGCATCAGTTGGCCGAGGCCCTATGTTCGACACCGCTGACCTTCGTCGCCGGCGACTGGAAGCTCGGCAATGTCGGCCGCCGAAAGGACGGGCGAACCGTACTGCTCGACTGGGCCTACCCCGGCGAAGCGGCCCCCTGTTGGGATCTCACCTGGTACATCGCCTTGAACCGGGCCCGGATGCCGCACTCAAAGGAGGCGACCATCGACTACTACCGCGGCAGGCTCGAACACCACGGGGTCGACACCACGGGATGGTGGGAACGCCAGCTCGGTCTTTCGCTTGTGGGTATGGCGGCCGTGTTCGCGTGGGAGAAAGCCGTCGGAGACCCTGCCGAGTTGGCGTGGTGGGAAACGGCCGCGCTCGCGGGCGCGTCATGGCTTCGTTGACGGACCCCGTCCGCCACGCCTACGTCGGTGCCGGGAGTCGATGGAGGGCCGATGCGATGCTGGCCTACGGACCGCTGGCGAAGCACCTCGTCGACCGTTCACCGACCGTTTTGGACGGCCGCATTGCACTTGACGCGGGAGCGGGCACCGGTGCAATCGGCGCCGTGCTGGTCGCCTCGGGAGCGCGAGTCATTTCGTGCGATCTCGAAGTCAGCATGCTTTGCAGCGACTCGGGATCGTGCTCGTCCGGTGCCGCCGCAGTCGCTGACATCACCGCCCTCCCGCTTCGCAATGATGCCGTCGATTTTGCCGTCGCAGGTTTCGTGCTGAACCATCTCGCCGATCCAGTCGCGGGATTGCGCGAGCTCGGGCGTGTGACGCGCTCGTCCGGAGTCGTCTTGGCGTCCGTGTTCGGTGAGGACCGAGCTCCGGCCAAGGAGGCGATCGATGCAGTCTTGTTGGCACGTGGCTGGCAGCCACCGAGCTGGTATCGCGAGATGCACGCTCGGGCCACGGCTGTTGCGACGACGCATCAGATGGCTGGCGCCGCCCGCAGCGCAGGGCTGGTCTCGATCGAGGTCGACTGTGCCGATATCGATGTCGGACTCGACAACCCGGCGTTGGTCGTCCGCTGTCGATTTGGTATGCCGCAGGTATCGCATTTCCTCGACACGCTCGGGCCTTCGGAGTTCGCTGAGCTTGTTGCCGAGGCGACCGCCGCCGTCGAGTCGACCGGTCGTTCCTTTCGGCCGAACGTGATCGAACTCGTGGCACGAGTTACCTAAGACGTTTGGCGATCGCTCGGGCGAGTACGTCGGAGTGGTTACCCGCGTTGTCGACGAGACGTGACGCGGCGCGACGCGCCACGACGCGCGCTGCGTCGAGTCCCGTGTCGTCGGCTACGTCGGCTGCGAACCACCACGCTTCCATCCCGGCGACGGTTGTCAACCGTTCGAGCTGCGATCCGATCGCCTCGGCCTCGATTGCACGGCCAAGCCGAGCGTTGGCCCGTGCGATCATCAAATCGGCGAACGTGACGTAACGCCGGTCACCTCGCTGATGTGCTGCGACGGCTACTTCGTGAGCTGCGTCTAGTCCCTCCAGCGGCGAGCCGTTGGCGAGATGTAGGCGGGCTGTGATGATTCCCGCACGCTGTTCGCATCGCCAGCGGTTGTTCACCCAGGAAGGGGAATAGTCAGGCATGGTAGACGTCAACGCTGCGGCCGCCTCGTCAACGCGTCCGTTCATCAGGAGTGAATCGGCGAGATCAAGGCCGGCTTGTGCGCGGATCTCGTTCGACGCTCCGGTTTCCCTTGCGGCCCTGGCGTACTCCTCGGCCTGCGGTACCCCAAGGTTACGCAACACCCAACTCCGGTACGTCTCGGTAATGCCGTTGTAGCGCACGTTGCTGCCGCGGCATTCCTGCTCGACTGCCATCCGATCAATCACAGCCAATGCATCGTCGGCGCGACCGACCATGCCATATCCGTGAGCACTCATTTGCAGGACGTGTTCGACCCAGAACGACTGCATACTGCCGCTTTCGACGCCGAGTAACGGTTCGAGTGCCGCCAGTCCTTCGGCCGGGCGTCCTTGATGGACGCGCAACACGGCCACCCAGGCAGACAACCCGAGCGAGGGTGGGGGGTCGAGCGAACGCGCCTGATCGAGTAGCGCCTCGGTCGCACGAAGGTCGCCGACTCCGCGGTATGCGAAGGCGACCGCCAGTAGGCAACTTGCCTTCGTGCCGATGTCGTTTGCCATCGCCGCACCGGCTTCGCCGAGGTGGATGGCGGCGTCCGTGTCGTGACGATTTCGGGCAGCCCAGGCGCGCAGCTCCAGCGCCTCCGCTCCAGCGCCGAGTGTCAATGCCCGCTCGGCGTCCGTGTCTGCACCGGCAAGGTCGGCACGCGCCATGCGGATCCGGCTCCGGCTGAGCCGAACTGCACCACTGTCGTGAAGCTCGACGGCCTGGTCGAGGAGTCCCTCGGCACCGGCCAGATCGAACCGCCTGCGGGCGAGTTCAGCTGCGTTCGCGAGCCCAGAAGCGGCGAGCGTCCGGTCTCCACCTTGGAGCGCATGGCGGGCGAGTTCCATCGGGTTTACGTCTTCGCGGTCGGCCAGTATCTGGGACGCCCGGCGATGCACCCACGCTCGTCGCATCGCGCTTGTATCGGCGGCGACTGCGGCGCGAACCAGCTCATGGCGAAACACGAGCGCGCCATCGCGCTCGGTCAGGAAGTTTCGCCGA
>JANMTV010000381.1:0-5903 GCA_031390905.1 Ilumatobacteraceae bacterium | reverse complement strand
GACTATGGCGTTGTGACCGTGTTGTGGGCTGATACCACTCCGGGGTTGCAAGTACTTGGCGACGATGGCGCGTGGCACGACGTCGTTCCCGCTCCAGGCGCTTTGCTCGTCAACCTCGGTGACCTCACGGCCGAGTGGACGAATGACCGCTGGAAGTCGACGCTGCATCGTGTGGTGCCGCCGCCGCCCGGAACAGGGCCGGTTCGTCGACGAAGTACGGCGTTCTTCTTCGACGCCAACTGGGACGCCCAAATTGAGTGCGTACCGACCTGCACCGACAGTGATCATCCGCCGAAGTACCCGCCCGTGATTGCAGGGGAGCACCTGATGGCGAAGTTGATGGGCCCCCGCTTTCTGCTCCCGAGCGATGCAGTCGACACCGCAGTTGGGCGTGCCGGGCGCTCGAGCAAGACGATTTCCAGCTGATTGAGCACAGTTTGGGTCACCGTTCCGGACCCCTGGTAGCCTCGCTGACCGATGTCGCTCTTTCTGCGCGATTACCTCACTGTCGTCTGGTTTGGCTTGGCCGCGATCCTCGTGGCCGGCTTGCTTCTTGGCGTCGCGGCCGCTGTTAGGCCGTCGCGTCCCGGCAAAGAAAAGCTGACTGCGTACGAGTCGGGCGTCGACCCGGTCGGCATGAGTTGGTCGCAATCCCAGATCCGTTACTACGTCTTCGCCCTCTTGTTCGTGATCTTCGACGTGGAAGCCGTGTTCATCTTCCCGTGGGCAACAGCGATGGAGCGTTACGGCTGGTTCGGCCTGATTGCGATGCTGATCTTCATCGTGCTGTTGCTCGACGGCTTGGTCTACGCGTGGAAACGAGGACTCCTGCGATGGGTCTAGTCGATCGAGGCCGGATGCCGGCCCCGCTCACCAAGTTGTTCAACATGGGGCGCTCCTATTCGATGTGGGTGTACCAGTGGGGTTTGGCTTGCTGTGCGATCGAAATGGGTGCGGCGTTTGGCTCGCCGCGCTATGACGTGATGCGGCTCGGCGTGATTCCGTTGCCGGCCAGTCCGCGCCAGGCCGACCTCGTCGTCGTGTCAGGTACTGTGACCGACAAGATGGCACCGGCGGTCAAGCGGCTCTACGAGCAGATGCCGGAACCGAAGTACGTGATTTCGATGGGTTCGTGCGCCAACTGCGGTGGACCGTATTGGGATTCGTATTCAGTGACCAAAGGTGTCGACCAGATCATTCCGGTCGATGTCTACGTGCCCGGCTGCCCGCCGCGGCCGGAAGCGTTGCTGGAAGGCATCGTGTTGTTGCAACAGCGGATCAAGAACGAAGACATGGCAGCCAAATGGCGCAACGAAGAGTTCACGTCGTTGCAAATGACTGCCGAACGCGGACGCCTGGCGCGTGAGCCACTCGTCGTCGGAGGCGGCCCAATTGAGTGACACGACAGTGAGCGACACGTCGGCTACCGAGACTCAAGCGTTGCCGGGTGACGGGCTGCGTGAAGGTATCGTTGATGCGTTACGTGCCGATCTCGGTGAACATTTGCTCGACATTCACCTCGTCCCGCAGGATGATTTGTGGGTGCGTGTCGCTGCCGAATCGTGGGCATTTGCCGCACAGTCGCTGAAAGCGCAGGGCTTCGACTACTTCTGTTTTATCTCCGCAATCGACTGGTTGCCGTCGCCGTACGGCAAAGGCGAAGATGACCCAGACGCCGAACCGTTTGTACCGAGCACCGAGATCAAACAGGGCTACGCCGGCGGCGACACTCGCTTCCAACTGCTCGCCCGAGTGACCGATCTGAGCCGTCACGTGAGTGTGACGCTCAAGTCTGACGTCCCTGAGTCGATGTCGATGCCGACATGGATTGCTTCGTACTTCGGTGCCAACTGGCACGAGCGCGAGACCCATGAGATGTTCGGAATCGGCTTCGCCGGCCACCCCGATCTTCGCAACCTGTACCTTCCGGGGGCCTTCGAGGGGTACCCGCTGCGTAAGGACTTCCCGTTGCTGTCTCGAATGGTCAAGCCATGGCCCGGCATCGTCGACGTAGAACCGATGCCAAAGTCCGACGACGCTGACGTCGTCGAAACTCCCGAGGTCGGTGAGTCGGAATCATGACGAATCGGGCCGTGAAGCCGACCAGCCTGCACAATGCTTCGGCGGGTGCCGAGGGAAGCGCCAGCGACGAGGCACACGGAGGGAGCAGCCGAAGCGAAGCGGCGGTTAGTCCCGACCATCAAAAGAGGCCAGTCCCGGCCACAAGAATGAACGAGCGTCAGCAACTGTCTTACATCGCCGCTCAGGCTGCTGATGCGCGGCTGAACGTCGAGCTAGAGACCGAGGGTATGACCCTCAATATCGGGCCGCAGCACCCCGCTACTCACGGCACCTTGCGGATCGTGGCCAGGCTTGATGGCGAGCAGGTCGTGTGGGCAGAACCGGTCGCCGGTTACATGCACCGCGGCTACGAGAAGTTGACCGAGGTTCGTACGTTCCCTCAAGTCACCACACTCGTCAATCGGATCGACTGGCTCGGAAGCTTCGCCAACGAAGTGCCTTTCATCCTCGCCGCCGAGAAGCTGATGGGTGTCGAGGCACCACCTCGCGCCCAGTATATCCGCACGATCTTGTTCGAGCTGTCGCGGATTGCCAACGTCAGCCTGTTCCTTGGCGACCTCGGCGTACAGATGGGCGCGATCACACCGGTGTTCCTCGCCTTCCGTGACCGGGAGTATGTGCTCAACCTGATCGAAGGAGCGACCGGCGGTCGCTTCCACCCCAACTTCGACCGGATCGGCGGCCTCAAGGACGATCTGCCGAAGGGCTGGATCGACGAGACCAAGCAGGTCATGAAGAAGTTGCGGACGTTCTGTGACCAGATCGAAGACTTGCTGTTCGGCAACGAAATCTTCCAGAGCCGTACCCGCGGGATCGGGATCATTCCAGCCGAGGTCGCCAAGTCGTACGGATTGTCGGGGGCCAACCTCCGCGCCTCTGGTGTCGACTGGGACCTGCGCCGTGACCAGAGCCTGCCAATGGCATGGGATAAGGCCGACTTCAAGGTGTGGACGCACCCTGACGGTGACTCGTGGGCGCGCTGCTGGGTGCGTCTGCAAGAGACCCGTGAGGCCACCAAGATCGTCGACCAGTTGATCGACAACATCCCGGCCGGTCCGGTGATGACCAAGGTGCCGCGAATCATCAAGGTTCCTGAAGGTGAAGCCTGGGTATCGACCGAAAACCCGCTCGGCGAGATGGGGTACTACGTCGTCAGCAAGGGCGATCTTGGCCCGTTCCGGGTCAAGATCCGTTCCGCCAGCTTCAACAACATCTCGATCGCGTCGTGGGTGCTCAAAGGCGTCTACGTTCCTGACATCATCACGATTCTCGCCTCGATGTACTTCATCCTCGGAGACATCGACCGATGAATATGGTCGGCACTGCTCTCCGCTCGCTGCGCTCGCTTCGAGTGCTGCCTCCGTGCGGCTCGTCGCTGGCGCTTCCCTCGCCGCATGACCACGAGGCTTCCGACGCATGACGCTCTTGGCAGTAGAGATTCCGTATTGGGGGCAGTCGCTGCTCCGCGTTTTGGGTGGTTTGGTGGCTGTGCTGCTGCCAGCCGGCACGATCGTGTACGTCTTTCTGTTCAAGATGATGTCGTTCATGCAAAGCCGGCTTGGCCCGATGGAAGCGGGTCCCTACGGCTCGATGCAGTTGCTGGCTGAAGTCGCCAAGTGGCTCCAAAAAGAGGACATCGTCCCCGAGAACGCCGACGCCAAGATCTTCAAAATGGCACCGATCATCGTGCTGATGTCAACGTTCCTGCTGGTCGTGGTGGTGCCGTTCGGACCCGATGCTTGGTTTACCAACTTCAACGCCGGCGTCTTCTACTTCTTGGCGGTCGGCTCGATCTCCGTGATCGGCATCTTGATCGCCGGATGGGCGAGCGCCAACAAATACTCGTTGCTCGGTGGCCTGCGTGCGGCTGGCCAGTTGATTGCGTACGAACTGCCGATGGTGTTGGCTGTTGTAGGCGTTGTGATCCAAGCAGGTTCGATGAACCTGCAGCAGATCGTGGTTGCCCAGAACACGCAAGAGATGTTCGGCTGGAATGGCGTCGGGTTTCCGTTCGTGATCACCCAGTTCGTCGGGTTCTTGATCTTCATGATCGCCGTGCAGGCCGAACTGACCCAGGCCCCCTTCGACATGCCGATCGCCGAATCCGAACTCGTTTCGGGTTACATGACCGAATACTCTGGCTTTCGTTTCTTGATCTTCTTCATCGGCGAGTTCGCCACAGCCGGCGTGTTCGCCCTGATCGCCTCTGTGTTGTTCCTCGGTGGCTGGGGGATCCCGTTCAGCTGGTTCGGCTGGACCACGATCGACTCGGTCGACAACTGGATGAACGTCGCCGGACCACTGATCCTGTTCACCAAGATGATGGTGCTGACTGGCATCATCATGTGGGTGCGCTTCAGCTATCCCCGATTCCGTGAGGACCAGTTGCAACGTTTCGCCTGGAAGGTGTTGATCCCCGTGTCGCTCGCCAACATCGCTATCACAGCCGTCCTCAAGGTGGCAGTGTGATGATCGCCTTGATGTCATTCGCCGAGGGAAGCGCCAGCGACGAGGCGTCGGAGGGAGCGGGCGAAGCGAAGCGGCGCCTAGTCCCGACCATCAGGAAGGTGGCAGTGTGATGCCGAAGCTTCCTGGATTGATCAAAGGTCTTGGCGTGACGATGGGCACGATGATGCGCACCGCCAAAGACGGCGTCAACACGGTGCAGTACCCGCACGAGAAGGAAACGCCACCGATTCGTGCTCGCGGTGTGATCGCGTTGCGCGAGGACAACTGCACGGCGTGCATGTTGTGCGCCCGCTCATGTCCCGACTGGTGCATCTACATCGAGGGCCACAAGCAACTTGCACCCCCTCGTCGCGCCGGCGGTAAGCCGCGACAGGTCAACCACCTCGACCGATTCGACATCGACTACGCGCTGTGCATGTATTGCGGGATCTGCGTCGAGGTGTGCCCGTTCGACGCCCTGTTCTGGAGCCCGGAGTACGAGTACTCCGAACCGCGCATCGCCGACCTCCTGCACGACAAGACGAAACTTGGCGAATGGATGGAAACTGTGCCTGAGGCGCCTGAGCTCGAAGTTGGGGCGGTGAAGCCGAAGTGAACGTTGCTGCCGTATTCGCCGCCGACGTCAACGTTGCGCAGAACGTGGCGTTCGGGATCATCGCTGCTTCGATGATCCTCGCCGCGCTCGCCGTTGTCACGACCAAGGATGTCGTGCATGCCGCCCTGTGGCTGATTGTCGTACTCGGCGGTGTCGCCGCCCAATACATCCTGGCCGCAGCCGAGTTCGTCGCCGTTTCACAGGTGCTCGTGTACATCGGGGCGGTGATGGTGCTGTTCCTGTTCGGAATCATGCTCACCCGCGCCACGATCGGTCCCGATTCCGACCTCAACAACAAGGGGTGGGGCGTCGGTATCCCAGTTGCACTGTTGCTTCTCGGCGTGCTCGCCTACTCGGTCATTGATGCCTTCGAGGACACGGTGCTCGTCGACCAGTCGCAGGCACAGATCGCCGGTACCACCACAGCAATCAGTGACGGCTATCTCGGGAACTACCTCGTCCCGCTGATCGCCCTGTCGTTCGTTCTACTCGCCGCCGCCGTCGGTGCCATCGTCCTGGCCAGGAAGGACTAGCGGAGGATGTACGCAGTCAACTTTCTTCTGTTGATGGCGGGCTCGTCGTCCGCTGCGCTTCCTTCTCGCGCCGCTGTGCGACTCGTCGCTGGCGCTTCCCTCGTCGCCTGTAGGTACATCTGATGTACGCAGTCAACTTTCTTCTGTTGATGGCGGGCTCGTCGTCCGCTGCGCTTCCTTCTCGCGCCGCTGTGCGACTCGTCGCTGGCGCTTCCCTCGTCGCC
>JANMTV010000318.1:0-2777 GCA_031390905.1 Ilumatobacteraceae bacterium | reverse complement strand
TCGACACTCGCTGGTGCCGGCCTCGGCATCACCGAGCTCGATGCCCGAGTCAAGGTTCTGATCCCGGCTTCGAACGATTCCGGTTTCTACGAAGGCATTTTGGCCCTCACGGCCGTCTGATCCAGACACCAAACAGCTCACGCAATAACAACCAAACGCAATGACGTCATGGCGGTGCGGGGCGGCTTCGGCCGACCCGCACCGCTGACGTCGTTCCTGATCAAAGGCAATCAAACACCTATGAACACACGTCGACGACTTGCATTGTTGACCCTCACGTTGTCCCTCACGTTCACCACGGCGGCGACTGTCACGTTGACCGCCCCCGCCTTGGTGGCATCCGCTCAGGATGGCGATGGCGTACCGCCACCGGTCAGCGACGAATCGGCCGAGACCGAAATCGGGAAATGTCAACCGCAACAGGCCGGCGACGAGATTGTGCACAGCTGGGCGCTGGCACCGGCAGGTTCCGACAACCCTGCCGAAGCCGGCAACCGCCCGAACCTGTCGTTCACAGGCGACGCTGGCTCCGAGGTTCCAGACGCCGTCACGTTGTACAACTTCAGCAATCAGCAGCTCAACTTTCGTGTCTACGCAACCGACGCCTTCAACAACGCCGAAGGGCAGTTCGACTTGCTTCCGGGTACCGAAGAGCCAACCGATGTCGGTACATGGGTTACGTTCGCCCAGGATTTGGTCACCGTGGCGGCATGTGAACAGGTGACAATTCCGATCACGCTCACGATCCCCGACAATGCCTCGCCCGGCGATCACACCGGCGCAGTCCTGGCCTCGAACGAGGCTGTCAGCAGTGGCCCGCAAGGCGACCTCGTCACGCTCGACCGACGGACCGGCACCCGGCTCTACGTTCGGGTCGGCGGCACGCTCCGTGCCGAACTGGCAATCGAAGAATTGTCGACCGACTATCGGTCGGTGCTCAACCCACTCAGTGGGTCGGCGAGCGTCAGCTACCGGATCCAGAACCGCGGCAATGTGCGGTTGAGCGGAAAGCACAGCGTGTCGGTTTCCGGCCCGTTCGGGTTGGCCAAGCAACGGGTCGCCGCCGCCGATTTCCCTGAGTTGCTCCCCGGGCAGGGTGTCGACATCACGACAATCGTCGACGACGTTCCTGCCTTCGGGCTGGCGTTCACAACCGTCGCGATCGAGCCGGCGGCCGGTGGCGACGGAATCGTTGCCGGCGATTCGAGCAGGAAAGCAACAACGTTCGCCCCGCCGATCGCGGTTCTGCTGGTGTTGTTGTTGCTGCTCTTCGGTTTGCTGGCCAAGCGTGCTCGTCGGCGCCATCGCACCGAAGTGATCACCCCAAATTACGTGCTTGTCCCGCCAGCTGAACTGGCGCCCGTCCCCGAACTGGAACCCGTCCCGGAAAGACAGCGGACATGAGAATTCCAGCGCGTCGGCTGACGCCGCCGGTGGTATTCGGGTTGCTGGTGGCGGTCGGCCTTTCGACCCCTGGTTTGGCGTCGTCGTCGTTCAGCGCGCCCAGCGTCGAGCTCGACCGCTATGAGTTCAAACCGGATGGTGTCGTGATCCTCACGATCGCCGGGTTCCAGGCCACAGCAGTCACGGTCACGGTCTGTGGTAACGATGGTCGGCGCGGTTCGGCCGACTGCAACATGACCGCCAGCGAGGGAGTCGGGCTCGACGGCAACGGTGGCTCACAACTCGTCCAAATGCCGATCGCCGCGCCTCCCGTTGCGTGCCCGTGCATTATTCGAGTCTCGAGCCGGAACAACGACGAGATCGCGGTCGCCGCGATCACCCTGATCGGCCACCCGGTTGACTCGGTGGTCGGTGGGTCAACCCCCACCCAGACGCTCGTAGCGTCGATCGTCGCCGAGCGAGCAAGCACAGGCGCACTCGGCTGGTTGCGATCGAGCCTTGGTGCGGCGACGACGTACGACGTCACGGTGACGGTGAGGAATAGCTCGACCGTCGTCGTCGGGAAAATTGCGATCGGCGCCACGGTTGGTCGTGGTGACGGCGACATCCAGCGAACGCTCGTGATCGAGCCGCCTGCTGAGATCGGACCGGGAGAGACGTGGGAGCAAGTCGTTCAAGCCGACCTCCCGGCACCGGTCTACGGCAATGCCGAGTGGCGTGTCGATGTGTCGAGCGAAGGCCGGACCGTCACCGCCGCTGACGCCACTTCGCACATGCCCGGCCTGCTGATCCTGTTGGTTGTCGTTCTGGTACTCGATCTCCTGGTGCTGGCCGTCCGGTTCGTGACGCGCCGCCGACGGATGCGGCCCGACCACGAGTATGCGCCAGGCGCGGAAGTCGAACTCGTCAAGGATCACCCACCAGTCCTCGTCGGGTGAGGGAAGTACGCGCGGCATCTCGGCTGACTGACCGGATGGTCGCCGGGCGCGTGATACGTCGCTCTGGCCGCATCGGGTGCGCGTTTCGGTTACCCAGAGTTGACGCAGCCGCGATTCGTTAGCCCCGGGCAAAGCAGCCCGGGTGCTCTCCGGTTTGACGGGACCGTGGAGCAGACATCGATCACCGGGTTGGCATCAGTTGGCCCCGATCACTACAGCCACCACGATCACAGCCAGACCAGCGACTGCACTACCGATCGATCTCCTGATGGTCAGAGCACGGGGCCTCGCGCATGCTCTCATACCGCTGTAACGTCCGGTGTCGCCGCCGACGCGCCACTACGTCAGGGTGAAATGCCTCGGATTCGGCCATTGCGAACCGGAATTGGACCGGTAGCATTGATGGTCGGTCTGTGCGCAGATCACCGCTAAATC
>JANMTV010000328.1:0-10142 GCA_031390905.1 Ilumatobacteraceae bacterium | reverse complement strand
GCGGTCGAAAGCTGGTCGGCGCGGACGTATGCCAACTCGTACCGTCCTAGCTTTTTCGGGCGCGATGCGTCGTGCGTGTACGACAGGAACGGATGATTGTCGGTGACTCGCAGCGAGCGACTACCAACGCTGACCTCGCGTACTGGCTGAACACCGGAGAACCGCTTGGCCGTCACCGCACGGAAGACGAGTTGATCAAGCTCATGATCGAACGACAACACCTCCTCACCTGGAACCAGCGTCTCGATTGGCTTGACACCGCTTGGCGTCGTGACCGTGGAACCTTCGGCGAGACAACCTATGTTCCCGTCGATCCATTCCATATGGCCGCGAGCCTCAACTCGTGCTCTTTTAGTGACTAAATTGTAGACATTTGGTGACCAGTTTTGAATTGTCGTGTAGGTCACGCGGGCGTCGGCCTTGACGATGATTTCGACCACGGCGGAGTGGAGTGAGTCGCTGGTGTACACCGGGGCCGAGCAGCCCTCGATGTAGTGGACCTGCGAGCCTTCGTCAGCGATGATCAAGGTTCGCTCGAACTGGCCGGCGTTCTCGGCGTTGATCCTGAAATACGCCTGCAACGGCATCTCGCACTCGACACCCGGCGGCACATAGATGAATGAACCGCCCGACCATACGGCGGTGTTCAATGACGCGAACTTGTTGTCTCCGGGCGGAATAACGGTGCCAAAGTACTCCTTCACCAAATGCGGATATTCACGCAGAGCCGTGTCCATGTCGCAGAACAGGATCCCCTGCTCCTCCAGTTCGACACGATTCTTGTGGTAAACGACTTCACTTTCGAACTGGGCGGTGACGCCGCTCAGGTACTTTCGCTCGGCTTCGGGGATCCCGAGCTTTTCGTACGTCCGCATCATCTCTTCGGGGAGCTGATCCCACTCGTCGACCTGCTCACCTTTCGGACGCAGGTAGTAGTAGATGTCCTGGAAGTCGATGTCGGGCATGTTGACCGCGAACCATTCGGCCATCGGCTTCTTGTCGAACAACTTGAGGCTGCGCTGACGGATCTGGGTCATCCAGCGCGGCTCACCTTTCCACCACGAGATCTGCTCGACGACGCCAGGGTTGATGCCCTTCACCGGTTCAAATGCGTACTCGACCTCGTCGTTCCATCCGAGGTCGTACTTGGTGAGATCGAGATCGAAAGTCGTCATGATCAGCTCCGGCGTGGGGGTCGTGAGATTTCCACTACCGCCATAGTAACAATCCGGTCAACCAAGGGCACGCCGATTCCCCGACAGTTCGCGCAGATCGCACGATCGGTGTCAGGCGGCAGCCTGGTCAGGAGTCTGGTTAGCGGTATGGATCGAGCGATCGGTTTCGATGAAGATGCACTCACCAGGGCAGACCTCGGCGGCTTTGATCACTGCGTTCACGTCTCGATCCGACACCCACGCCAGACTTCCCGAGCTCCCAGGGTCATTCAATACCCTGCCGGCTTGAGCGACGTACGCGATCCCGTCCTCGAGTTGCACGAACACGTCGGGGCAATGATCGAGGCACAGACCGTCGCCGGTGCAGAGGTCCTGGTCAATCCACACGCGCATGTCGCCGGTCAACCTAGCGCCTACTCTGCAGATCGTGTCTGAGCCAACCGCCAAGAAAGTCCCCCACACGTGGAGTCGCTTGACGGGCGATGTCGACGATCCGTTCGCCTGGCTACTCGACCGTGACGACCCTGACACGGTGGCGTACCTCGAAACCGAAAACGTCCACGCCGAAGCCTGGTTCGAATCAAACGCCGAAATGCTCGACGATTTGTTCCAAGAAATCCGGTCGCGGGTACAGGAGACCGACACGTCGGCGCCTGTCCTGTCTGGTGGCTGGTACTACGTCGGCCGGACCGAAGAGGGCCAGTCGTACCCGATTCATTGTCGCGGTCGATCCATCGACGGTGCCTCCGACCAACTGATTCTCGATCAGAACGCCGAAGCCGCAGGGCACGAGTACTTCGATCTCGGTGCGTTCGAGGTCAGCCCCGATCACAGCCGTGTGGCGTGGTCATCAGACACGAATGGCGACGAGCACTACACGCTGCGGATTCGCGAGATCGAAACGCAACGCGACCTCGACGACGAATTGCGCGACACGACCTGGGCGGGAGTCGCCTGGTCAACGGACGGCACGCAACTGCTGTACGTCGTAGCCGACGAGATGGAGCGCCCGTACCGAGTGATGCGTCATCGGCTGGGAACGCCGCAGGCCGACGATGTCGAGGTCTTCGTCGACCACGATGAACGTTTCTACGTCGGTGTCGGTACCACGAGGAGCGAGGAATGGATCGTGATCCAATCCGCAAGCAAGCTGTCCTCGGAAAATTGGCTTCTGCCGAGCGACGGCGTCGAGTCGACGCCAACCTGCGTGCGTCCCCGCCAGCACGACTTCGAGTACCAAGTCGATCATTGGGGTGACCGCTTCGTGATCCTGACCAACGATGGTGCGATCGACTTCCGGGTGATGACCGCCCCCGCCGATCAACCAAGCGACTGGTCTGAGTTCGTGCCGCACGAACCCGGCCGCCGAATCACATTGATCGAACCGTTTGCCGACTTCTTGGCGCTGCACGAGTGGCACCATGCGCAACCACAAATACGGATCGTTCAGCGTGACGGGTCGAGCAAGGTCCTGTCGATCGACCCCTCACCACACGATGTCGAGTTCGGGCCAAACGAGGAATGGGTTACGTCGACTCTCCGACTCATCCATCAGTCACTCACCAGCCCCAGTCGGATCATCGATGTCGATGTTGCGTCCGACCAGATCACTGTCGTCAAACAGACGCCGACACCAAACGTCGAACTCGGCAATTATGTCTCGACACGGGAATGGGCAACCTCCGACGATGGCACGCAGGTCCCGGTCGACATCGTGCGCCATGTCGACACGCCGCTCGACGGGACGGCGGCGTGCTGCGTCTACGGCTACGGGTCGTACGAAATCTCGACGCCACCATGGTTCTCGGTGGGTCGGCTATCGCTGCTCGATCGCGGCGCAGTCTGGGCGCTCGTTCACCCGCGCGGCGGCGGCGAACTGGGCCGCAACTGGTATCTCGGCGGGCGGCTACTGACCAAGCGCAACACGTTCACCGACACGTTGGCAGCATGCGAGCACTTGGCCGCCGACGGCCTCGTGGCGCGGGATCGGATCGCCATCCGAGGTGGTAGCGCAGGTGGACTGCTCGTCGGCGCCTGCGTGACGATGGAACCCGATCGTTTCAAGGCCGCGGTCGCAGAAGTCCCATTCCTCGACGTCGTCACGACGATGAGCGACCCGTCACTCCCACTCACGGTCACCGAGTGGGAGGAATGGGGGGATCCCCGCGAGGAGCCGCTCGCCTCGTACATGTTGAGCTACTCCCCGTACGACCACACCACGGCCCGCGACTACCCGGCGATCTTCATTACGGCCGGTCTCAACGACCCTCGGGTGAGCTATCACGAACCAGCCAAATGGGCGGCCAAGCTGCGCGACGTTCGGACGAACAACGAGGTGTTGTTGCTGCGCACCGAAATGGGTGCCGGTCACGGCGGCCCGAGCGGGCGTTACGACGCATGGCGCGAAGAAGCTCGTGTCCTCACGTTCCTGTTACGAAGCCTCGCCGCAGAATAAGGCGCCGAGTCGACAGGCGAGGCGACCAATCGTGACGGTGCGCTGTTTCGACTGCGCAGCAGGCAAAATCAAATCTCCGGCACCGGACAACCCGCACCTCGCCGCCGGATCCCTGAGTGGTTAGCCGTACAACGCCAGCAATCCCAGAATCAGCAATCCCGAATTTCGGGCGATGTGCGCCGGGCCGATCGGCTTCGCCGACCACGCGCCGAAACACGCACACATCGGTCGCTTACCGCGCTGCAACTGGGTCCCGATCAACGCCGTGAACGTAATCAACAAGATGATCGCAAGCACCGCCGGAACCGGTTCGGCGAGTTGGGCGACCAACGCCGCGCCGACAGCCATTTCCAACCACGGAACCGCCGGGACGACAGGCCTTGGCGCCCCGAGTTCACTCGCCTGAACCGGCCAAGCAGGGCCTGCGGCGAGTTTCGAAGCACCCGCCACAACGAACGCCACCCCGAGCATGATCGACGCGACCGATGCGATCGCGTTCACGCGCCGACGGCAAGCGTGAGACCTTCTCGCGCAGCGATCACCGTGACACCGCGTTGGTTGCCCTGCGCATTCGCTAAGTCGACGAGCCGGTCGATGTAGTCGTCATCGTGCATCGGATCGTGATGGAACAGCGCCAGCGTGCGAGCGCCACACTCGGCAGCAAGATTGACCGCATAGTCCACCGTGCAGTGACCCCAGGTCGACTTCAACGCGAACTCGTCGATCGTGTACTGGGCATCGTGGATCAGCACGTCGACATCGCTACACAGATCGCGCGCTCCATCGGCAATCCCGTAGTTGTTGATGCCAGGCTGTTGGTGATCACTCAAATAGGCGACCGATGCACCATTCCACTCGACCCGGTAACCACACGTTCGCCCAACGTGGGGAATCAGGCGCGACATCACTTTGACGTCGCCGATCTCGAACTCGTCGTTGGCCGTGTCGCGAAACATGATCGAACCCGGCAGGTCTGTGACGCGTATCGGGAAGAGCGGCGGGCAGATCGTTTTGTCGATCACGTCAGCCACGGTGCAGTCATCCTCCTGACGCGGTGCATAAATGGTGAATCGAGCGTCGTCTCGCAGGATCGGCGTAAAGAACGGCAGGCCCTGCACGTGGTCCCAGTGCAGGTGGCTGAGCAGGCAAGTGCCAATAAAGGGCGTCTTACCGGGCCATGCGTTGCCGAAGTATCGCAAGCCCGTTCCGAGGTCGAACAGGATCGGATCGTGGTCGGGAACGTCGATCGAGACACATGATGTGTTCCCGCCGTAGCGCGCAATCTCGTCGCCGTCACACGGCGTCGACCCACGCACTCCATGGAACGTGACCTGCATGCGATTTTCCCCGATACGGGTCACGCTACCGGCCCAGCGGTTGCCAGGGCGAAACAAGACCCCAGGACGTTTGTCACAAAATCAACGTTCGAGAACTCTGATCGCGTCCGGCGAAATCGCCACACCAACGTCAGTGCCCGGGGTCGGAACCGACGTCGTGCCGTCGTTTGGGACCACGATTTGCAGTTCTCGATCTCCGACGATGACTTTGATGTGCGACGTCGAGCCAACGAACACGACATCTTTCACCGGGCCTGACACATCACCGTCTTCGACGGTGACGATCCGCAGCCGTTCAGGTCGTACGAACACCGTGCAGTCCCCGCGTACGTCTCCGGTCGGCCCCTTGAACGAGCGACCATCGACGTTGATCGTTCCGGATTCAGGCACGTTCGCTCCGAGCAGATTGGCGAGCCCGAGGAAATCGGCAACGTACGCAGACGCTGGCGCGTCGTACACGTCGCGCGGTGCGCCAACCTGTTCGATCTCACCCTCACGCATCACCGCCAGGCGATCGCTCATCGTGAGCGCCTCCTCCTGGTCGTGGGTGACATACACGAACGTAATCCCCACCTCGCGGTGGAGTTCCTTGAGTTCGAACTGCAGCGTTCGTCTCAACTTGGCGTCGAGTGCACCCAGCGGCTCGTCGAGCAGCAGCACCCTCGGTCTCAACACGAGCGCTCTGGCCAAGGCGACTCGTTGCTGTTGGCCGCCTGAGAGCTGATGCGGTTTCCGGTCGGCGAACCGTTCGAGCCGAACCAAAGCCAGCGCCTCACCGACGCGACGCCGTCGATCGTCCTTGCTGCAATCCTGAAAGCGCAGTCCGAATCCCACATTGTCTGCGACCGAGAGATGTGGAAACAGGGCGTAACTCTGGAACACCGTATTGACCGGTCGCTTCTCGGGCGCGACGCCAGCGATGTCGACCCCGTCGATCAATACCTTGCCCGACTCGTTCTGTTCGAAACCACCGATCAACCTCAGCGTCGTCGTCTTGCCGCAGCCAGACGGACCGAGCAACGAGAAAAACTCGCCCGACTCGATCGTCAGATCAATCCCCTTCAACACGAGTTGGTCACCGAACGACTTCGACAGTCCGACCAAGTCGATTCGACCGCCGGTCATCGCGTCCGTTGAACGAGAACTCATCGACCGAGTTTCTATCGCGTCGTGGATGTCGACGCTCACCCGAGGTCGCCGATCGCCGCCCGGAGATGTTGATGGACGAAGTAGACACCGCGCTCTTCGACCGTCGCAAGTACGCCATCAGCATCGAGGCCGGCGTTGTGGGAACGCTGCACTCTGAGACAAATGTCGACGTCTTGTCGGTGTACGAGTTGATGAGCTTCGAGGTTGGCGGCGAGCGCATCGGGAGGTGTGCCAGGCCGCGAATACAGGCGGCGCTCGACCCGAGTGGTACGTGCATCGATTGGTTCCATCCACATCGCCAGCAACGCATCGGGAAACACATTGATCATCGCGTTCGGCCAGATCGTGAGGTAGGAACCGACGTCGTACGGGCGGTTGGTGGACGCTTCGAAGATCTGTTCCCATCCCGGCTCACCAGGCAGGTGCGTGGCTCGCAGTTGTTGATCGACGTCATCCGCTGGTCGAACGTGCCGATCCCAGGCGTACAGAACGACTCCGTCACTGACCATCGGATAATCCTCATTGACGGACGTGTCGATCTCGGGATGAACGAATGGTGTGTGGTAGTTCTCCGAGTAGTTCTCCAACAGGGCCTTCCAATTGAAGGCTCGGTCGTGAGACTCGGACAGCACCAGCTCCATCGATTCCATTCGGCATCCAGCGACTGCATCGGCCAGCCGCCCGAGGTTGAGTGTCGCATCGGGATTGGCGATGTTGACGAACACGAGCCTGCGCCACGTGGCCACAGCGACTGGTTTCAACGAGTAGTCGTCGGCGTCGAATCCGTCGGGACTGCCGACGCCCTGCGCCTTCGCTAGCGAACCGTCGAGCCGGTAGACCCAAGCGTGGTACGGGCAGCGCAACACCGATCCGGATCCGTGCTGACCGTCATCGCACAGCGGTGCGGCGCGGTGACGGCATGCGTTGAGAAAGCCACGCAACTCGCCATCCTTGTCACGAACCAGCAGCACTGGCACGCCGCCAACTGTGCGAGCCGACCAACCCCGGCCCACCGGGAGTTCGTCGACGACGCCGGCGCACACCCACCCATTGCGGAATACCAGCTCTCGCTCGAGGTCGAAGAACGATTGATCCGAATACCACGAGGCCGGGAGCGTGCGCGCCTGCCCGATTCCTGGCGGGTCGGAAATCTGGCGTAGCACGACCTCGCTCACGTCAAACTTCCTACAGCAAACTCCTCCGAACGCATGTCGTTGACGCGCGCCAGCGCCTGCCCGAGTAGGTGCATGTTGTCGACGAGTCGCTCGCCATCTGAAGAGGTGTGGGCAACCGAAAGCGTCCACGATTCGGCCTTACCCCAAGGCGCCAGAAATACCCCGTTGTTGTGCTGAACGAGATAGTGCACGTGACTGACGCCGGTGTCGATCGCGAGGAACTCGCGATAGTTGGTGGCGGGTCTGTCGTGCAGCACGACGGACCCCTTGAAACCCATCACGTAGCCGTAGGTGGCGATCCCGTGTTCGGCGAGTACCGCCTGACCGGCGTCGAACATCTGACGTCCGAGCGCCTCGGCGGTACGGTAGGTCTCGGGCGTGAGCACATCGGTCAGCACTGCTCGCGCAGCGGCCATCGTGAGCGGATTGCCATTGAACGTTCCGACCTGGTCGTAGCGACCGTCAGTGATCGCATCCATCACCTCGTGCGAACCGCCGATCGCACCACACGGCAGCCCTCCGCCCAGCGCTTTGGCGAGGCAGATGATGTCGGGCGTGACACCGAACAGTTCCGTAGCCCCGCCGGAGGCGACGACCAGCCCGGTCTTGACTTCATCGAACGTGAGGAACGCGCCGTGCCGACGGGTGATCTCGCGCAGGCCTTCCAGATAGCCCGGCTGGGGAGGGATGATCCCCGCATTCATCATCATCGGTTCGAGGATCATCCCGGCGATCTGCCCGGCATCGGCGGCGAATACTCGCTCAACTGCGGCGAGATCGTTGAACGGCACGATTCGAACAAGATCACCGAACACGTCGGGAATCCCATGGCCAGGGATGCGCCACGGATTGTCGACTGGACCGAGTTGATCGGCGTTGCGCCACAGGGACACGTTGAGTAGATCGTGATGACCGTGATAGGAACCCTCGACCTTGACGATCAGGTCGCGGCCAGTGATCGCCCGCATCAGATGGACGGCGTCCATCGTGGCTTCAGTGCCCGAATTGCAGAACCGCCAAAGTGGCAATCCGAACCGTTCGCTGAGCGCCTCGGCGACCACGATCGAGTCGGGTGTCGGCTGGGCGAAGTGGGTGCCCAGATTGACCCGGCGCTGGACCGCTTCGACCACCGCAGGGTTGGCGTGGCCAACCACGTTGACGCCGTAGCCGGCGTGGTAATCAACGTACTCGTTGCCATCGACATCCCACACATGGCTGCCGTGGCCTCGATCGATCCAGACGGGAATCGGGCGTGTGCTCGACCAACTGGAGGTCACCCCTCCCGGCATCGAATCGCAGGCCGCGACCCAGGTCGACGCCGACTTCGGGTTGCGAATCAGGAACTGCTGTTCCTGTTCAGCGATCAGTTGATCGAGATTTGTCAGCTTTGTTGAGTTGCTCATGTCGTCACTGGGCTCTTCTGGGCGGGTCGGTGTGTGGTTAAATAATCCGGTTAACTGACTCGTCAGTCAGGGTAGCACGCCAGTGTTATCCTGTCATTTGGGAGCTTGCGCCATGAGCATCGACACATCCGACCGACACACTCTCACCGGGCCCGATTACCTCAGCGCGGACGTCTACGCGCTCGAGCAAGCGACCTTGTTCCACGGTGGGTGGTTCTTCGTCGGACGGGCGGATCCGATTGGACCCGGAGGCCGGAGGGTTGTCAACGTCGCCAGCCAGAGTGTGCTCGTCGTACGCGACCTCGACGGCACCTTGTATGCACACGCCAACGTATGTCGCCACCGCGGCAGCCTGCTCTGCGAGACCGATCAGGCGGAGGGTCAGGGCTCGATCATGTGCCCGTACCACGCCTTCACCTATGCCCTCGACGGACGGCTGATTGCGACGCCGCGAGTCGACAGCGACGAACTCGATCGGTCAGAACTTTCCCTCTGGCCGGTCGCTCTCGCCGAGTGGCAAGGCTTCGTCTTCGTCAGTTTGAATCCCAATCCAGTTCCGCTGCTCGACTGGTTGCGCACGCACGCCAGCCATCTGCTGACGTTCGAACACCTCGACATCGGGGCGCTCCGCACCGCGGCACGCACACAACAAACCGTCGCCGCCAACTGGAAAGTTCTGTTCGAGAACTATCAGGAGTGTCTGCATTGCGCCTTGGTCCACCCAGAACTCGTCGAACTCGTACCGACCTATCGGTCGGGCAACGTGATTGATCGCAACCGTGACGATGGCGGCGTGCACTTGGTTCCCGGCGCCAACAGCTTCTCGGCGAATGGCAGCTCGTCGCTTCCGCTGCTCCCCAACATGCCGGCGGACCACGCCGACATCTACCAAGGCGCGGTCGCCTTCCCGAACATGTTCGTCGACGTCACCGGCACCAGCGTGATCGTCTCAGGGCTCTATCCCAACGGCGCCGGAGAGACCGTCGTTGTCATGGAATACCTCGTCGCCGCCGACACGATCTCCCAACCCGACTTCGACATGTCGGACATCGTGTCGTTCAGCGAACTCGTCGGCAGACAGGACTATGTCGTCTGCGAACGCGTCCAAAAAGGTGTTTCCTCGCGATCCTTCGACCACGGCGTACTGACCCGAAAGGATCAGTACGTCCTCGATTTTGTCAACCACTACCTCACCGCGATTGCGGTCGAGTCATAGCTCAGCGAACAACAGGGGGACTGCTATATGAGTGCAACCAGGCGTCAGTTCATCGGCAACTCGGCTCGACTGGCGTTCGCCCTCAGTGCCGGTGTGCCCCTGTTGCAGGCCTGCGGCGGCGAAATACGTTGGCGTGTGCATACAAGGTGCCGTCGAGGTCGCGTACGACGAGCACACTCTGGCTGGCGACGTTGACTACCCTCCGGCCTCCGGGTCCAATCGGATCCGCCCG
>JANMTV010000250.1:0-8391 GCA_031390905.1 Ilumatobacteraceae bacterium | reverse complement strand
TGTCGAGTTCGCGGATTCCCCACATCACATACGTCGACGAGGTCGATATGACTCAGGTCGAGCAGCTTCGTCGCTCATTGGCGACGGAGTATCCCGATCGGCCGCACCTGACCCTGCTGCCGTTCGTGATGCGAGCGATCGTGTTGGCGGTCGCCGAGCGGCCACAACTCAACGCCACATTCGACGACGAGAAGGCGGTCCTCACGACGTACGGTGAGGTCCACATCGGGATCGCCACCCAGACCGCCAACGGACTGATCGTGCCCGTCGTTCGCGATGCTCACACGATGGGCTTGTGGCAGAGCGCTGTCGAACTGGGGCGCGTGACTGAGGCTGCTCGCGACGGGACGGCGCAACGCGCCGAGCTGTCCGGTTCGACGATCACGATCACGTCACTCGGCGCGTTCGGAGGGCTCGTCACCACGCCGATCATCAATCATCCCGAAGTGGCGATCGTCGGAATCAACAAGCTGCAAACCCGTCCAGTCTGGAACGGCACCTCGTTCGTGCCTCGCTCGATGATGAACCTCTCATCGAGCTTCGACCATCGCATCGTCGACGGCTGGGATGCGGCGACCTTTGTTCAGCGCATCAAGACGCTGCTCGAGGAACCAGCATTGCTCGTCCTGACCGTCATGTAATGCTGGTGTCGAGCGTTGTGCCCTGGCTGATGCCGTGGTTGGTGGATGTGTCGTAGCCGTCGCTGGCTGTCTGTAGGTCCTGCTTGACCTGCTCGAAGGCCGCCCAGGCGTCGTCCTTGGTCATGCCGACGAGGGTGTCCTCGAAGTTGTCGAGGTAGTTGTACGCCAGGTCGGCGTGGCCTCTCTCGTGCGTCATCAACGCCTCCGACCAACGGTCCCACTCGGCGCGCACAGCCTCGCTGGACTCGCTGCGCTTGGCCCACGCTGGCACGAGCACCTCGAGGTCGACTGCCAGCGTCCCGCGTGTCACCAACTCGTTGTTGTCCCAGTCGAGGCTCAGCACCGGGTGCCACGTGCACCGGCCGACCTCGTCGAGACTCCAGCCGTTCATCTCGTCATACAACTCTTGGAGGGTGTCGCCCCACAGCTCGGCGATATCCCCACCTGACTGATTCCATGTCGTCATAGCGCCGATCATGAACGATCGGATTGCGAGCCGCTAGGACATTCGGGCAACAAACCGGGCAGGTCAGCCATCCAGCGAACATCAGACGAGTAGCGGTCGCAATGCGGGTTCGATCGCCAACCATGGGTGTCCTTGGTGGGCTTCGGTCGTGCCGTCGGCGCGCCACGAGGCGAGATCGATCATGATCCTGCAGCCCTGGAGGGTGCGGTACCAATCCAGCGTGTCGGCGTCGATCGGGTGCGGGCCGATTTTGTGGTAGGTAGCGAGGAAACGGTCGGCAATCCGGCGGGCGGCAGCGTTGATGATTGGCCGCAACGGTTTGGGAGCCGCCAGTGGCGGGTTGGCGAGCAGCAGTTGCGTGAACGCGAGATCGTATGCAGGGTGGGCGATCTGACCTGCGGTCCAGTCGAGCACCACGTGCTGATCTCCGTCGGCGAGGACGTTGAACGGGTGAAGGTCACCGTGGCAGACCACCCGGAGCCGAGCGTCTGGACGATTCCCAGCGAGTCGTTCGAGCGTGCGCTGAAGCGGTGCGTCGGAGAGCTGGCGGGCGCGACTGAGGTAGTGATCGAGGAGACCATCGACACCGATTGTGCGGTCCGTGGCGCGATCGAGGGCGGTCTCCACAGGTTCGGGGTCGAGGCGGTGGAGTCCAGCCGCGGCTCGAGCCAGTGTGTCGGGGAGCCTGGTGGCGAGTCGAGGCAACGAGCCGATCGCCCGCAGGCCGCTGAGCCCTCCGAGTAGCGGTGTCCCGGGGGCATGATCCATCACACTCCAAGCCCGCTCGCTGCCGTGTGGCTCGTGGTCAGAGGCGCGGATGGCGGGTGTCGGGTATCCCTGGTCGGCGACCGCGGCCTGAATCGTGGTTTCCCATGCCGCCAGTTGGGCGTCGGGCGCGAGCCGGAGTACGACGCGGTCGGGGAGGTCAGGGCCAGGTTGGTGAAGTTTGAGCGTCCACATCTCGGCCCAGAACCCGCCTCCAAGTCGTTTGGGTGTTGCCGCGAGCTGGAGGTTTGGTGCCACGAGTTTGCGGAGCGCGGCGAGGGCATGCTCCAGTTCGGCGGGGTTGCTGTCGGCGGCTGCTGCTGCAATACTCACATCTATGACTGTAACGGTAAATACTGTCAATATTCCACCGAAAACAGCAACATGGTCGATTGATGAGTTGGCGCAGCTGGCGGGGGTGCCGTCGCGCACCATCCGCGAGTACCGCACGATCGGGCTGCTGGCACCGCCGCGCAAGGTCGGCCGAGTCGGCGTGTATGTCGACGAACATCTGCGTCGCTTGGCGTTGATCGGGCGGATGCAGGCCCGCGGCTATTCCCTGGCGGGAATCCGCGACCTACTTGACGCCTGGAGTTCCGGCGAATCTTTGGATGACGTGATCGGTGACTCAGGGTTCGACGAGGCGACACAATCCTTGACCGACGAGGTGTTGATCCGAAGGGTGCCCGCACTCGCCGATCCGCAGGCTCTAGCCGCCGCAGTTGCCGCCGGTTTGATCCACCGCGGGAGTGACGGCGACTGGCATGTCCGGGCACCGTCGCTCTTGACGTTGATCGCCGAGGCAATCAACGCTGGCGCACCTCACCAGGCTGCATTGCAAGTGGCCGCAACGATGCGCGACGGTGCGCGCATCCAAGCCGAACAGCTCGCCGCCGTCTTCGTCGACCAACTGTGGACTGGCGGTGACCGCGACGAACTGGCGCGACTTGGCCGTCGGGCCCGAGTGTTGGCAGCCCGATCGGCGTCGGCGCTGCTGGTCGACGAGATCGGAGCAGCATTGCACCGACACGCCACCGCACAGGGCGACGCCGGTCTCACCGGGTTCGTCACCTCGATGCAAATGCGCGGAGCCGACCGGCGGGTTTCTACGGTGGGGGATGTCCCCGGTGGATCTCGTTGACGATTGCGTCGAGCACCCAGGCGACCATCGGGCCTGATTCCTCGCCTGCTATGCCGAACTCCTCGCGCATCCGGAGCCAGGCTTGCGCCGACAAGAGACACCGGATCACCGCCGCCAGGCGAAGATGGTCGCGTGCCGCGAGTTCTGGCAGGATCGCCGCGATCACGAGGGGAAACCTGTCAGAGGTTGCCCGTGTGTCTGGTGAGAAGCGGCGCGGATCGGAGTTGAAGAGGGCTTCTGCCCGGGCGGCGATGTGGAACTCCTCCAGCCCGGCCATCAGCTGAACGGCAACACTCTTGAGACCATCGATTGTCTCGATCGGAGTGATCAGCGGACGCTGGCGCTGCTCTAGGGAATCCATGAGCCTGCCGGTCAGTCCTGCGAGCATCGCGTCGCGGTCGGGGAAGTGGCGGTAGACGGTCCGCTCGGAGACGCCAGCAGACTGTGCGATCTCACGAGTCGTGACCTCGTCGATCCGATGTGACTCGAGCAGTTCCGTGACGGCATCGAGGATCAGGTCGCGCGTCTGTCGTGTGTGTCGCTCCCGTAGCGGTGAGGAGTATTGGCGAGAAGAAGAGGTCACGGAGTCCATCATGTCATACGGTCGCCGAAATGTCAGTAATACGTATTGACAGCAGTTTAATGACATGATTATGTGTAGGCCGTGAGCAACATGACTCGATCGACCGCACTTGTGGCGTTTGACCCACCTTCACATGGGATGTGGGAGTTGGAGACCACCCACCACGGGTTGCGGCCCCTATCACCGTTCCTGCAAGACGCGTACAAGCGGGCGTTCGAGGCGGGCACGATCGTGCTGGTCGAGCGCTGGGGGCTGCCACTGGCCGGCGTTCGAGCCGAACTGGTGAACGGATGTATATATATCCGACCCACGGGCATCGGTGAGGGGGCGAAGCCGAAGCCGATGCCGCCAAAATTCGTCATGAAGATGTTTGCTCGGCTGCATCCCGAAATGCGTCGCCGCACCCGTACCGCGGCGCAAGCGTTTCAGGAGCGGCGGTGGCGAATTGAGGTCGACCAGTGGTTCGATCGGGACCGCGCCGAGGTCGTCGCACAGAACCTGGCATACCAGGCCGTCGACTCCTCGGCGCTCGACAACAGTCAGTTGGCGTCATATTTGATCGAGCTACTGGCTCACTTCGAGGCGCAGGCGCGAAGAAACCTGGCGACCCATGGTGGCGACCTGATACCGGTTGGCGACCTTCTGGCCCACTGTGCGGAGTGGGGTATTGATGCCGCCGAGGCCGCCGTTCTTCTACGGGGCAGCTCGCCCGCAACCGTCGAGACTGCCCATCTGCTGAGCCCGGTGGTTGCCGCGTTGGGTCAGTGCGAGACGCCGCCCACATCGGTCGAGGGCGTGCGCCAATTGAGCGCCGAAGCGAGCCTCGCTGTTGACTCCTGGCTCGAGCTGCACGCCTGGCGAACGGTGACAAGCGACGACATCGACCGCCCGACCCTCGCCGAGATCCCCGCTCTACAATTCGCCGCCCTCCTGGCAGCCGGCAATTGCGACATCGCCGACACACTCGCTCCCGATACGGCGGCGGTGCGATCTCGGGTCCCGGCCGACAAACGGGTCTTGTTCGACGAACTTCTGGTGGAAGCCCGATACGGCAATCGTCAACGCGAAGACATCCGCGGAATCTGTTGGAACTGGCCGGGAGGATTGCTGCGCCGGGCGTTGCTCGAAGCCGGCCGACGGCTCGTCGCCAACGGCTCGATGATCGACGCGGAACACGCTGCCGAACTCTTCCCGGCCGAGCTCGCCGGTCTGCTCGCCGATCTGCCAGGACCAACCGCAGGTCAGCTCGCGGAACGGGCCATGACGCGAAACCGAATCGAAGCCATGCCACCGCCACGAATGCTGGGCGAGCCCGAGGATCCACCACCGCTCGATGCCCTGCCTCCCGCGATGGCACGCGTCACGGCGGCGTTGATGACCAACCTGGTCGCCGACGCAACCGCGCCTGAATCCGAGAGTCTTCCTGACATTGGCCCCGGCACTCTCCAGGGTGTCGGAATCGGCAACCAGACCTACCGCGGCCGAGCGCGGATTGTCGCGGGTGCAATGGATGCGCTCGAAAGGCTCGAACCGGGCGATGTGCTTGTCGCCGCCTTTATCGGCCCATCGTTCAACTCGATTCTGCCGCTGCTAGGCGCGCTCGTCGTCGAGGAAGGCGGGCCACTCTGCCACGCCGCGATTGTTGCCCGCGAGTTTGGGCTACCGGCCGTGATCGGTGCTAGGGGCGCAACCGCCCACATTCTCGATGGCACGCTCGTCGAGGTCGACGCCAACACCGGAATCGTCCGCGTCATATAGCACGGTCGACCGGCCGTGGTAAACCGGCACCTGGTCTGTCGGAGAGGACCCCTTGGTCGAAGGAGTAGGACATTGCGCGGCGAGCGCTCCGACTCTGTGCTGCAGTTCCCGCTCGATCACGA
The DNA here is from genome assembly GCA_031390905.1 of Ilumatobacteraceae bacterium. GTDB lineage: Bacteria > Actinomycetota > Acidimicrobiia > Acidimicrobiales > Ilumatobacteraceae > Ilumatobacter. The sequence goes on along the minus strand of JANMTV010000250.1, from coordinate 2,915 downwards.
AATGCGCCTCCAGCAGGTGTTGGAACAGCAGGGCATCCGCGTGCCGAAGGTCTACGGCTGGTGTGACGAGCCGCGGGCGTGCGCCGGTGGCCATCGTGTGTGGCGACGAGGATGGGGACTAGACGTTTTATGTCATCGCCGGTGAGCGGCGGTTATTCAAGTAGCGCTTCGATCCGATTGATTGCCTCGCTTGCGGATGGCATGGCCCAGATCTCGTCCCGAACTCTCGTCGCGGCGTTTCGGTACGTCGGTTCGCCGAGCGTCGTGGAGATGCCGTTTCGTATCGCGTCGAGTGTGACTTCGTCGCGGAGGAGGAGTCGACCTGCACCGGCGGCGGCGACTCGTTCAGCATTGTTCCATTGATCGGCTCCTTGCGGGAGAACGAGCAGGGGCACACCGTGGGCGAGCGCGCCGAGCATCGTTCCCGACCCGCCGTGGACCACAGCGGCGTCGCACCAGGGCAGGAGTTCGTCTTGCGGGATGTAACTGCGGATGATCACTCCCGCCGGCTGCGGCCCAAACAACTCCGGCCGGTTCTGTCGGCCGACGGTCACGATCAGGTTGACTTGATCGCGCAAGGCGTCGATCACGAGCTGGAAGAGTCCGATGTCGGTGTTCCAGATGGTGCCCAACGTGACGTATACCGTTTGGTCGTGGGGGAGCGCACTCAGCCATGGCGGTCGCTGGGCGGCGTGCTCGTTCGTGAGCGTTGGCCGCATCTGTTGCACCAACGCGAGAGCTCGGTGATCTCGGGGTGCTGTAGTGCGGGCGGACACGGGTCGACATAGAGGTGCCTGAACAAGCACACCCGAAAGATACAGCAGATCATGTATTACAGTGACGGCTGAACTATCATCGCATCCATGGCTTCCGATCTTTGCTTCGATTCTCGGCTTGACGCGCTTGGGCGTGTCGGCACCGCGATGGCCGACGGTGTACGTCGACGGATCCTTGTTCGGCTGATCGATGGATCGGCCTATCCGGCTGAACTCGCTGATGACATGGGTGAGAGTCGCGCAAACATCTCCAACCATCTCGCCTGTCTTCGCGGCTGCGGTCTGGTACGGGCAACACGCGAGGGCCGTCAGATGCGATACGACCTGGCCGACCGCAAGCTGGCGCGTGCACTGAAGTTGCTCGGCGAGATCACTCTGGTCGTAGAACCCGGGCATGCCGATCTCGATGGTCGATCATGAGCGGCGAACACGGTCACGATCACGGTGCTGCTGCACTGAGCGCCGGCGCCCGCCACATCCGTCCGCTATTGATCTCCTTCGGTTTGATCGTCGCGTTCTTGGTGGTTCAGGTCGTCACAGGCATCATGACGGGCTCGCTCGCACTGTTGTCCGATGCCGGGCACATGGCGACCGACGCGTTGGGGCTCGGCATGGCACTCGCCGCGATCCAGGCCGCCTCCAAGGCGCGGGTCCACCCGCAACGAACGTTCGGTTTGTACCGATTGGAGATCTTGGCGGCGTTGGTCAACGCGGTGTTGCTGTTCGGCGTTGCGGGCTACGTGCTCTACGAAGCGATCAGACGCCTCAGCGACGCGCCCGACGTCTCGTCCACGCCTGTGCTGATCGTCGGGGTCCTCGGTCTGGCTGTCAACGTCGTCGCGTTCCTGCTGCTCCGCACAGGGTCGAAGGAGAGCCTCAACCTGGAGGGCGCCTACCTCGAGGTGCTGTCCGACATGCTCGGTTCGGTCGGCGTGATCGGCGCCGCGATCGTCTGGGGCGTCACCGGCTGGGCATGGGTCGACCCCGTGATCGGCGCTGCGATCGGCGTGTTCATCCTGCCGCGAGCGTGGAGGCTCGGCCGCGAGGCGTTGCGCGTGTTGGTGCAGGCCGCTCCGGCACGAATCGACCTCGCCGCCCTTCAGGTGGAGTTGGCCGGCATCGGCGGTGTCGTCGATGTCCATGACCTCCACGTGTGGACACTGACATCGGACATGGAGGTGGCAACCGCGCACCTGATGGTCGCTGCCGGCACCGATTCGCACGCCGTGCTCGACCAAGCTAGAGCGCTGCTCGCCGGCCAACACGGCATCACTCACGCCACGTTGCAGGTCGAACCCGACGACCACCATGGCTGCGACGAGATGACGTGGTGAACACCCTCGCCCCACCGGCGTTCGAACACCGAGCCGTTCGGCTGGCGTGGGTCACGATCGCGTGGAATGTCGTCGAAGCAATCGTCGCAATCGCCGCTGGCACGGCTGCGAGTTCGATCGCGCTCGTTGGCTTCGGTCTCGATTCGACTGTCGAAGTGATGTCTGCGATCGTGATCGTGTGGCAGTTCCGGGGCCTCAGCGAGAATCGCGAACGCCGAGCTTTGAAATTGATCGCGGTCAGCTTCTTTGCGCTCGGCGCGTACGTCTCGGTGCAGGCGATCATCGATCTCGTCGGAGCGTCAGAGGCGAGCGGGTCGACGGTCGGCATCGGTCTCGCCGTCGCGTCGCTCGTCGTGATGCCGGTTCTCGCCCGAGCGAAGCGCCACAACGGAATGTCGATGGGAAGCGCCACGGTACTGGCTGATAGCAATCAGACGAAGCTGTGCGCCTATTTGTCGGCGATCCTGCTCGGCGGTCTGATCCTCAACGCGACCGTCGGATGGTGGTGGGCCGACCCAATCGCGGCGCTTGCGATCGCAGCTCTCGCCGTCAACGAAGGTCGCCAAGCGTGGCGAGGTGAAACCTGCGACGACTGTCGATGATCGCCAGACACGGGCGACGCGGATGACCGAACGTCGAGTGCCGGTCGCGGTAGGGGTGTGGTGGTTTCCGGTGCCTGGCGTCTGCCTGGTGTTCAGGTTTGGAGGCGGATTGTTGTGAGTGGTGGGGGTCTGGGTGTGCTGGTTTGGGTGTGGCCGTTGGGGTTGGTGACTTCGAGGGTGGCGTCGGGGAGCAGTTTGAGTTG
>JANMTV010000236.1:0-36472 GCA_031390905.1 Ilumatobacteraceae bacterium | reverse complement strand
CCGGATTCCTTCAGGCCGCGGAGGTTGGCCAACGTCATGATCGTCACGAAGCCGAGGCACAGCAACACGCGTTCGGGGTACAGCTCGGGGAACGCCGACGTGATCGCAGCGACGCCGGCCGAAACCGACACGGCGACTGTGAGGATGTAATCGACGAGCAGTGACGCCCCGGCGACGAGTCCGGGCATCTCGCCGAGATTCTCGCGGCTAACGATGTACGAACCGCCGCCGCTGGGATAGGCAAAGATGGTCTGCCGATAGCTCGTCATCACGAGTACGAGCAGCACCATGACGACGATCGAGATCGGGACGAGCTGCCCGAGCGCGACCGACAGACCGACGACTGGGAGAAGAACGAGCAGGATCTCCTGGCTGGCGTATGCCGTCGACGAGATCGCGTCGGAGGCAAACACCGCCAGGCCGACCGGCTTACCGAGTCGCTGATGATGCTCCTGGTCGGTGGCGAGCGGGTCACCGACGAAGATCCGCTTGAGCCGGCTCACGGCGCGACGATCCGCTCGGGCTCGCCCGCGGTCACGTGTCGGAGGCGGGTGATCTCGACGTTGTCGTTCACGATGTCGATGTCTCCGAGGAAGTAGGCAGCATTGTCACAGAAACGCCGCAGGGTACGCCGTCGCCGACATTGAGCGTAAATCGCGATCCAACTTGCGACCAACCTGAACCCAAGAGGAGGCTCTTGAGTTCTCCAAGGGCACGCGCTCATCGATGGCAACAAACGGCTCGGCTGGCTAGCTACAGCCGTCTCTCTGGAGATCAACGGGATCGCCGTCACACAAGCTGTCAATGACGACGTCTACGACTTCGTGCTCAACATTGCCGCCAACAACCCAACCCTCACCGAGATCTCAGACGGCCTCCGCCGACTCGCCAGCTGAGCGGAAATCAAGGGAGGGCGTGGCAGGCGGAGCTGTGGGCGTTGGCTCGCTCGACGAGCTCAACATCGACTCCCGTACAGTGCCCCAGAATGCCGAGCCGTTCGGCCTCACGGGAGGCGACTACAGGACAGCGCGGATGGAATCGACAACCTGTTGGGATCCGACTCGGATCTGGCGTCTCACCGGTCAGGATCTGCTGCTGCATCCGATCCATTTCGGGCACGACCGACAACAGCGCCTTCGTGTACGGATGTTGCGGATTGGCGAGCACGTCCTCAGCTTCGCCGATCTCGACGATCCGTCCGAGATACATCACGGCGATCCGGTCGGCGATGTTCCATGCCAACCCGAGGTCGTGCGTGACGGCGATGATCGAGATCCCCATCTCGTCGACCAGCGACCGCATCAACGCCAGGATCTCTCCCCGGATCGACGCGTCGAGCGACGCAACGGGTTCGTCGGCGAGCAGCAGTCGCGGGTTGAGCGCCATCGCTCCAGCAATCAAGACACGCTGACGTTGCCCACCAGAGATCTCGTGCGGGTACCGCGACATGAACCGTTCCGGCGGGCGCAGGCCGGCCCGCGATAGCGCTTCGGCGACCAGTTCCGGCTCGCTGCCGATCATCTTGTGAATCCGGATGCCTTCGGCGACTGCTTCGTAGATCGTGTGTCGCGGATTGAGGGCACCGGTCGGATCTTGGAAGATCATCTGGACGTGCCGGCGAAGTGCCCGTAACGACTTCTGTCGTTGGTCGACGGCGCGGCCGTCAAACGTGATCGCTCCCGCCGACGGCGTCTCGAGTCCGAGGATCGAACGAATCAACGTCGTCTTGCCGCAGCCCGACTCACCAACCAGCGCCAACACTTCACCCGGTCTGACGTCGAGGCTGACCCCGTCGACGGCGCGCACCGTGCCACGCTGTGACGAGAAGGTGACGTGCACCTGATCGAGTTCGAGCAGCGGTTCAGGCATTGCCGGACCTGACGTGCACACACGCCGCGTGTCGTCCGGGGCTAGCCGACATCAACAGCACGTCCTCGGTCGAACAGATCTCGATCGCACGATCACATCGTGGATGAAACGGGCAGCCCGTCGGGAGGTTGGCGGGATTGGGTGGGTCACCGGCGAGTCCTCGCGGATTCATCCGAGATAAAGGATCACCGATCGTCGGGAAGGCGTTCGCCAGCCCTCGGCTGTACGGATGGATCGGATCGCCGAACACATCGTGACTCGGACCATCCTCGACGATCCGACCGGCATACATCACCGCCAGCCGCTCGCACGTCGACGTGAGTACCGAGAGGTCGTGCGTGATGAACAACATCGCCAACCCATGATCACGTTGTAGTTCGGCAAGCAGCTCCAACACTTGCGCCTGCACCATCACATCGAGCGCCGTCGTCGGCTCGTCGGCGATCAACAGCTTCGGCCCACACGACAACGCCAACGCAATCAGCACCCGTTGACGCTGACCGCCAGACAGCTGATGCGGGTACGAACGACTTCGCTCAGCGGGAATCCCGACCCGTTCCAGCAACTCGTTCGACTTGCGACGCGCTTGCGACTCACTCACGGACGAATGCAACATGATCGCTTCGTCGATCTGATGACCGACCCGCTGGACCGGATTCAACGAATGCAACGCGCCCTGGAACACGATCGCTGCGCTGGTCCACCGCACCGCCCGAAGGCGGCCAGGTTTCATCGCGTACACGTCTTCGCCGTCGAGCAGCACGTGCCCCTCGACCCTGGTCTGTTTCGGGAGCAGCCGCAGAACGGCAGCGGCAATCGTGGACTTCCCACACCCAGACTCTCCGGCCAGCCCGACCGTTTCGCCAGGCTCGATCGTGAGGTTGACACCCCGCACAGCGGGGACGTCACCTCGCTCGGATCGGTAGGTGATCGACAGATCGTGCAGTTCGAGCACGCTCATCGTCAGCGTCCCTGCTCACGAAGGCGCGGGTCGAGGATCTCCTCGAGCGCTCGCCCGAACAGGGTGAACGCCAGCACGACGGCCACGATCCCGAGTCCTGCCGGCAAGTAGTACCACCACGCCTCACGTGTGATTGCACCGGCGTTATACGCTTCTTCGAGGGTCTTTCCCCACGAAACCTTGTTCGGATCGCCAAGCCCGAGGAACGACAACGTCGTCTCGGTCAGGATCGATATCGGCACCGCCAATGTGACGTTGGCGAGAATCAGCGGCGCGACATTCGGCAAGATGTGGCGGCGGATCACATGGCTCCGGCTTGCGCCGAGCGCACGCGCACGATCGACGTACAGCCGTTGCTTGACGGTCAGGACCTGGGCGCGGATCAGGCGCGCCGTACCCGGCCATGACGTCACGCCGATCACCAACACGATGTTCCAAACGGAGCGGTCGAGCACCGCCGCCAGAACGATCGCCAACGGCAGGAACGGGATCACGAGGAACCAGTCGGTGAAGCGCATCAGAATCGCGTCAGTCCACTTCCCGAGGAAACCGGCGCTGATCCCTACGAGAGAACCAATCGCGACCGTCAACACCGTGGCCGCCAGCCCGACGAACAGCGAAACACGTGAACCCCACACGAACTGCGCCGCCACCGATCGCCCGAGGTGATCCGTGCCAAGCGGATAGTCACCGCTCGGTTTCGCCCACAACGGATTGTCGATCGATTCGACGGCGCTGAGCCCACCTTTCGGGCTGATCCATGGAGCGATCAGCGCCATCACGGTAAACGCCAGCAGGACGACCAGGCCGGCAACCGCCAGTCGGTCGTTCCGAAATCGCGTGAGAAACTCACGGAAGGCTTGTTTGCGCCGCTGGCGCTTGAATCGCTTCGGGGAGTATGCGACTGATGTCGCACTGATCACACTCATCGTCCGTCCACCCGCGGGTCCAGATAGCCGTACAACAGATCGACGAGCAGATTGGCGACAATCACCGAGACGCTCAACAGCAGGAACGTTGCTTGAAGCATCGGGAAGTCGGGCCCGCGGATTGCCTCGATCGTGGCCTGGCCGATGCCGGGCCACGAATAGATCGCTTCGACTGCGATCGCGCCGGAGAGGATGTAACCAAAGTTGAGCGCCGACAAGCTGATGACGGGAAGCAACGCATTCGGCACCGCATGATGACGCCTCACGTCGGCGTCGCGCAGGCCTTTCGCTCGCGCCAACTGCAAGTAATCCTCGTTGATCGTGTCGAGCAGCGACGATCGCATCACGATCATGTATTCGCCGATGTAGGCGAGCGTGAGCGTCAGTGCGGGCAGGAACATGTGATGAAGCTGGTCGAGCAAGGCTGCCAACCCTGACTTGGTGCTGCCGGCGTCCTCGAATCCGCCAGTCGGAAACCACCCGAGCTTGACCGAGAGGAACGCCAGCAGGATCATCCCGAGCCAGAAGTCGGGCACCGAGTAGGTGAACATCGAAAACGTCGTGGAGCCGACATCGAACGCGCTTCGTCGACGCCAACCGGCGTAGATCCCGAACACGATGCCGATCAGCATCGACAGAATCGTCGACACACCGACCAACATGATCGTCGGCCACAGCGCCTCGCGAATCTCGGTCGTAACCGGTCGGTTCGACAAGAAGGAATCGCCGAGATTCCCTTTCAATGTCTGGGTCAAATAGGCAAAGAACTGCTCGGTCTTCGACCCGTCGAGATTGAACTGCTGACGCTTGCGTTGGATCTGTTCAGGGCTGAGGTTGCGGCCTCGAAACAGCTTGGCGGTCGGGTCATCGCTGACCACTCGAAACAGAAAGAAGTTGACGACGAGGACGAACAGCAAGGTCGCCAGCGAACCGGCGACCTTGGAGCCAACAAACCGAGCCCGCACCTGACCGACTCGCTACTCGCGGTCGTCAGCAGACTGCTTGCGGCGGGTCGCCCAGATGCCGAGCCCGCCGATTACTAAGACGGCAGCAATGATGCCCGCGATCAGACCCGTGTTCGAGCCGTCATCTGACTCGCCGGACGTCGCCGCTTCGTCGGATGCCGCCGAGCTTTCGACGTTCTCGGCAGCGCTCGTCGTTGCTTCCTCGGTGCCGCCAGCGTCACCCGCAACACTGACATCGCCATCGACCGTCGACTCGACGGCTTCCTGAGTCCCCTCAGGCTGTGTGGCGACCGGCTCGGACTCGGCACCGATCACCGAGAAGTTCGCGTACGAGGGTGACGAGTTGCTGAACAGCACAGGGCCAGAGCCTGCTGGCTGCTGTAGCCAGCCCTCGAACCTGTCGGTCCGATACGCCTGCGTGTCGGCATCCTGCAGGAGCACGAGATACGTCGACTCACGGTTGAACAACCGCAACATCTCGGCGACGATCTCGCGCCTCCTGACCGGATCGAGCTCGACCTTTTGTTGCTCGTACAACGCGTCGTACTCAGCGGAGCACCAGTTCGAGTCATTGCTCCCAGGATTTCCGGGGTCCGTGGTCAACTGGTCGCACGTCTGATACGACAACATCGGATCGGGATCGACGTACGGCGTCCAACCCCAGATGAACAGGTCGTATGTGCCGCTGTACAGCGCCTCGCCCAACTGTGAGTCGTCAAACACGGAGATCGTGGTGGCGATCCCGATGTCGGAGAGCCACCCGGTGATGAACTCGTGGAGCGAACCCCCGTATGCCGATTCGGACCGCTGCGCGAACCTGAAGTTCAGTGGCTGACCACCACCAGGCATCTCACGTATACCGTTTCCGTCGGTGTCGATATATCCGGCGTCGTCCAGCATCTGATTCGAACGAGCGGGGTCGTAGCCGAAGTTCTCGTCGCCGAGGTCGGGGATCCAAGTCGGGTCCGCAGATGGTGAGTACGTGGTTCCAACTCTGCCGATGCCCAGAGCGACCCGTTCGAACAGCACGTCGCGGTCGATCGAGTAGAAGATTGCGTGCCGAACGTCGAGGTCCTGCAACGCAGGATGACCATCTCCAACGCCGGCAGCCATACCGTTGAGTGCGAGTTGCGTGAATCCACCCTGCATCCCGGCGACCGTAACGATGTTGTCGTCACCTTCGAGCAGCTGAAAAGCGGAAGCGGGTACCTCGTGGGCTGCGTCGATCTCGCCGCTCTGCAGCGCAGCCGCCATCGCGTCTCCGTTGGTAAACACCCTAAAAATGACTTGGTCGATGCCGTTGTCGCGGCCAAACCAGTTGGGGTTCTTGACCATCGTCCAGTCCTGACCGGACCGCCATTCCTTGAGTGAGTACTGGCCGGAGGCGACTCCGTCGAGCGCTTCGTAATCCTCGGCGACTTCGATGCCCTCGTAGATGTGCTTCGGAACGATGTACACATCCATCGTCGGCAACTTGGGGTCGGGCACAGAACTGGTGATTTCAACCGTCCGGTCGTCGATCACAACGGCATCGAGGTTGGCCGTCGTGGAGGAGTGGTTGTACCACTCCTCGTCACGTGACCGATTGATCGTGTAGGCGATGTCTTCGGCGGTCAACGGCGTGTCGTCTGACCACTTGAGACCTTCGCGAAGCGTGTATGTGTAGGTCAATCCACCGTTCGACTCGACCCACGACTCTGCAAGCCCAGGGATCGTTTCGAAGTCGTCCGCCGCCTTGTCGGTCAGTGTGGCGTATTGCAGGTTCCACATCTCGAATTCGGCTACGAGGTAACCGACCGTCACATTCGGCGATGACATGTCTTGCAGGAGGCCGATCGTCATGGTGACGGTGTCGTCTTGCGCGGTCACTGTCGGGGCGACTGCGACGGTCGCGATCAGGCCGGCAAGCAAGCCAGCTCCGATGAGTTTCCTCATCTGGTTCCCCCAAGGGTTCGAGATCGAGGCGTTCTTGCATCGATCGTGTGTGCATTCTTCCCGCTCGCCCTTGCCGCGGCAAGGGCTGATGCGAGACTACTGATTCATCAGTCAGGAGACGAGTCGAGGATCACTACGATCCGAGAATGCCCCGCCTCCCTGGTCCGATGACGCCGACCGATATCCGTCGCCAGGTCGTCGTCGAGGAACTCGACCTGGCCGGCGATGGATCGACGGCGGTGATAGTGCGACGGATCATCGAGCGCGACACCTACCTCGGGCACCTGCACACGAAATCACTCGACACCGGCGGCCGCCCGAATCAGATCACGTCAGGGCGCGTTCGTGATACCTCGCCTCGCATATCGCCAGACGGTTCACAAGTCGCGTTTCTTCGTTCGTTTCCGGACCACGCCGAGGGCTCACGCCCACCGATCGCACTCAGCCCTGAACTCGATCGTCCGTTCGGGAACGCCACTGACACCGACCTGACCGGATGGATGGTCTACGGCCGCTACGGCCCGACATGGCTCGACAACCGGACGATCGTCGCCGTGATTTCCGATCGCGGCCGCAGCGTCCCGGAACGATGGGTGATCGATCCGACGACGGGTTCACCGGTCGACGTTCCGGTCGCCAGCGACCGGGCATCTCATGGTCCGTGGGCCGATGCGACGACACACATGGTCGCAGTGGGTGGAGGCGTTGTCGCCACAGTGGGAACCTTGCACGGTCGAGCACCCGAGTTGATGACCGTCGACCTCGCAAGGCCAGCGGGTGAGCGACAGTTCGCATCACACACCACGTTCTGGTTCGACCGCTACCTCTAGTTGTTGGGGGATTCGAAGGCAGTCAGGACTTCGAGAACCAGGGGGACGAGGCGATCCAGGTCGTAGCCGCCTTCTTGGATCAAGACGGTCGGAAGGTTCAGTGCGGCGAGCGCTTCGCCGGCCACCTGGAATCCTGCTGGGGTGATCATCAGTGGGGCCGCTGCGTCGTGTTCGGCTGCATCGACACCGAGTGACACGACGAGCGCCGTGGAACCGTGGTCTTCGACGCCTCGGATCAAGTGGGCGATCGCCGTCAACCAGGGTTCGTCGCCGGACCCTGCTGGTATCGGAACATTGATCGTCCAACCCTCACCGGCACCTCCACCAATTTCGTCGGCGTAGCCAACCAGGTGAGGAAACCAACCGTCCGCCGGGTCGATATGCACACTGCCGTACAGCACATCGTCGCGGTCCCAGAAGATCTCCTGCGTGCCGTTCCCCTGGTGGGCATCGATATCAATAATCGCCACCCGAGCGTGTCCCGCCTCCCGCAGTCGTTGCGCTGCCGCGGCGGCGTTGTTGAAGTAGCACGACCCACCGAAGAACGCCGGGCCGGCGTGATGGCCAGGCGGGCGGACCGCGGCGTACGCCGCACGATCACCACATGCAACCAAGTCAGCGGCGTGGACCGACGAATGCACAGCCGCGCAGGCAGCATTGAACGTGCCCTCGCCCATCAACGTCATCGTGTCCATCGCGTACAGCCCGAGTTCGGCGCGGATCGTGGCGGGTCGCCTCCCCTTCTTGACTCGCGCGGCGTAGCCCGGATTGGCGAAGAGATAGCCGACGACGTGGGGCTGACCCGGATCGGTGAGATGCCCCTCTGCAACCCACGACTGGTACGCCCGCGACATGAAATCGACGAAATCAGCGTCGTGAACTGCACCGATCGGGCCGAGTCCGAAATCGGGTGGCGAGACAACCTGCGCACCGGCCGCGACCAGGCCATCGCGCAACAAGTCACCCCGTTCGGGCTCCTCGTCACCGGGTTCACGCACCCCGAGCCAATAACCCCCGTGCGGGGCGTGCCCGCGATGTCGATCACTCCAGACCACCGGCATCCGCAGGCTCATGGCCGACAAACCTAGTGCCGGGCCAGATCGACCCGTTGGTAGCTTCGGTCCTCATGCGGCGGGTGATTGATGCCATCTGTCCCGCCCGCATGGGAACCGGGTTTCGGTGGTTGCTGGCGTCGTCGTGGGTGAGCAACGTCGGCGACGGGATTGGTTTTGCAGCCGGGCCCCTGCTTGTCGCCTCGCAAACGAGCGATCCGATTCTCGTGGCGCTGGCAGCACTACTACAACGACTCCCGTGGTTGCTGTTCGGCCTCCAGGCCGGTGTGATTGCCGATCGTGTTGACCGGCGACGGATCGTGATCACTGTCAACCTTGCCCGCGCCGCCGTGCTTGGCGTGCTCACTGCGACGATCGCCACCGACACCGTCAACGTCGTGTTGATCTTGGCAACCATGTTCATGCTTGGCACCGCTGAGACATTTGCCGACATCACGAGCGGCACGTTGCTTCCCATGGTGGTCGACAAGGCCGACCTCGGGGTCGCCAACGCCCGACTCGAAGTCGGTTTCATCACGGTCAACCAACTCGTCGGTCCGCCCGTCGGAGCAATGCTGTTCGCGATCGGGATGGCGTTCCCCTTCGCCATCCAAGCGATCTGCGTCGCGCTAGCGGCTCCTTTGGTTGCCAGAATCGCGCTCACCAAATTGCCAGAATCAGAGACTCGTTCGCGGATGCGGGTCGAGATCATGGAGGGTGCGCGGTGGCTCTGGAACCACACTTCGGTGCGCACGCTGACCCTGACGGTCGTGTCGTTCAACGTGACCTTTGGTGCCGCAATTTCGGTGCTCGTTCTGTATTCCTACGAACGACTCGGTCTCAGCGAGGTCGGATTCGGCCTGCTCACAACGGTAGGTGCAGTTGGCGGAATCCTCGGGACGTCGGCATACGGCTGGCTCGAACGGCGCGTCGGAGTCGCCAACCTGATGCGGACTGGATTGATTGTCGAAACGCTGACCCATCTCACTCTGGCGTTGACCAGGCTGCCAGTAGTCGCGTTCGCAGTATTCTTCGCGTTCGGTATCCACGAGTCGGTGTGGGGCACAACGGTGATGACCGTTCGGCAACGCGCCGTCCCGACCGAGTTCCAGGGCCGCGTCGGCAGCGTCTACATGATCGGCATGCAAGGTGGGCTGGTGATCGGTGCCGCTTTCGGTGGTGTGATCGCAAGCGTGTGGGGTGTGACGGGCCCGTTCTGGTTCGCCTTCGTCGGTTCAACGCTGATCTTGTTGGCGATCTGGCGTCAACTCGCCAACATCGCCTACGCCGACTAGACCGCTGAGCCAACGTTGGACCGACGTCGAGCGACCAGGTTGTCGGCGTTTACGATTCCGGTCGTGCCTGCTCCGTTGTCTCGTTCTCGTGCTCGTGAACTCGGTTTGACATTTGGGTCGATTCCGACTGGGGTGTACAACGCGATCACCGACGTGCCGGGCGTCGGCGTCGGGCACGTGACGACGTGGCGTGACCCTGCCGAGGGCGACGATGGCATCGCCCGCACGGGCGTGACGGCGATCGTTCCCGACTCGCTGAGCGACATGTTCCATCGGCCGATGGCGGCCGGCGTGGCAGTACTCAACGGGGCGGGCGAGCTAACCGGCTCGATCGAGATCAAAGAGTGGGGAATCCTCGAAACGCCGATCCTGCTCACCTCGACGAACAACGTCGGCCGCGGTTACGACGCTGTCGTCGATGCGGCGTTGGCGGAGGGCGTGACCGACGTGGTCGTGCCTGTCGTCGGCGAATGCGACGACTCGTGGCTCGATGACATCACGCGTCGCTGGACCACGACCGATCACGTCCGCACCGCTCTTTCCTCCGCCGCCCCCGGGCCAGTCGCCGAGGGTGTCGTCGGTGCCGGAACGGGGATGGTCACGATGGGTCACAAGGCTGGGATCGGGACTGCCTCCCGAGTGGTCGACGGGCTCGGCACGATCGGTGTGCTGTTGCTCTGCAACTTCGGTGGCAGCGAGTTGCTGAGAGTCGGCGGGATGCAGATCGGTGCGATCCTCGCCGCCGAGCGGGTCGTTGCGCCGACGCTCGACGACGGTGGCTCGTGCCTCGGCGTGGTGCTGACCGACATTCCGCTCGACGCCCGCCAGCTGGAGCGCCTCGCCAGACGTGTCGGGCTGGGGTTGGGACGTGTCGGCAGCGTCGCTCACAATGGGAGTGGCGACATCTTCCTCGCCGCCTCGACGACCAATCGTCGCGACCGCGACGCGACCGGGTTACTCGACATAACGATTCTCGCTGATGCCTCGCTCGACCCGGTCTTCACTGCGGTCGTCGATGCCGCCGAGGAAGCCGTGATCAACGCCCTGTTCGTCGCCGACACTGTGACGGGGATCAACGGCAACACTGCTCCGGGCCTCCCGGTCGATCGAGTGCTGGAGTTGATTCGTCGCTCGATCCGCTAGACCGCTAAACGTCACGTCCGATTGTGCATCGATTGCGGCAGAATCTTGGGGTGAATACCGACGTCGAGCAACTGCCAGTTGCCGACGAGGTGATCCGCAAGACGCAGATCGTCGACCTCGCCCGATCTATGCCGCTCGGGATTCTTCTGCCACTCGAAACGTCGGTGCTCCTGACGATCGCGATCAAACACTTCGATGCCTCACCGCTCACGAAAGGCCTGATCGCAGCATCGGGCGGGCTTGGGTTGCTGGTCTCACCGTTCGTGACTTCGCTCACACGTCATCTTGGGCGCACGGCGATGTCGATGGCATCCGCGATCAGCCTGATCGGCATGGCGGGTTTCCTGCTTGCCGCGACGGGCCCGATGCCGCTGTTCGTGATTGGCGTGATCATCGGGCTGGCATCGGCGAACTCGATCCTGACGCTCGTCACGTTCACATACGACCGCAACTTCCCGGCCCATGAACGCGGCAAGCGAGTCGGTCACGGGTTGACGATGAAAGTCGCCGTGTCGGCGACGCTGGCGTTGGCGATGGGGGCGTGGCTCAACAACCATCTCGACCTGTGGTGGATCGTCGTGCTCGGCGGAGCGGCGGCCTCGCTGGCGTTGTCGTTCCTTCACGCCAGGATGCCGACCGAGACGATCGCCCGCGTGACCGGTGACCAGTCACGCGTGTGGCCGCATTTCGAGTTGCTCAACGAGGACCGCCAGCTTCGACTGACGCTGATCGCCTGGATGTTCATGGGGTTCGGGAACCTGATGCTGCTCCCACTCCGGGTCGAATACCTGGCGCAGCCGAAGTACGGCATCGAGGCCGACCCGGCCAAGATCACGTTGCTCACGGTGGCGATTCCATCGCTGTTTCGGCTGGTGTGCACGCCGGTGTTCGGGCGACTCTTCGACCGGATCTCGTTCTTCGCCAGCCGGATCATCGTCAACCTGCTGTTCGCCCTGTACGTCGTCGCCTTCTTCACCGGGTCAAGCGATCTGGGGTTGTGGATTGGCGCGGTCACGATCGGGATCGCGATCGCCGGCGGCGACCTGATGTGGATGCTGTGGGTCACCAAGTTCGCGCCACCTGGCCGGGTCGCCGACTACATGGGTTTGCATGCCTTCTTCACCGGGACGCGGGCAGTCAGCGCGCCGCTGGTTGCCTTCCTCGTGATCGACCAGCTCTCGCTCGGTTGGGTGGCAGTGATCTCCGCTGCGCTGATGGTTGTGTCTGCGCTGGTACTGGTTCCCGAAGTGCGTGCGGAACGCAGTATCAAACGCCGCAAGACCGACGTTGAGGGTGTGATCGACCCGATCCGAGTCGTCGGAAGTGATTGACAGCCATCGTTCGGTACTCAGTGGAGCGTTGCCAGTACCTCGTCGATGATCTCGGTCGTGGTGTTGGGATGCAGGAACACCAGGCGGCCGAGCGTCTCGCCCTTCCATGTGGTCGGAGCGACGAAGGCGACCTGTGCGACAAGCAGTTCGCTCGCCCATCGCTGCCAGCGGGTGCGGTCCCATCCGGTTTTCCTGAACAGGATCACCGTCAACTCCGGCTCCATCACGATCTCGATGCCGTCGATCGATCGCAGCTGATCAACGGCGTACGCCGTGGCGGTGAGTGAGGTGCGAACCGCTGCCGCAAGGGCGTCGGTCCCGTGCACCAGCAGGGTGAACCAGAACGGCAATCCCGATGGTCGACGAGTCAGTTGGAACGCATAGTCCGATGGGTTCCAAGTCGCAGCGGGATCAGTCGTCCGCAGCACTTCGATGTATGGCCCGTGTTGCGTATGCGTTCGTGCAGCGAGGTGTGGATGCCTGTACAGCAGAGCGCACGTGCCCGCCGTGCAGAAGAACCACTTGTGCGGGTCGATGATGTATGAGTCGGCCTCACCGAGCCCATCGAACAGATGCCGACGCTCGTCGAGAATCAGCGCTGCACCGCCATAGGCGCCGTCGACGTGCAGCCAGGCGTCATGGGCATGCGTGACCTCGGCGAGGCTGCGCAGGTCGTCGACAACTCCAGCATTGGTCGATCCAGCGGAGGCGACCACCATTGCCAGTTCCGTCGTGCGGCCGGACGAGGAAAGCGTTGCGGCGAGCGCCGAGCCGGTGAACCGACCGTCATCCCCCGTCGGCACGACGAGTGCTTCCAAGCCGAGCAGGCTCAGCGAGTTGTCGACAGATGCGTGTGCCGTGTCGGCAACGGCAACCAGTCGTCGTCCCTCTGCGACATCGCGACCGACCGCCATCGCCGACAGGTTGCCGATCGAGCCTCCGCTACAAAACGCTCCACCGGCGCCTTCCGGCATGCCAGCCAGTTGTCTGATGTAGTCGAGTGCCTGGTTTTCAGCGGCAACCGCGCCCGCTGCTTCAAGCCACGATTCGGCCGAGAACGACGAAGCGCCAACGACGCAGTCCATCCAGATCGCCGCCGCCGCCGGGGACATCGGGATGAAGGCGAGATAGCGCGGTCCATCGAGGGCGACCGTGTGCGGCGTTACCGCCGTCTCGAACATGTCCCACGCAGCGTCGACGCCGAGACCCTCCGCAGTGATCGCTCCGGTGAACAGAGGCAGCAGTTCGTTGGGCGGGGTTGTCTTGCCGAGCGGTACGCCTGCCAGTCGATTCTGAATCCAAGCCATCACCCGCTCCGAGAGGTCGTCGATCGAAGCGTCACTCCCGTGAATGGTCACGCCGCAGCACGGTAGCGGCACCTACCGCTACGTTGGGCGCTGTGAAGGTCGCACTGGTCACAGGGGCAGGGTCGGGAATCGGACGCGCAACCGCACAGGCACTCGCTGGCGACGGGTTCAGTATCGTGCTTGCTGGTCGCCAGGTGGAGACACTCGACGCGACGGCGGCGGGCATCGCAGTGGAGATCACGGCCGAGACGCTGGTTGTTGCGACCGACGTGACCGACCGCGCTTCCGTCGACGGTCTGTTCGCCGCAATCGAGAGTCGGTTCGGGCGACTGGACCTCCTGTTCAACAACGCCGGAGTTGGCGCACCCGCCATTCCGATCGAGGACCTGACGTTGGATCAGTGGTGCCGTGTCGTTGACACGAATCTGACCGGATCGTTTCTCTGTTCACAGGGTGCGATCGCGCTGATGAAACGCCAATCGCCACCTGGAGGACGAATCATCAACAACGGTTCGATCTCGTCGCACACGCCGCGCCCGAACTCGGCTCCATACACGGCGACCAAGCACGCCATCACCGGGCTGACGAAGTCGATCGCTCTCGATGGTCGACCGTTCGGGATCACCTGCGGTCAGATCGACATCGGCAACGCGGCGACCGACATGACCGATCGGATGACCGGTGGTGTGCTTCAGGCTGATGGTTCGTTGCGGTCGGAACCACGCATGGACGTCGGCGATGTCGCCCGCGCCGTCTGCTACATGGCCAGCCTGCCACCGGATGCGAACGTGCTCACGATGACCGTGATGGCTGCCGGCATGCCCTTCGTCGGCCGCGGCTAACCCTTCGACTACACCACCACCGGTGGGTCAGACTCGGACCACGATCGTGCGGGACTGTTCTCGCATGTATTGCTGGAGGTAGTACGGGCCGCCCCCGGCCTTGCCTGCCGTGCCGGAGCGTTTCCATCCGCCGAACGGTTGGACGCCGGGCCATGCACCGGTGGTCGCGCCAGCGGCGCGGTTGATGTACACCACACCGGCCTCGATGCGTTCGAGGAACGTGTCGATCTCGGTTTGATCTTCGGCGAACAGACCCGCAGTCAGCCCGAACGGAACGGCATTGGCGCGCTCGAGCGCCTCATCGAGCGACGCGACCGCTCGCACAGCGATCACGGGCACGAACAGTTCGGTCGTCCAAATCATCGAATCGTCTGGCACGCGCACAACAGTCGGAGCCACGTAGTTCCCCGCGGCATGGTGCCCGTCGGTCAACCGCTCACCGCCGCACAACACTTCACCGGTCAGCCGGGCATCGGCGATCACAGCCTCGTAGCGATCGACGGCAGCCTGGTTCACGACCGGTGACAGGAAGCCTCCCGGATCGAGCGGGCTGGTGGCGGGGATCGCGCCGGTGCGGGCAACGAGACGGCTGATGAACTCGTCGGCGATCGAGGCGTCGACGAACACTCTCGACGCCGCGGAACATTTCTGACCGCCGAAACCAAATCCACTGCGGGTCGTTCCTTCGACCGCTAGATCGAGATCCGCCGACGAGGCAACGATCACCGGGTTCTTGCCGCCCATTTCACAGATCGCCGGCTTCGGTTGCGACGTAGCGAAATCGTGGATGATCGACATGCCAACGGCGCTCGATCCGGTGAAGGTCACGCCGTCTACGCGGCCGTGATGGACGAGTGCCGAGCCGACCTCGGCACCACCCGTGATGATGTTGACGACCCCTTTCGGCACGCCGGCATCGACGAGCGCGTCGTAGATCAGGTGGCCGGAGAGTGAGCCGATCTCTGAGGGTTTGAGGATCAAGGTGTTCCCGGCCACGAGCGCCGCGCCCGCAGGTCCAGCGGCCAGCGCCGACGGGAAGTTGAACGGGGCGATCACTGCCCACACGCCGTACGGGCGCATGACGTCACTCGTAACTTCGGTCTCGCTGAAGCGCTCCATCGAAAGCTCGAATCCGTTGTGCTCTCTCATGGCGTGCGTGTAGTACCGGATCAGGTCGGCGGCTTCTTCGACTTCGCCGATCGCTTCGAGTCGACTCTTTCCGTTCTCCCACGCCAGCGCCGCGCCATCGACGACGGATCGTTCGGAGATCAGATCGGCGGCCCGCTCGAGCAGGTCGCAGCGCACGTTCCATGGCGTCGCCGCCCACGATGGTTGTGCAGCTGCGGCGGCGTTCACGACGTCGTCGACGTCATCGCCGTCGGCGATCACGAATTGGCCGACAGCGACTCCTGTGTCGATCGGCGAGACGGTGGTGAACGTGTCGCCGAACCGATCCTCCACACCAATCCGCAGTGGGTGTGTCGCTCCGAATCCGGCCCGAACCGATTCGACGGCATCCGTGTACGCCGCTTGTAGCTCGGCGTCATCGGCCGTGAGGGTCGCGTATGTAACTCGAAATCCAGCCATACCAGAGAGACTTTCGCACATTTCCTGCGAGTGCGAGTCACCCTCAGACTTCTTTCGGAATACGTGTTCCGGGCTAGTGACAAATAGGAATGTTCATGTCAGAATGGTTGGATGACCGCCGTCGACACAAACCTCAGTAGCGCGCAACTTGGCGAGTTGACCGCACCAGAAATCTTCACCGAACTACCCGGGCCGCTAGCCCGGAAGGTGATCGCTCGTGACGAACGAGTCAGCAGCCCGTCACTCACTCGTGTCTACCCGCTCGTCGTTGGTCGTGGTTCTGGAGCGGTCATCGAAGACATCGACGGTAACCGATTCCTCGACTTCAACGCCGGCATCGCGGTCAACGCCGCCGGCCATAGTCACCCGGTCGTGAACGCCGCGATTCACGCACAGGTCGACGCCTGCCTGCACTACTGCTCGTCCGACTTTTACCACCCGTCCTACGCTGACGTGTGCGAGCATCTCGCCGCCACAGCACCGATGCAGCCAGCCAAAGTCTTCCTCGCCAACTCGGGAACCGAGGCGGTCGAAGGTGCGCTGAAGCTCGCCCGTCATCACACCGGCCGACCGAATGTGATCGCCTTCTACGGCGGCTTCCATGGCCGCTCACTTGGCGCCCTCTCGTTGACGTCGTCAAAAGCCAAGTACCGCAGCGGGTTCGGGATCGTGACCCCGGGCGCCTATCACGCACCGTTCGCGTTCGATGGTGAAGTCACCGGCATCGACTACATCGAGCAGGTCCTGTTCGCTCGGATGACCGAGCCGGGCGACGTTGCGGCGATCTTCGTCGAGCCGATTCAAGGTGAGGGTGGCTACATCGTTCCACCGGTTGGTTGGCTTGCAGCCTTGCGTGACCTGTGCGACAAGTACGACATCCTGTTGGTGATGGACGAGGTCCAATCGGGGATCGGGCGGAGCGGCAAAATGTGGGCCTGCGAGCACGATGGTGTGATCCCCGACATCATCACTGCCGGCAAGGGCTTGGCGAGTGGGTTGCCGCTTTCGGCGATCATCGCCCGCAGCGACATCATGCAGTGGGCGCCAGGTAAGCACGGTTCGACGTTTGGTGGGAACCCGGTGGCGTGCGCGGCGGCGCACGCCACCCTCGACCTCGTCGAGAACGGGCTGGCCGATAACGCCACTCGAATCGGCGAGCAGTTGATGACCGGTTTGCGTGTGCTGAGCGCCACGCAGCCGATGATCAGCAACGTGCGCGGTCGCGGGTTGATGGTCGGTTTCGACGTCACCGATCACGAGACCGCTCAAGCTGTCGAACGAGCCTGCTTCGAACGTGGGCTTCTGCTGCTCACGTGTGGCAGTCGCGGAATCCGCATGGCTCCGCCGTTGATTGTGAACGAAGCGCAAGCAGTGACGGCCCTGTCGATCATCGCCGAGGCCTGCCAAGCTGTTGCTTGATGGCGGGTTGGTCGTCCGCTTCGCTTCCTCCGCGGCGCCGCTCTGCGACTCGTCGCTGGCGCTTCCCTCGTCGCCCAACGTCACGTCTATTCTGGAGTACTCATGATCCCCTCGACTGAGCAACTGGCAGCGCGCGTATCCCACCTATTGGCTGGGTGTGGAGCATCTGGATCGGCCGGGGATCAGCTGGCTCGGACGCCGATCACCGGCGCCTCGCTTGGTTCTGCAGGGTCGGCTGGGAACGTTGACGACGCCGTCGCCAGGGCGACCGCGGCGTTCCAGACTTGGCGCGACACGCCCGGCCCGGTACGCGGCAACCTGATCCGGCGACTGGGCGACGTGCTGCGCGAACACAAAGCCGAACTCGGCGAACTCGTCTCGATCGAAGCGGGCAAGATTCGGTCGGAAGGCCAGGGTGAAGTCCAAGAGATGATCGACATCTGCGAGTTCGCCGTCGGTCTCTCGCGCCAACTGCACGGCCTCACGATTGCATCGGAACGTCCTGGCCACCGGCTGATGGAGTCGTGGCATCCGATGGGTCCTGTGGCTGTGATCACGGCGTTCAACTTTCCTGTGGCGGTGTGGTCATGGAACGCCGCATTGGCACTCGTTTGTGGCAACACCGTGATCTGGAAACCATCCGACAAAACACCACTGACAGCGCTCGCCTGTCAGGCGCTGTTCGAACGAGCAGCCAACGATGTCGGAGCGCCAGCCGATCTCAATCAAACCGTGCTCGGCGGGTCGGCCGAAGGTGCCGCCCTCACCGCACACGACGGCGTGCCGATCGTGTCGGCCACCGGCTCGACGGCGATGGGACGCCGCGTCGCACCGGTCGTTGCTCGCAGATTCGGGCGTTCGATTCTCGAACTCGGCGGCAACAACGCGGCAGTCGTCGCACCATCGGCAGACCTCGACCTCACCGTCCGCGGGATCGTGTTTTCGGCTGCGGGTACCGCCGGGCAGCGTTGCACGAGCTTGCGCCGATTGATCGTCCACCGTTCGATCCACGAACAGCTGATCGACCGAGTCGGTCGCGCCTATGCGACACTTCCGATCGGCGATCCGCTGACCGATGGCACGCTCGTCGGCCCGCTGATCGACGAGCCCTCGTTCATCCGTATGCAGCAGGCGCTCGACTCCGCCCGGACGGATGGCGGCACGGTCGTGGTCGGCGGCGAGCGAGCCCTGGGTGACGAGGCGCCTGACGCGTTCTACGTGCGCCCGTCGGTCGTGACGATGCCAAGCCAGACCGAGGTCGTTCGCACCGAGACGTTCGCCCCGATCCTCTACTCGATGGTCTACGACGAGTTCGACGAGGCGGTCGCGATACACAATGATGTGCCGCAGGGTTTGTCGTCGAGCATTTTCACCAACAGCCTGCGAGAAGCCGAGCGGTTCATGTCGGCGTCAGGTAGCGATTGCGGGATTGCCAACGTCAACATCGGCCCATCAGGTGCCGAAATCGGTGGGGCGTTCGGCGGCGAGAAGGAAACCGGCGGAGGCCGCGAGTCCGGCTCCGATGCATGGCGCGGCTACATGCGTCGCGCCACGAACACGGTCAACTACTCGACACAACTGCCATTGGCCCAAGGCGTCAAGTTCGACCTCGACTAACCCGAAGCACCCGTTCATGTCGACATGGACACGGAATGCGGGGGTTGAGCGCGACTTGAACGTGGGGTTAGGGGGCGGGACCCGGGGCAAGGGCTATTTTGAGGTGGATGAGGCTGCCGATCGTTTCGCCGATCAAACCGATGTTGGCGAAGTTGGCGCGCACAATCCCGACACAGCCCGGGTTGCTGTACGAGCCGAAATGGGATGGGTTCCGCTGCATCGTGTTTCGTGACGGCGACGAGATCGAGCTCACCAGTCGCAATCAGAAGCCGTTCAACCGATACTTCCCCGAGCTGCTCGAACCGTTGATGCGGGCGCTCCCCGACCGATGTGTCGCCGATGGAGAAATCGTGGTGCCGAGTCCGGCGGGCAGAGGTCTCGACTTCGACGCGCTGCAGCAACGCATCCATCCAGCAGAGTCACGTGTCCGGATGCTTGCCGCCCAAACCCCGTCGGCGTTTGTCGCCTTCGACCTGCTGGCGCTCGGCGACGACGACCTCACGGCGACCAAGTTCGGCGAGCGGCGCGCCCGTCTCGAACAGCAACTGTCGCCGAATGCCAGCGTCCATCTCACACCCGCCACTACCGATCCGGAGATTGCCGAGCGCTGGTTCACTCGTTTCGAGGGGGCCGGTCTTGATGGGGTGATGGCGAAGTCGCTCGACGGCGTCTACACGCCCGACAAACGAACGTTGGTGAAAGTCAAGCACGAGCGCACAGCCGAATGCGTGGTTGCCGGGTTTCGGGTTCACAAGGACGGTGAAGGGGTCGGTTCGCTGCTGCTCGGCCTGTACGACGACAGCGGTCGGTTGAATCACGTCGGTGTGTGCGCCTCGTTCACCACGGCATTCCGGCGTGATCTGATCGACGAACTCGGGCCACTCACCGTCGATGCGCTCGGCGGGCATCCGTGGCGCGAATGGGCCGAGGCGCAAGCCCATTCGGACCAACGGATGCCGGGCGGATTCAGTCGGTGGAACGTCAACAAGGATCTGTCGTTCGTGCCGCTACGCCCCGAGCGCGTGCTGGAGGTCACGTTCGGTCAGTTGGAGAGTGGCCGCTTTCGACATGGTGTCTCGTTCGTGCGCTGGCGGGCCGATCGCGATCCGGAGTCGTGCCGATACGACCAGCTCGACGTAGCCAGCCCTGTCCGGTTCGACGAGTTGCTCGCCGAGTCAGGATCAGCCTGACGAGGGCGCACTTGTCGGCGTGCTGGTCGTCGTGGTCGTCGGCGCTGCGGTGGCGAACGGAGCAGATGTGGTCGACTGGTCAATCAGTTGAATCGCTACAGGAACCGTTGTCGACGCCGCTGGAATGCTGGTGGTCGACCCATCAGCGGCGGTGACGGCGAACGTCGTTCTGGCGCCAGGTTGTGTTCCGGTCGCGGTGCTAGCGATCATCTCGATCGTCCAGGTCCCGGGAGCGTCGAACGGGAGCCCGAACTGGTTGAGTAGCACCGCGGTTCCAGCGCCGGTCAACGGAATCGTCTGCTCGATGATTCGAGCGGTCGTACCAGGAGGCGGAGTGAACCGTAGAACGAGGTTGGTGATCCCCTCGGCCGGGGCCGACACCTCGACTCTGATTCCGTTGGCTCCCACTTCTGACGGTCCGATCAGCACGTCGGCCTTGACACCCGTCGTCAGCGTGTCGTCGAAGGTAACCGTGAGTTCATAGTCCTCACCGGCGAGCGGATCGACCTTGGCGGGGGTGAGCGCCAGCATCCAGCCGGAGAAAGCGAGTACGACGACACCTAGGGCCGCCTCGGCACCAAATGCCCTGCGGAACCGGTCGGCGGTTTGTACCGTGAGTTCCTGCGCTCGATCGAGTCGCATCGTGACCTGCTGACGCACGGCCAGGCCGACCGCAAGCATCACGGCCACGGCGATCACTTTCAACATCAGGACCTGTCCGTGACCGCTGCTGAAGAAACTGTTTCCGACGAGTCGAATCACCTGGATGATTCCAGTCACGCAGGCGATCAGGATGGCCGGCACCGAGAAACGGCTGAAGGTGCGTGTCGCCTGCACCAGATCGTCGTCACCCGGACCGGCCAGGATCACGCGGGCGACGAGTGCGACACCGCCGATCCACACGGCGACTGAGATGGCATGGACCGCACCGACCAGGAATCCGATCGCTGCTACCGGTCCTCCGATCCGACTGAATGCGATGGTGATGACGGCCGCTCCGGGGAGCGCCCACGCCCACATCGCGCTGGCCGGGTCGATGATCCGCTCAGGACGCATCGCTACCCATCCCGATGCGGCTACGAACGCCAACCTCAGGAGCGCACCGCGTCCGGTCCAGCCGTCGTCTTTGAGGTCCAACCACGTGCTCGGACTCATCGCCGCACCGAACGAGGATCCGCTGTAGTCGGCCGAATAGGCAATTAGGTAGAGGATTGTCCCGATCAGCCCAATCATCCAGACAGTTCTCATGAATCGGACGGTGACGACGTACTCGGGGCCTTCCGGCCAACCGACGCTGATCAGGGTCAATGCACCGAACAACACGAGGATTCCGAGTGTCGACATCAGCCGACCCAACCACAACGCGCCACCGGAGCTGCCTGCGTTCTCAGTGATCTCCGATGCAGCCGCCACCGGCACGGCCGGAATTCGGAGGTTCGGGTCTGTCGTCGCTGCCACACCAGAATCGGCCACGGCGACGGACGGTGGCGGATCGGTGGTCACCGAGAACGACAGGAAGTCGCTGAGAATCGTCGCACCGAGCCCATCCTTCAACGACCAGGAGATGGTGCAGACACCCTTCGGAAGCGGCGCAGGAACCGCAACGGTGACAACCAGCCCTTCGTCGTCAACCTCCGGCAGACCAGTCGCTGACGGGTTGCTGTTACACGCCAGCACCACCGTCACGGCGTCGTCGTCGGCCAGTTCCTGATTGAACGCGAGCGAAATCACCGTTGGCGATTCGGCGAGCGTGGCTCCGTCGGCGGGCGAGATCGATTGCAGTGTGTTCGGCGTCTGGGCAGAGACGACCGAGGGCATCATTGCTGCGATCGCAGCAGCCAACAGCACGAGCGTCAGGTGTCTGATCGCTCGTGCGGGAACAGAGGTTCGAACGCCCACAGGAACCACGGTAGCCACACTGAGTGCCCCGCGTTCGACATCCATTCGCAACATGCCCGCAATGTGGCGACCTTGCTTGCACCCTGACTGTGGCACGCTTCGAGGCGCGCACCCCCTCTGTAAGCTCATCGTCGATGGCAACGCAGTCCCTCTATCGCCGCTACCGGCCCCGACGCTTCAGCGAACTCAAAGGGCAAGACCATGTGGTACGGGCGCTGCGTGATGCTGTCGTGCAGGGACGCGAGGGTCAGGCCTACCTGTTTTCGGGGCCACGCGGCACAGGGAAGACGACGTCGGCGCGGATCTTGGCGAAGGTGCTCAACTGCAGCAACGTGATCGACGGTGAGCCGTGTTGTGTGTGTGACTCGTGCCTGTCGGTCGAGCGGGGCACCAGTTATGACGTTCACGAACTTGACGCGGCCTCGAACAACGGTGTCGATGCGATCCGTGATCTCGTCGAAAAGGCATCGCTCGGCACGCCAGGTCGCCACAAGGTGTACATTCTCGACGAAGCCCACATGCTCTCAAAAGCGGCCGAAGCTGCCCTCCTCAAGACGCTCGAGGAACCGCCGCCACACGTCGTGTTCGTGCTCGCCACCACCGACCCGCAGAAGATGAGCGACACGATCCGTTCGCGCACGCAGCACCTCCAGTTCCATCTGTTGCCGACTGACACGATGGCCGAGCACCTCAAATGGGTCGCCCACGATGCCGGCCTCGACCTGTCGCAGGAGGCGCTCGACGCGGCTCTCGTGCAGGGTGGCGGCTCGGCCCGCGACACGCTCTCGGCGTTGGAGTTGCTGGCGTCGACCGGCGGCGATGTGAGTGGTGTGATCGATCTCGACGAGTTCTTGTCGGCGTTGATCGACCACGACCCGGGCCGGGTGCTCACGGCGATGGGGCATGCGGTGAGCATGGGCCGCGACCCGCGCACGATCACCGAAGACGTCGTGCGGCACCTGCGCAATGCGTTCCTGTCGCTGATGGCACCTGAACTCGTCGTGCTTCCGGCCGAGCGAGTCGATGCGATTGCGGCCCAGGCGCAACAGCTCGGTGCGGCGGCGTTGGTTCGGGCGATCGAACGGCTCGGATCTGCTTTGGTCGATATGCGTCACGCCCCTGATCCGCGGATCCTGGTCGAGGTTGCGCTCGTGCAACTGACGAGCGAGGAAGCCGCCACCGATGTCGATGCCCTCGTGACTCGAATCGAGCGGCTCGAACAGGTGGTTAAGACGCTTCGTGAGGCAGGCTCCGTCGCCCAACCGACGGGGCGAGCCGTCTTGGGTGGTGCCGCACGACGTACCGGTCCGACCGATACGACCGGTGAAATTCGTATACCTGCTGGAGTCTCATCGTCAGCGCCGGTACCGGTTGTGCACGCTTCGGCTTCCGTTCCCGATGCGTGGGACCGAACCGTGAAAGGCCAGCTCAAGCCAATCGTTCGGGCGTTGTATTCGGCCGGTTCGTTTGCCGGCGAGGTCGCCGGCGTATGGCAGTTCAGCGTTCCAAATGCTGCTCACGGTGGCAAGTGTGACGATCATCGCAAGACCGTCGAGGCGGCACTTTCGGCGGCGACCGGCTCACCGGTGACGATCGAGTTCGTGGTGGGGGCTCGCTCGCTCGACGATCACGAACCACCGTCACCAGCGCCAGCACCAGCGCCAGCAGCAGCGACACCGCCACCCGTTTCGCCAACACCCGTCTCGACTCCGGCGTTTGTAGCGGACATCGCGCCGGAGCCCGAAAGAGACGAAGATATTGACATGAGCGATCTCACCGACGCTCCGCCCGAGTCGATCAAGACCCCGATCGACCGACTAGCCGACGCGTTCCCCGGCTCCGAACTCGTGAACGACAACTGAACCAACGACTCACCACTACACGACACGACAGACACGATGGCCGGCGCATACACCCCTCCTGTACAAACACTGATCGACGAACTCGGTCGGCTGCCGGGTATCGGCCCGAAGTCGGCGCAGCGAATCGCCTTCCACCTTCTCAAGGTTCCTGCCGACGACGCACACCGTCTCGCTTTCGCCATCCGAGAAGCCAAAGACAAGGTCCGATTTTGCGATCGTTGTTTCAACGTCGCCGAGGACGCGCTGTGCCCGATCTGTGCGGACGATCGCCGCGACAGTTCGATGATCTGTGTCGTCGAGGAGGCGCGTGACATTGTGTCGATCGAGAAGACCGGTGAGTTCCACGGTCGCTATCACGTGTTACTTGGTGCGATGAGCCCGTTGGAAGGGATCGGCCCCGAGCAGTTGAAGATTCGCGAGTTGCTCAATCGACTCGGGCCGGAAGGCGTCGAAGAGATCATCGTGTGCACGAATCCGAACACTGAAGGGGAGGTCACGGCGATGTATCTGGCACGCATGCTGAAGCCGCTCGGCCTCAAGGTCACCCGGCTCGCATCAGGTCTCCCGGTTGGTGGCGACATCGAGTACGCCGACGAGTTGACACTCGGTCGAGCATTCGAAGGCCGCCGCACTCTCGACTCCTGACACAGCGACTCGCGACACAGCGACTCGTGACACATGTGCCGGGACGCGAACGGAGCGCCATCCTGGACGAGTTGGTAGCGGGCGGACGGACCAACTCGATTCGGATGACGCTCCGATCAACACGACGAGGCTTTGCATACCTTCCCGCCGTGTATGTCAGTTACGTTACGAAGATGACGAAATGATGTCAACCTGGTTCCAGTTAAGTCGTGAAAAGTTTGTGTCAGAGGGCCCGCACGAGCAGCGCGTCGCCTTGGCCGCCGCCGCCGCACAGGGCCGCCGCGCCGAGTCGGCCACCGCGACGGCGGAGTTCGTGGAGCAAGGTCAGCGCCAGCCGGTTGCCGCTCATCCCGATTGGATGACCGAGGGCGATTGCCCCACCGTTGACGTTGACGACGTCAAGACTGATCCCTAGCTGGCGGGCCGAGGCGATTCCGACCGCGGCGAACGCCTCGTTGAGTTCGAACACGTCGATGTCGGCGATCGTCAGACCGGCTCGCTCCAACGCTCGATTGATGGCGTTGGCGGGCTGCAGGTTGAGCGAGGCGTTGTCTGGGCCGGCCACCATGCCGTAGCCGACGACCTCACCGAGTGGGGCGACACCGCATTTCTCGGCGGCGCGCTGTGACATCACGATCACGGCCGAGCCACCGTCGCTGAGCTGCGAGGCATTGCCGGCAGTGATCGTTCCGGTCGGGTTGAAGGCCGGCTTGAGCGTCCCGAGACTCTCGGCCGTCGTGCCCGGCCTGACACCCTCGTCGTGCTCGACAAGAATCGGATCGCCCCTGCGCTGTGCAATCGAGACTGCGACAATTTCGTCGGTGAATCGACCGTCCTTGATGGCGTTGGCGGCGCGTTCGTGTGACGTCGCCGACACCGCATCCATCTCGTCACGTGTGATCGAGTCACCCGTGTAACGGTCGGTGCCGAGGCCCATCAGGCAGGCGTCGAACGCACACCACAATCCGTCTTTGATGATGGCGTCGGCGAGTTCGACATTGCCGTACCGGAATCCACTGCGCGCCCCGTCGGCGAGATAGGGGGCGTTCGTCATCGATTCCATTCCGCCGGCTACGACGATGTCGGCGTCGCCGGCCTGGATCATCTGATCGGCGAGATAGATCGAGTTGAGGCCAGACAGGCAAACCTTGTTGACGTTGACGGCGGGAACGCTCATCGGGATTCCGGCCTTCACAGCCGCTTGCCGCGACGGCACCTGACCTTGCCCGGCCATCAGTACCTGGCCCATGATCACGTGATCGACCTGGCCCGGTTCGACACCCGCCCGGCGGAGCGCCTCAGCGATTGCCAAACCACCGAGATCGGCGGCCGACATCGACGAAAACGCCCCGCTCAGCTTCCCGATCGGCGTACGTGCTCCAGCGACAATCACAGATCCAGCCATACGCCAACGCTACCCCGCTGGGCGTGTGCTGGGTACGGGCTGGACAGAACTTGTTACCGATGGGTAACCTCACGCCATGCAGGAGATCCTCGACTTGATCCAATCCGGCGCATCGAGTGCCGAATTGACGGCTGCGCCGATTCCTGAGTCGTATCGAGCGGCGTTCGTCCGTCGCGACGAGACGGCGATGTTCGAAGGTCTGCAGTCGAGTGAGAAGGATCCCACCAAGTCGATCCATATCGATCAGGTGGCGACGCCAGAACTGGCACCCGACGAGGTCTACCTCGCTGTGATGGCATCTTCGATCAACTTCAACACGGTGTGGTCGTCGATCTTCGAGCCGCTTCCGACGTTCGGATTTCTCGATCGTTTGGCCAGAGAGTCGGAGTGGGCAAGGCGACATGCGCTTCCCTACCACGTGATCGGATCCGACGCTTCCGGTGTCGTCCTGCGAGTCGGTTCTGCCGTTCGTAACTGGAAGCCAGGCGACAGGGTGACGGTGCATTGCAATCACGTCGACGATCAGGATCCGTCAGCGCACGACGATTCGATGCTCGCCACCAACCAGAGGATCTGGGGTTTCGAGACCAACTTTGGTGGGCTCGGCGAGCTGTCGGTCGTGAAGGCCAACCAGTTGATGCCGAAGCCGACCCACCTCACATGGGAGGAGTCGGCGGTCAACGCGCTGTGCAATTCGACGTCGTATCGGATGTTGGTCGGTGCCCACGGGGCTCGGATGAAGCAGGGCGACACCGTGTTGGTGTGGGGCGCCACCGGCGGGATCGGCGGTTACGCGATCCAGTATGTGTTGAACGGGGGCGGCACGCCGGTCGGCGTGGTGTCGTCGCCCGAGCGGGCCAAATTGTTACGGTCGATGGGCTGTGAGGCCGTGATCGATCGCAACGCCGAGGGCTACCAGTTCTGGTCCGATGAGCACACCCAGGACGAAGGTGAGTGGCGCCGGTTCGGCAAGAAGATCCGTGAGTTGGTTGGCGAGGACCCGGACATCGTGTTCGAACATCCGGGCCGTTCGACGATGGGTGCCTCGGTGTTCGCGGTGAAGCGCGGCGGCACCGTGGTGACGTGTGCTGCGACATCCGGATACATGGTCGAGTTCGACAACCGTCACTTCTGGATGAAGTTGAAGCGCCTGCTGTCGTCGCACTTCGCCAACTACGCCGAGGCGTGGGCGGCTAACCGTCTGATCGACCAGGGCCGGATTCATCCGCTGCTATCGGATGTGTACCCGCTCGATCGAGTCGGGGAAGCGGCGCTCGCCGTGCACCGCAATCAAGCGGAAGGCAAACTCGGCGTGCTGTGCCTTGCCCCTGTAGAAGGCCTCGGCATCGACGACCCTGACAAGCGAGCAAGAATCGGCGAAGCCAACATTACCCGCTTCCGCACCCCCTAGCCGCTCGATCGCAGCCCCGGCGGCGACTCGGGGTACTGTCGACCCGGAGGCATGATGGCGGGTCAAGCAGATCCTCGACTGGCAATCAGTGTTTCGGGGCGGCCCAAACCAGAAGTCCCGTTCAGGGCGCCTTACGACGTTGCTGCCCGTCTGAGTGCCATCGGCCGGACCGAAGACGTGATCGTCTCGCCCGACGGTCGGCGGCTGGCAATCGCCGTCTTCAACGCCAACGCAGTGGCGCTCGTCGACTTCACTGTCGAGTCGGCGTCCGATGGTGTTGGGCAAACCGTCGTTGACCTGAGCGGCGTGACGATCGTTCGGTGCGATGCGTTGGCAAAACCGCACGGGTTGGCGTTCGTCGACAACACGACGATGCTGGTCGCCAATCGTGAATCGGAACTGCTCTTGTTGCAGCTCCCGAGGATCGGTGACTCCCGTTGCGACGTGCTGGTCGACGGTCGAGTGCTGGTTGACGGTAGCGGGCCGGTGCCGGTCAGCACACCCGGGTCGATTGCCGTTCGTCGTTCCGGTGGCGGCCTGTGCGAAGCGGTGGTCTGCAACAACTACGCCCACACCGTCACCCGCTACGTGTTCGATCTCGACGACCAGTGCAGGATGATCGATCGGGATGTGGTGGTCAGTACAGGTCTCGACATTCCCGACGGAGTCGCGATCAGTGCCTCAGGTCGATGGATGGCGATCAGCAATCACAGCACGCACGAAGTCTTTGTCTACGCCTACGGTGCGGACGTTGATCCGGAGACACCACCGGTGGGTGTCCTCCAAGGTGCCAACTACCCGCACGGGTTGCGGTTCGCCGACGACGATCGGTACCTGGTGCTGGCCGATGCCGGACTGCCGTTCGTGTACGCCTTTTGCGCCCCTGACGGCGACTGGAGTGGTCGTCGTTCGCCAACAAACACTCTTCGGGTGATGGACGATGCGTCGTTCAACGCCGGCCGTTACAACCCGCAGGAGGGCGGCCCGAAGGGGATCGAGGTTGTGGCGGCGTCGCGGCTGGTCGTCGTAACGAGCGAGCATCAAGGGCTCGGTTTCTTCGAGTTTGCCGACGTGATCGGACCCGATCGGGTGACCAGACTGCCGACCAGTGAAGCGCTGATAGATGCAGGCAAGTTGTCGGTCGAGCGAAGCACTGTGCTGCGTTCACTTCGACGATTGGAAGCCGCGTCGGAAGCGCTGGCTCAGACGCGCCATGATCACGCTGAGGTCACCGAGCAGTTGCAGACGACCCAGGTGCAACGAGACCATGGATTGGCGGAACTGCAAGCCGCTCACGATCGCTGTGTCGGGCTTCGAACCGAGGTTGCGCATGTGAGCGTCGAACTGGAACGACGTGAGAGTGAGCTGGGTCGACTGCAAGCCGAGTTGGTCACGACGCACGAATTGCTTGCCGAATCTGGACGCCAGACCGGGCAACTCGGCCAGGAGATCTCGCTGTTCTACGACAGCACGTCCTGGCGGATCACGTCACCCGCACGGAGGATCGCAACGGTGGTGAAGCGACTTCGGCGCACTCGTCGAGGCTGAGCGAGTGAGTTTGGTCGATGAGACGTCATTTGTGCTGATCCGTCGACGTGACACCAGCGGGGCATTCGCGTTCGACGACGACTTCACCCGCCAAGGTTTCACGTTGTTCGGTTCTCCCGTTGATCGGCCGACGACGTTCTGAACAGGTTTAATGGGGGCATGTTGTTGACCGAGATTGATCATGTCGCTATTGCTGTGCGGGATCTGGACGCCGCTGTCGACTACTACCAGCGGGCCTTCGGTGCCAAGGTGCATCATCGCGAGATCGTCGAGAGCGACGGGGTCGAGGAGGCGCTCGTCAAGGTCGCCGACAGCTACATTCAGCTGACCGCTGCGACTCGTCCCGATTCGCCGATCGCCAAGTCGATCGAGAAGCGCGGCGAAGGTCTGCACCACATCGGCTACCGGGTCGACAACTGCGCCGAGGCGCTGGCCTCGATGATTGCAGCTGGTGCGACGGCGATCGACAAGGCCCCGCGGCCGGGCAGCCGCGGAACCACCGTTGCCTTCGTGCATCCGAAGGGCAGCTTCGGGACGCTGATCGAACTCGTTCAGGAGTGAACTCTCGCCCAACCCATCTGCCGGCTGCGGTGCTCTGGGACATGGATGGAACCTTGGTCGACACCGAGCCGTACTGGTTCGAGGCCGAACGCGAATTGGTCGAGTCGTACGGCCACGAGTGGTCCGATGACCACGCTCACGCGCTCGTCGGGTTCGATCTGCTCGATTCGGCCGAGTACATCCGCGAGCACGGTCAAGTGCCGCTTGCGCCTGAGGAGATCGTTGAACGAATGTTGGGCGGTGTCGTCGAACGGATTCGGGAGAAGCTGATTTGGCGGCCGGGGGCGCGCGGGTTGTTGGCCGAGTTGAACGCCGCTGGTGTGCCGTGCGTGCTGGTCACGATGTCGTGGCGGCAGCTGGTCGATCCGATCATCGAGGCACTCCCTGAGGGCACGTTTCAGGCGGTGATCGTGGGAGATGAGGTGCCGTTCGGGCGCGGCAAACCGAAGCCCGATCCGTTCGAGATGGGTGCCGCCGCGGTCGGAGCGAGTCCGCACGATTGCGTGGCGATCGAGGACTCCCCGACAGGGGTCCGGTCGGCTCTTGCCGCCGGCTGCCAGGTCGTCGGAGTGCCGAACATGAAGGCTCTCAAACCGGCACCACGGCTGACACTCGTCGAGTCGTTACGAGACGTCGACCTGGCGACCTTCGAGCAGCTGTTCGAGACGAGATCTGCCGGCGCTGTTCGACATCGTCGTCCGGTCGTCTTGGGCGGTCTGATTGCACTCGCCGCGGCGGTGGTCGGTACGGCCTTCGTTGTCGACCGGTCTGGCGATGATCGACCCGAGCTGCCACCAGGTGCGGTTGCCGTCGATGTGTGGGTGCCATTTTGGGCGCTCGATGACAGCTTGGCCGAGGTCGACGTTCGTCTTGATGCGGTGCGTGAGGCGTCGCCGTTCTGGTTCGGTGCACGAAGTGCCACAGAGATCGTTGTCGACGAGAACGTCGTCGCCGCGCAGACGGATCAGTTTCTCGAGCAGGCAGCCGACGAGCGGGTCGATATCGTCCCGTCGATCCGGGATCAGATGCCTGCCGGCGGGATGGCGGCGGTGCTCGCAAACCCGACAACTCGCACCACGCATGTCGAGACGATTGTCGCGTTTGCGGATGATCTCGACGTTGACGGGATCGACCTCGACTACGAGCAATTCGCGTTCGCCGATGACGACAGTACGTGGCCGACCACGGCTCCGAACTGGGTCGCCTTCGTTGCCGAACTGGCCGACGCGCTCCACGACGATGACCGCACCCTGACCGTCTCGGTTCCGACGGTGTTCGATCCTGATGTGACCGGGGGACGCGGGTATTGGGTATACGAACATGGGGCGATCGCCGAGTATGTCGATGCAATCCGAATCATGGCCTACGACTTTTCCGTCGCCGAGCCTGGCCCGATCGCACCGCTCACCTGGGTTCAAGATGCGGTCGACGGGGTCTCGTTGGTCGTCCCCGAGGAGTTTCATCACAAGTTAGTGTTGGGTGTTCCGTCGTACGGGGTGAATTGGGTGGTGTCGACGTCCGGCGAGTGCCCGGCAACCGCCGAGGGCCGCACCAATGTGACCGCCCGTTCGGTGATGGAGCTGGCGACCAAGCGGGCTGGTGTTCCGCAGTTCGATGCGGTGGCCGGCGAGTGGTTCTTCACCTACGATCTCGCCGTGACCGACGGTGTTGCATCGTGTGTGCAGTCGCGCCGGGTCCACTGGGTCGACGCCGAAGGGGCCGCTTCCCGGGTCACGATTGCTCGTGAGGCCGGCTGGGGTGGGGTCGCGTTGTGGGCCCTTGGCTACGAAGACGATGCGGTCTGGCAGTCCCTGATCACCGCCGCAACCGTCGTTCAGCCTGTGTCCACATCCGAATCGATCAACGACCAGTAGTCGGCGTCAGCTCAGGTTGGCTTCAGGTTGGCTGGGGAGCGATTGCCAGAATTCCGTGAGCGGTTGCCGCCTCGGCGAGCCGTTCGTCGTAGGTGACGATGCCGTCGAGATCGTCGCCGAGTTCGAGCGCACTGGCCAAATGGATCGCGTCGAGACTTCGCATCAGCACCGGATCGATGAGTCCGGCGCGCTCGCAAACCGCCGTTGACACTGTAAGCAAGTCGAATACTTCAAGCACCTGACGGGCCTCGATCATTCGGTCAGGCGCGAATCGCCGCGTGGCACGCATCAGCTCGGTCCGCGTCAGGTCGCTCGTGACATACCTGCTGTCGCTTGCAATCATCCACGCTTCGAGCCCGTCAGATTCGATTTCGTCGAGTACAAGCTTGGCCGCCGCCGACGTGTCGAAGTAGAACGCCACGGTCAGAAGCGCTCCTCGTCACGCATCGCAATCAGCGCCTCTGACAGGCTCGGCCCCGACCGGCGACTTGGAAGGTCGCCAATCGACCGTCGGGCGGAACGAGCGAGCCCGCTCTCGATCAATCCGTCTAACCGGCTTGTCGGAATCGGAGACATCTGGGCGACCGGACGACCACGATCCGTAATCGTGATCACTGCGCCTGCCTCGGCTTGTGCGACCACTGCGGAGGCGTTCTGTTTGAGAGCTCGAATACCGACTTCGGTCATGTACTTCATTGTAGCACATCACGTCTCCAGCGCCGACCCGAACGACAGTGCAGTCAACAGCAGGCCGTGCACGTACGTGAGAACAATCGCGAAACTGAGGGTGGGCGGCGGGCTGGGGTGCCACACTCGCTGTCTATGTTGCGTCAGAGTCGCCCGGTTGCCGCGCTGCTGGCAGGTTTGCTTCTGGTGGGCGCGTGTGGGTCGACTGCCACTCCCGCTGCCGGTGCTCCGGAGTCGCCGGACACCACCGTCACGGCGGTTACTGCGGTTACGCCGGCCACGACGCCTGGTTCTGAGCCGGTCCAGGGCGCGCCGACTGGCTCGACAACTGCTACCGCACCACACGAACAGGCACCAATCGCAACCGAGCTTGCACATGACCCACCCACGGTTCCTGATGAGGGATGCTCGGCTGACAATTCGCCGACTACTCCGGATTTTGCGGAGGGTCCATTGCCGTCGATCGAGGTTCGTGCCGAGTCGGTCGGCAATGCGCTTCCTGATCTCGCCGTTCGACGGATCAATTGTGCCGGCGGGTGGGTGAATCTGAAGAACGAGATCCCGGCGGATACACCGCTGCTGGTCTGGTTCTGGGCACCGCATTGAACGACTTGCCGTCGGGAAGCCCCCGAGGTCGAGCAGTTCGCTCGAGACCACGCCGACGAAGTCCGGGTAATCGGTCTCGGGACTCAGGACGACGGTGAGTACGCGATCGACTTCGTGACGTCTCGTGAGACGTATTCGTTCCCGATGTATTGGGATGAGACGTTCGAGTCGTGGGCGGCGTTCGGGGTCAGCAGTCAACCGGCGGCGGCGTTGCTGTCACCAAGCGGTGAGGTGCTCGGCGCTTGGCGCGGGATGTTCCCGATCGACGAAGTGCTCAGCCTCGCCGCCAACGCCTGATCAGACAGCGGCTGCTTCGAGTAGTCGACGAACGTCGTATCGCGGTTCCAGCACTACCGGAGTCACCGGAGTCGCCGGAGTTTCGATGTCGAGCCCCATCACTCGGCGGAGGTCTGGGTAATCGAGCAGCGACCGGATCTGGAGGTCGGCCCGGGTCGGCTGGATGCCTGCGGCACACTTGCGTTTGAACAGATTCAGCATGGCGAACCCTCCTGAACGGTGAAGGCACCGGCGGCGGTGAGGTCGTGGTACCTGCTTGGCGAACGGAGCAGGCCGCCTTCGGCGAGTGTGCGTTCGAACCGGTCGGCGTCGGTACCGGTTGCCGGAATCTCGTCGACCGCTTGTTGTGCGAAGTAGACCTCGACGGCGGTTTGGAGTGCGCGGCGGTCAGGTTGGCATCCGGTGGATGACGCTTCGGTGGTGAGAGCTGTGACGATCAAGACGATGACGGTCGCAGCGATTGCGGTGAAGAGGACGACGATGATCACCTCGATCAAGGTGTACCCGCTGTCGCGCTTGTCGTGATGGTTGGATTCGTGCCGCATGTCCCGTGACCCCTTCAGACGAACTAATACTTGACATTGATTTTGCACTAACTTGACTCATTTGCGCGTCAAGAGGCCGGGAAGACTCCATCGCCGGTTCGACGCGGGGCGCGGTACTGCTCACCCACCGAGCACGCCCTTGACGAAATCCAGAGATTCGCCCCGTTCATGTCGCGCTCAACGTGACATCCAGGTGTCCATGTCGACATGAACGGGGTCTGTAGGCTCGGTCGGATGATGAGACGGCGGTTTGCTCCCATGATCGTTGCGACGATCGCACTGACAGCCTGCGGCGGTGGGGGCGATTCAGCCGACACGGCTGGAGCTGAGTCCTCCTCCACTGCAGATCCGGTGGTTACCGAACCGGCAACCAGCCCACCGACCACGGTGCCGGCGACGACCGAGCCGGCGACCACGGTGCCGGCGACGGACCCGCCAACGACAGTTCCTGCGACGACGGAGCCACCAGCGCCTACTGAGGCTGACGTCGCTGCATCAGCGTTATTGACCGTCGACGATTTGCCCGACCGGTGGACCGAGACGCCGTACGATCCGGCCGACGATGCTGACAACGAGGAAACGCTGGCGATGATCGCGGAGTGCGCAGGGCTCGATCTGGCCTTGCTTGGCGATCAAGTGTTGGGTGACACGAAGGCCAAGTCGGGTGAGTTCGGGTCACCTGACGAGATATCGACGGCGGAACAGACGATCGGGTTTGCGCCTGACGAGGCAACCGCGCTGGCGGCGATTGCCGCGGTCGGCAACGCCGCCTTACCGGACTGCTACGAGCAAGCGCTGGCGACGTTGTTTGCGATCGAGTTCCCTGATGAGGATTCGACCGACGATCAACCGGCAGACCTGGTTCTCGGTGAGGTCGTCGCCGAATTCGTCGATCTCACCGGAATTGCCGCCGCCGATGAAGCCGTCTGGCTTCGTGTGGTGGCACCGCTGACATATCAAGCCGAGACAATCAATCAGCATGTCGACCTGATTTTTCTGCGGGTCGGACGGGTGTTGTCGAACGTCGAGCTTGGCGGTTTCGGCGTACCGTTTCCGCCGGACCTGATCGACCCGATCATGAGCCTTGTGAACGAACGAGCCGGGTCAATCGCCAACTGACCGGTACGACCCCCAACACGCTCAATCAAGCACTTCGACCGGAACGCCCATCAACGCATACGTCGTGATCGCCCGCCGGTCTCGTGTGAGCAGCGTTCCTCGGGCGTCCAGCACGGTCGTCGCGATCAGTGCGTCATACACGGCACCGCCGGCGATCTGTTGGCGAGCGAGCGTCGGGACGAGGGCTCGACACGACTTCGCCGACAGCACAGCCACCTTGCCAAATCGTTCGTCGAGGAGGATGGCAGCATCGTTTGGGGCAATACGTGCATCGCCCGGCAGCCTGGTCAGAACTGAATAGGTCTCGAGTAGGGCGTGGGCGGCGAGTTGCATCGTTCGCTGGCCGACAACCTCGTTACACAGCGTGTGCGCTGCATGGGATGCAAGTACGAGCGGAATTGCGACGCTTGTGTCGACGAACCATGTCGTCATGAGCTCTACCGTCGGCCAGAATCGATCAGGCCAAAGATGTCATCATCGGTGACGATCGTGTCGGACACGGCGACGAGTTGCCCATTGCGGCGCTCAAGTCGCGCTGTTCGCCCGCCTGGGGTGAGGTGCAGCCCGTCGCCGTAGATCGAGACGTCAACAGTGCTTCCCGGTACCAGACCGAGCAGGTCACGCATCGGCTTGGGTAACACGATTCGTCCAACCCGATCGATGGTCGCTTCCATGGGAACAGAGTACCAGTTGATTCCCAGTACGGCGACAACAATTCTCGTTCGTATGTCCGGCTGTGTCGCGATTTTCCGACTGGGAGCCGGAAATCCGGGACACGGCGTCACGAATCGATGATGATGAGGTGGATTTCTGGGTCACTTGAGGCGATCAGTAAACGGGTTACTAGGCCGTCATCGACCAGCATGCCGATCGTGATCTGGCCGGTTTCTGCCGCTGGAAGCGCGGCGAGAGCTGGATCTGTGGGGGTGGTTTGTGGGGCGGACCTCCATCGAGCGGTCCACAACGCGAACTCCTCAGGTGCCAGCAACTGAAATTGTTCGGCGTCGATCTGAAACAAATCGAGACCGTCAGCTGTGCCTGTGGGGGTTGTAGCGGTGCTGGCGGCGAGCGGTAAAACGTCGGTGACCTTGATCGTCTGCACTTGCGCTCCTGGGCTGTTCGTTTCGCCCACGACGGCTTGTGCGTCGTCGACCGCTCCGAGTAGCCCGCCGGCACTCGGAGTGGCACCGCCTGAGTTGAGATCCTCCATCACGGCGATGACTCGGGCTTGCTTGCCGAGCGGGGTGGCGGCGCCTGTGGCTTCATCCTCGGCGATGGCGGCTCGTCCGGCCTTTTGCCGGTCTTGGTCGTCTCGATAGGCCTGGTAGCCGAACCAGCCGGCGGCGGCGATACCTCCGAGGACGACAACGGCGACGGCGCGGGAGATCAACTTGTTGCGGGTCCGCTTGCGCTTCATCGCCGTTCGGGCGAGTTGCATCGCGGCGCGGCCTTCTTCGGTGCCGGCCGGCATCGTTCCGTAGACGGGGTGGTCGACCTTGCGTTTGGTCGCATCGACCATCATCTTGGCGTCGAAGACGACGGGTTTCTCAGGCACCGGGTCCACGCGCGCGACGGGAGGCAGGAACGGCACGAAGTCCGCCAGGGGTGTCGATCGTGTCGGCGTCGGAAACGGCTCACCGCCAGGCGGGCCGAAGGGTACGGTCACGTCGCTCACGCTTGTCACGTCGTCACGCCACGGTGCAGGAGGATCCCGTGGCGAGCTCGAGCCCGCCGTCGCCGT
>JANMTV010000233.1:0-1750 GCA_031390905.1 Ilumatobacteraceae bacterium | reverse complement strand
GTGCCGGCTCAGGCTGCGATGCGCAGTATCTGTTCTCGAGCGACGTGCTCGGCTACTCCGAGTGGCACACGCCACGGCACTCCAAGGTATACCGCGACTTTCGATCCGAGTACGCCAGGCTCCAGCAAGAGCGGGTCGCCGACTTCACCGAGTACAGCGCTGATGTCGCCAGCGGTGTGTACCCGCAAGCCGGTCACAAGGTTGGCGTCGAAGATCAGGTCTACGACCAGTTCATGGAGTTCCTCGACACAGTCGACTGAGCGGGCATCGTCCACCGGGCCGGTCGTGGCGGTTTCCGTAGACTGCCGACGATGGATGCCTCGGTTGTTCCCATGTGGCGAGGCGTGCTTGATCATATTCATGTGGCTGATGCTGGGTCTCGTGCGATGCGAGCACTGCCAGAGGCGGAACTGTCGCCGGAGTCGGGATTCCATCCGACCGATATGCGACGCGGTTGGGCACATTCTCCGACCGTCGCCACATCGATCGACAAATCACCTTGATCGAACACGAGACGCTTGACGCGCTCGCCCGCGATCACGGGATTGTCCTCGGCCCACACGAACATCGCCGTAACCTGACCACTCGCGGAGTGGCGCTCGCGTACATCGTCGGCCGCTACTTCACGGTCGGTTCGTGTGTGCTGTACGGCGGCCGGCTCAACGTGCCGTCAAGCATCTCGAGAACCTCGTCGAGCGGCCTGTGTTCCGAGCGCTGATCCACCGATCCGGCCTCAACGCCAGAGTGATCGTCGGCGGCACGATCCAAGTAGGTGATGCGATCGAGTCGTGCGACCCGAGCGAACTCGACCTCGCCATGATCGCCGACAACGAACGCCGTCAACTCGAACCACCACACGAAGCCTTCTGAGCCACACCGGTGCGCCAGCCCGAGCCGCCACCGATAGCAGCAGCGGCGCAGATATCGAGGGCGGCTTCGGTGGCGCTGAGTTGGGTCGTGTCGACAACCAGGTCGGCACTCTCGAGCAGCCACGGTCTGGCAGCGGCGAACGTGCCGACGTGATCGAGACGCCATTGTTCGGCTTCGCGCTCAACCTCGTCGTCGAGGATTCGTGCACGGAGCGTTGCTTCGTCGGCATCGAGCACGACGTGAAGCACCTTGATCCGTCGCTCCTCCAGGCCCGCTCGTAGTTGCCTCCAATACTCCTCCACGAGGACGGTCTGGACCGCCAGCAAATCATCACCGGTCTCGTCGATGAGCTCCTTGGCGACGATCGGCACCAGCCGGCGCCAGGGCGGGAGGTCTTGAAAGTCGTCGAACTCAAAATCGGAAAGATGTGCTGTGAGCAGATACCCCACGTGCTCGGGGTCGAACAACCGCCATCTGTCCGAACGTTTTGCGATCTCGCGTGCCGTGGTGGTCTTCCCCACACCGAACGTGCCATTGATCCAGACAATCACGTGACGAAACGTAGCCCCCAGGATGGATTGAACGTTGTCGCCCCGATGGTCCGCCAAACATCGCTGGAGCCGGTCTCGGGCGCGCCGAAGCGCCCAGGGGGTTCGGGGTGACAGCGGGCGTTGAAATGGCCGGTTAGCAGAGTGTGGTTTGGAGTGATTCCGTCGGTTCCGCTGGTTCGGTCGACTGGGTTGGTCGGCTCGCTTGATTACTCCGGCTTGTTCGCCGGTCGATGGTTGGTTTGGTGTGCCAGATCGTGCCGTCTGGTCGCCGCCAGGTGGCTATCCGGCCTGCGGTCATGGTCAGTTGCCAGCCGCCTTCGTGAACCAGG
>JANMTV010000183.1:0-17998 GCA_031390905.1 Ilumatobacteraceae bacterium | reverse complement strand
CGCAGTTCTCGGATTCGAGCGCCATCAGTTCATCGCCTCGCGCCTCGACAGCGTCGGCGATACGGATCAGTGCGAGTGAGCGCTCAGACGGCGTCGAATCGCGCCATCCTTCGAACGCCGCGCTGGCAGCGTCCATGGCGGAGTCAACATCAGCCTGCCCCGATAGAGCAGCCCGCGCATACTCCTCACCCGTTGACGGGTTGATCACGGGAGACGTACGACCATCTGCCGCATCGACCCAGCTTCCATTGACGAAGTTCTTGAAGGCCTTCATGGTCAGATGGTGTAGCAGATTTGGAGACCGCTTGCGGACTTGGCGCTCCGCGTCGATGATTGTGCGATGAGTTCACCAGTCATTACCACCGTTGGGGTTCCGAAAGAAGTCAAGACTGCGGAGCATAGGGTGGCTATGACACCCGACGGTGTCCGCGAACTCGAACGTCACGGCGTCAACGTGTACGTCGAAACCGGTGCGGGGGTCGGAGCCTCGATCACCGATGACGACTACCGGGCGGCGGGGGCCGATATCGTGCCGACCGCAGCCGATGCCTGGGCACACCAGATGGTGATCAAGGTCAAGGAACCGAAGGAATCGGAGTTCAAATTCCTGCGTCCTGATCTGACCTTGTTCACCTACCTCCATCTCGCCGCCTACCCCGGCGTAGCGAAGGCACTCATGGATGCGGGCACGACGTCGTTGGCGTACGAGACCGTTCAAACCGCCGACGGTGCGCTCCCACTGCTCGCCCCGATGAGCGAGGTTGCCGGTCGACTCGCCCCACAAATCGGTGCCCACTACCTCGAACGCCACAACGGCGGACGCGGCGTCCTGATGGGAGGCGCTCCCGGTGTTCGACCGGCGCGCGTCGTGGTGCTCGGAGCGGGCAACGTCGGATGGAACGCAGCGTGGATTGCAGCCGGGATGGAGGCCGAGGTGGTGCTGATCGACAAGAATCTCGACAGGTTGCGTTGGGTCGATCAGATCCATCGCGGCCGAATCATGACGCTCGCCTCGAATCGAGGCGCGATCGAGCGTTCGGTAATGGAGGCCGACCTCGTGATCGGTGCCGTGTTGGTAGCCGGCGGGCGCGCTCCGGTGGTCGTCAGCGACGACATGGTGCGGGCGATGAAGCCGCGCTCGGTGATCGTTGACGTTGCGGTTGACCAGGGAGGATGCATCGAAACGATCCACGAAACTACCCACGACGAACCGACGTACGAGTTGCATGGTGTCGTCCATTACGCGGTCGGCAACATGCCCGGTGCAGTGCCGCACACATCGACGTATGCGCTCACCAATGCCACACTCCCCTACATCCTCGATGTCGCCCTCGAAGGAGCCGCCGGGGCTGCGCTCACCGATCCGTCACTGGCGCTCGGCGTCAACACGGTTGCCGGCCACATCACCAATCGCCCAGTCGCCGATTTCCTGGGGGCCGAGATGGTTGACCCGCTGCTGGCGTTCGCCCGTTAGCAGTTTCGTAGTGTGACTCCATGACCGTCGCCGCCGCCGAACTCGAGATTCCCGACGTCGGCTTCGATGATCCCGGCGTGACAATGGAACAGCAACGAGCTGTCGCCGCCGCCGCCGCGAAACAATCCTGGATTGCTCGCAACATGTTCGGCTACTCGATTCTGCACTACGACGACGTGGTGGCGATGCTGCGCGACAAGCGCTGGCACAGTGCTTCGGGCAAGCTGCTCGAACTCTCGGGGATCGACAACCCCGAATGGCTCGCCCGCCGACGCACGTCAATTCTGTCCGCGGAGGGCGATGAGCACACACGGTTGCGGCGGCTCGTGGGACCAGCATTCTCACCACGCCATGCTGACCAGCTTCGCCCATACATGCGCGAAGTCATCAACAAACTGATCGACTCGTTCGTTGATCGCGGCGAAGCCGACATCGCCGTCGACTTTTGTGAGCCGTACCCGATCCCGATCATCTGCGAGCTGTTCGGCGCACCGCAGAAAGATTGGAAACTGTTCAGCGGTTGGGCGACCAACATCTTCAGGATCTTCAACGGCAACCTTCAGAATGACATGCCGGTGATCATCAAGGCGCAGGACGAACTCGATGAGTACCTCATCGACCTGATCGAGCGTCGTCGTTCAACGCCCACCGACGACCTGCTGTCCGCGTTGATTGCGGCCGAGGCCGAAGGCGACCGGCTCTCACAGGGGGAACTCCTGGTGATGTGCGAGGCGATACTGATGGCGGGCACAGATACCACTCGCAACCAGCTCGGCTGCTCGGTCTCGCTGTTCGCCAAACACCCTCAACAGTGGGCAATGCTGGCTGACCGACCGGAACTCGCCCCACGTGCGGTCGAGGAAACCATGCGGTTCTTCGGAACGGTGCGCGGCACCGGCCGCTTCGCCAGCGAAGACATCGAGTACCGGGACGTGTTGTTTCCCAAAGGGACGTTCATCGCCCCCTCGCTGGCCCAGGCCAATCGCGACCCGGCGGTGTTCGAGTCCCCCGGCGTGTTCGACATCAGCCGCCGGCCGCCAGACAAACCGCAAC
This sequence comes from Ilumatobacteraceae bacterium, assembly GCA_031390905.1. Lineage (GTDB taxonomy): Bacteria > Actinomycetota > Acidimicrobiia > Acidimicrobiales > Ilumatobacteraceae > Ilumatobacter. The sequence goes on along the minus strand of JANMTV010000183.1, from coordinate 15,471 downwards.
TGACGTTCGGATCGGGAATCCACTACTGCCTCGGCGCCGCACTGGCACGCGCCGAGCAACAAGAGGCACTCGTGATTCTGTCGCAACGGCTTGCCAACCTCGAACTCGCTGGTGAAGTGGTTTGGAAGCCGACCCTCGTCGGCATCTTCGGCCCTGAACGCCTGCCCGTCCGGTTCACTCCCGGCTGAACTTGTTCCCGATGGTGCTGACACCACCGGTAACATTTAGTCGTCGGAACCGGGGCGCTTGCGTTGGCGCTTGACATCGCCGCGGCGTTGCTTCGACGCCACCCGGCGGGCCTGAGACGCTTTGGTCGGGCGAGTCGGGCGGCGCGGTCGCTCGATGTGGAGCGCGACCTGGAGACGGGCAACCAAGCGTTGCTCCGCCAGCGACCGATTTCGGAGTTGGCTGCGTTCGTCGTCGGCAACGACACGAATCTCTGGGCCGAGACGGTCGATCAGCCGCTGGCGTTGCCCCGGACCGAACGCCACCGATTTCTCGATGTCGAAACGCAGCTCCACACGTGTCGCCGTCTTGTTGGCGTGCTGGCCACCCGGACCACCCGATGCGCTGAACGAGACTTGCAGTTCGCGTCGCGGAATACGGACGGAACGAGTCACTAGCAAGTCATCATCGCTCACATCGTCACCCGCACCACTTCAGTCGCAGCAACTGTCTCGCCAACCGCACCCTGAGCACTTGAAGTGGGCGTGCTCAGGAAGCAGGTCACTGCCACAAAGCGGACATTCCGGGTACGTGCCCAGCACCGATCGACAGGTTGCGTCGATCTCCACCGTTGAGTTCGAGGTCAAGTCGGAGTGTGACATGGGACCGCCATTTTGGCGCGTTTGGTACCCGATTGGCGCGGACCTTTCGGATTAGCCTTGACCGGCGGGTCAAGTTATGGCGAGCTCAGTTACCACCGGCGTCGATCGTCGGCATTCATACCAACCGGGCACAGCGCGCGCTGCCTGGTCATATCGGAGTTTCCGGATTCTGTTCATCGGGATGGCGTTGTCAAGCATCGGCACCTGGATGCAGAACCTCACGCTCCCGGCCTATATCGACCATCGAACCGGCTCGGCGTCGCTGGTCGGTCTGCTCGTCTTCACTCAACTCGGGCCGCTTCTTCTGCTGTCGATTCCTGCCGGCGTGCTGGCCGATCGGGTCAACCGCACTCATGTCGTGATCCTGATGCAGACATTGATGCTGGTGGCCGCGCTCGGTCTTGCCGCGCTGGTCTGGGCCGATGCCCCGTTGTGGACGCTGTTCGTGATGCAGTTCGTGATCGGTGTCGCCAACGCTCTCAATGCACCTGCGTTCAGTGCCAGTCTCAACCTGTTGGTCGACCGCCCGGATCGTCCGGGGGCTGTCAGCCTCAATGCCGCAATGATCAATGGGACGCGCATCCTCGGCCCGGCTCTGGCGGCGCTGTTGGCAATGATTGGTTTCAGCGTGGCGCAACTCTTGTTGGTCAACGCGGCAACATTTCTGTGCCTGATCATCCCACTGTTCCGAGTTCCGTTGCCCGACCTGCCCGGCAATCATCCTGAGCAGGGCTGGCGGCGGCTGCTGAGCGGCATCAACATCACGCGACGTCGCAAGGTGCTTGGGCGCACGCTGACTTCGATGAGTTTGTTCTCGCTGGTCTGTCTGCCATTCGTTGGATTGTTCCCCTCGGTCGCCCGCATCAGCTTCGGACTTGATCCCAACGGGGCAGAGTTCAGATGGCTCTATGTCGTGTGGGGGCTTGGCGCCCTGGCCGGTTCGCTGGCTGTCGGCACGGTGTTCTCATCGTTCGACAAGCGCCAACTTGTCACCCCGGGTTTCGTCATGTTCGGCGTCAGCCTCGCCGCCTTCGCTCTCGTGCGGTCGTCGTCGCCGGCTTTCCCGATTGCGGTCGCGCTCGGCTTTTTCTACTTCATGACTGCAACCAGTTTGATCACCGTGCTGCAGCAGAATCTCGACGACCATGAGCGTGGCGCTGTGCTGCCGTTGTGGTTCATGGCGTGGGGCGGCTCGATCCCAATCGGCAACCTGATCGCCGGTCCGATCATGGACCGCGTCGGTTCGCGACCGGTGCTGCTGGTGGGTGCAGGGTTTGCCTTGGTGCTCGCCCGATGGGCCGACCTGACGCGTCTCGAGGGTGATGCATTGCTTGCTCATCCCAAGGTCAACGAGTACGGCCCCGAAAGTCACAACCCCGAAAGCTCGATCGCCACCGAGGCGCCGATCTGACCCTTACCCAAGCAGGCGGGCGGCGAAACGTTCGAGGCCGGCGACTCGGCTGGCTTTGATCAGGACCGCATCGCCAACGCCGATCTCGCCGAGCGCTCCGATCGGATCATCGACAGCGGCCACCCCGTAGCGATCGGTGCCCACGGCGATCAATGTGATCCCGAACTCCGCCGCCAACTCAGCTACTTCACGATGACCGGCGACTGGGTCATCCAACTCGGCCATCGTGCCAAGCACCGCAAAGCGACGATCGGCACGCATCTGACTCAGCGCCCGCAAGGCCGCTCGCATCGAATCAGGGTTGGCGTTGTACGCATCGTTGACGACAACCGCGCCGCCGGCGGCGCGGTTGACCTCCATCCTCATTCCAGAGATCTGGGCGGCGGCGAGCGCGTCGATCGCTGCACCAATCGTGCCTTCGACGACGCCGACCGCCGCCAGTGCTGCGGCGGCATTGAACGCCATGTGTTCGCCGCTCACCGCGAGGTGAACGGTCCCACTCCCCCATGGCGATTCGATCCTGAACGTCGGTCGGGCGAGTTCGTCAAGTGCAAGTTGACTGACCCGGACATCGCCAGTGAGGCCGTACTTGATCACGGTCGCATCGGTGTGCGACGCCATCGCCACGACTCGATGATCATCGGCGTTCAACACGGCAACGCCGCTGCGGGGAAGTGCCTCGATCAATTCGCGCTTCGCCAGCGCAACACCGTCGAGCCCACCGACGCGTTCCGTGTGTGCGCCCGCGACGGCTGTCACGATGCCGATCGTCGGTGCCGCGACCGAGCACAGCCTGGCGATCTCGCCAAGCCCACGCATACCCATTTCCACGACGAGCGCCTCCGTATCGGCCGGCGCGCCAAGGATCGTCACCGGCAATCCCTGCTCGTTGTTGAAGCTGCGAAGGTTGGCTGTGACCCGCCTGGTTGCTCCGAGCGCTGCGGCGATCAGATCCTTCGTGCTCGTCTTGCCGACGCTGCCGGTCACCCCGATCACGGGCACATTCATCGTTTGCCTGCACCAGGTCGCCAAGGCCATCAGTGCCGCGCCGGTGTCGTGAACGACGACTGCCGAACCACCACGCGACCGGTCAGGGGGCTCGCTGGTCAAGTACGCGACTGCGCCGTCCCGTAGCGCCGCTTCGATGTAGTCATGCCCATTTCGGTCGGCGACGATCGGAACGAACAACTCACCAGACGCAATTGATCGAGAATCGAACGATGCACCCACGAAGGCGACGTCAGGGCCAACGAGTTGCCCACCGGTCGCCTCAGCAGCCTGGGATGCCAGAATCCTCACAGTCCCGAACGGTACCGTCGTGAAGGTGAGCAGCGAGCGAATCCACCTGGTTGTCCTCTTCGGCGGGCAATCCGCCGAACACGACGTGAGTTGCACGACGGCGGCCCACGTGCTGGCGGCAGCCGACCCCGACAAGTATCGAATCACGCCGATCGGCATCTCGACCGACGGCGAATGGGCACTAGCCATCGAAGCAGCCAGAGCGCTGGCAATCGGGCCGCAGGCGTTGCCGTCGCGACTCGACCCCTCCGGTGATCGACTCTTACCGTCATTGGCGCTCGGTGATGCTGCCAACAGTCCAGAACGAACCGTCGTTCTGCCATTGCTGCACGGCCCGATGGGCGAGGACGGCACAGTCCAGGGCATGTTGGAACTCGCCGGAGTTGCCTACGTTGGATCGGGAGTGCTCGGTTCTGCGGTTGCGATGGACAAGGCAATGGCGAAGCAAGTCCTGATCGCCGCGAATATTCCGCAGGCTCGTTATCGAGCATTCGCCGACTACCAGCGAACACCATCACTGCCCACCGAGCTAGCCGAGGAGCTTGGATTGCCATGCTTTGTCAAGCCGGCAAACATGGGCTCGTCGGTCGGCGTCAGCAAGGCTCGCACGGTCGAACAACTCCATGATGCGATCGAGTACGCGCTGACCTACGACGAGTGGGTCGTGGTTGAGGAAGCGATCGTCGGGCGCGAGATCGAGGTCGCCGTGATCGGCAACACCGACCCGTTCGTTTCTGTCGCAGGCGAAATAATCCCGGGCGACGACTTCTACTCATACGACGACAAATACGTGAACGACACGAGCGTCGGCGTGATCCCAGCGCATTTATCCGATGAGCAGTCGGCTGAAGTGCGGGCTATGGCGCTTGAGGTATATCAGGCGCTGCGTTGCGAGGGTCTGGCGCGCTGCGACTTCTTCCTGGAGGAGCCCGGTCGCGGGTTCATGTGCAACGAGGTCAACACGATGCCGGGTTTCACGCCAATCTCGATGTTCCCGAAAATGCTGATCGCCAGCGGAATGACCTACGCCGAGATCATCGACCGGCTCGTCGAGTTGGCCCTCGACCGTCAAGCCCGTCGGCGCCGAAACACCAAACACTGACTTCGCGCCACGTGCGTCACGTCCATCACGGCACCGCCGGCGTGAGCGCTGCGACCAGGAACGATCGCAGTTCGTCACGCAGGTGCCGGAGGCCTACGGCCGTAGGTTCCCAACCGACTGCTCGTAATACTTCCGGCTCCGTTGCGATTCCGGTCACGGTCGCGTAGGCAAGCGCAGCCACCAAGCGCGGGTCACCGCGACGCAGGCGACCCTTGTCCATTTCGAGCGCCAGATAGTCGACACACCGATCGACGAGTGGTTGCACATGGTGTCGAAGTCGGTCGGCCTGAGCAGGTGGCAGGCGGCTGACTTCACGCACGAGCCCCAACATCGCCGGGCGTCGAACTGCGGGACGGAACACCGCGCGCACCACCGCGTCGATGCGGTCGAGCGGATCGTCCGGCACCGATCGGACTGCCGCATCGATCACGACCACGAGTTCGGCAGCGACTGTTTCGAGCACCGCATCAACCAGCTCGTCCTTCGACGCAAACCAATACAGCACGGTCTGCTTACGGACCCCGACATCGCGGGCGATCTCGTCGAGTGAGACGGCATCGACCCCGCGACTTCCGAACAGATCGAGCGCCGCATCAAGGATGCGCTGGCGGGTCGGGGCGACGGATTGCATTCGAGTTGGACGCTTGTTCGCAAAGCTCTCTACCAAATGGTAGACATGTGCATTGTGATCGCTGAAACGCTCGCTGGCAAGCGAATCTTCGTAACCGGCTCGACCGGGTTTGTCGGCACCGCACTCGTCGAACGATTGCTGCGAAGCGTGCCTGAGTGCCAACTCGTGCTGCTCGTGCGGGAAGGTCAGCGAACACCGGCTGCCACCCGCGTCCAAAAGGAACTACTCAAGAACGACGCCTTCGACCGCCTCCGTGAACAGTGCGCCGAACCCGGCAGTACCGAAACCTTTGCCGAGATGACAGCACGCCGGATCACGACCGTTCGAGGCGACGTCAGCTCCGACCGCCTCGGGCTCAGCGACGCCGATCAACAGACCTTCAGCACGTGCGACGTGATCATTCATTCCGCTGCAACGGTGTCGTTCGATTCACCGCTCGATCGAGCCGTCGAGATCAACCTGCTCGGCCCTTCTCGAATCGCTGAGCTGTGTCACGCCCTCGAAATCACCCCTCATCTTGTGGCTGTGTCGACGTGTTACGTCGCCGGTAACCGGCGCGGCAACGCACCCGAGCAGCTCGTGAATGATGGCCCGTTCGACATCGGTCTCAGCTGGAAGACCGAGGTCACCGCCGCCCGACGTCTCAAAGGCGACGCCGAAGCCGCCAGCCGCTCGACGGGGAATCTGCAACGTTTCCGGAAGGAGGCCCGCGCTGAGCTTGGCGCCGCCGGGGCGCCCGCGCTCGCCTCGAAGACGGAACAGATCCGTGAGCGATGGGTCAAGGATCAGCTCGTCGAAGCCGGCCGCTCGCGTGCCGCCAGCGTCGGTTGGCCGGACGCCTACGCCTACACCAAGGCACTTGGCGAACAGGCGCTGACCGATATCAAAGGCAACGTGCCGGTCTCGATCGTGCGGCCGTCGATCATCGAGTCGGCATGGGCCGAGCCGTTCCCCGGTTGGATTCGCGGTTTCCGGATGGCGGAACCGGTGATCATCTCCTACGCACGCGGCCTGCTCCGCGAGTTTCCCGGAGTGCCAGAAGGCACGGTCGATGTGATCCCGGTCGACATCGTCGTGGCGGCAATCATCGCCGTCGCCGGTGCAGGCCCCGAAAGAGCTCCGGCAATCACGCAGGTCGCCTCTGGTGGCATCAACCCGCTCAAGTATCGCTTTCTCGTCGACAACATCCGTTCATGGTTCACCGATCACCCGCTGTATGACAACGAGGGCCAGCCGATCCTTGTGCCCGAGTGGCGGTTCCCAGGTCGTGGCCGCGTGGAAGGCCAACTCGGCCGCGCCAAGAGCGTGCTCACCAAGGCAGAGAAATCGCTCGCCATGCTCCCGCTTCGCGGCAAGCAAGCCGAGTTCACAGCCACGCTCGAAGCCAAGCGACTCGACGTCGAACGGGCCCTGGAATACGTCGAACTGTACGGTCTGTACACCGAGTGCGAGGCGATCTATCAGGTCGACAATCTGATCTCGCTCTGGGATTCACTCGACCCAACTGACCAAGCAGCATTCGCCTTCGATCCACGCCAGATCAACTGGTCGAAGTACGTCAACGAGATTCACCTCCCGTCGATCGTGCAGCACGCCAGAGTCAAGTCGACCCCTGGCAGGTCACGAGGAACTGACCGGATGACGCGAATGCGCAAGCAAGTGCTTGACCCCAAGCGCCACGTCGTTGCGTTCGACCTCGAGAACACCCTGATCGCCTCGAACGTTGTCGAGAGCTACTCGTTCTTGGCGACACGTCGACTCAACCAGCCGGAGCGGATGCGCTACGTGATGCGCACGTTGATCGAGGCACCGCACCTACTCAAGATCGACAAGCGCGACCGGACCGACTTTCTGCGCCATTTCTACCGACGGTACGAGGATGCCCCGGTCGAGCAGATCCGAGAAGACGCTCGTGAAATGATGACGCAACTGATCGTCACGAAGAGCTTCCCTGAGGGTATGCGTCGGGTGCGGGAACATCGGGCTGCCGGTCACCGCACGATTCTGATCACCGGTGCCCTGAGCTTCAACGTCGCCGGGTTGAAGCCGCTGTTCGACGAGATCTTTGCCGCTGAGATGAGTGTTCGTCCTGACGGGACCTATTCAGGCGAAATGATGACAGTTCCACCGACGGGTGAGGCGCGTGCCCAGATTTTGTCTGACTACTGCGACGCCGAGAATCTGAGCCTCGACGAGTGCGTCGCCTACGCCGATTCATCATCCGACCTTCCGCTGTTCGAGGCCGTCGGGTTCCCGGTCGCCGTCAACCCCGAGACGCGCCTGGCAGCGATCGCCCGCAAACGCGGCTGGCTCGTGGAGAACTGGACGAAATCGCCTGGCGGCCCGCGACCACTGCTCCCGATCGGCAACCTGCTGAGCGAACGCGAACGACGAAAGGTCTTCTCATGATGGCCGGACTGAATTGCGCGTTCGTGTCGCGCTCAACCCATGCATTCCGGATCCAACGCGACATGAACGGGGGGTGGGGGCGATGAAGGCGTTACAGGTGCGTCGTTCGGCGGCCAAGTTCGGGTTGGCGCGGATTGCTTCGGCTGTCGCTCCTGCTACGGCAACCAGGATCGGGCCGCTCGAGTATCGATCAATTGACGATCCGGAGTGCCCAGGGGACGGATGGCAACAGGTGCGAACCCGGCTTGCTGGCATTTGCGGGTCCGATCTGTCGCTTGTCGAGGGGCATGCCTCCACGTACTTCGATGAATTCGTCAGCTTCCCGTTCGTTCCTGGCCACGAGGTCGTCGGCGAACTCGGGGACGGAACGCGAGTCGTGCTTGAACCGGTGCTCGGCCACGCCGCCCGAGGTTTCAAGCCACCGTTCGACGGTGCCGCACCGGGCGACGGTGACGACTACGCGCACCTCACCACCGGACATCTCGAACCTGGGATTCAGACCGGATTCTGCTGCTCGACCGGTGGCGGATGGGCACCCTGGTTCTGGGCTCACGACTCGCAGTTACACCGCTTGTCTGACGACATGCCAGACGAGCGAGCCGTATTGATCGAGCCGCTAGCCGCAGGAATTCACGCCGCGCTCCTGTCGTGGCCGACGATAGCCCACACGACCGACCCGATCGTCGCAGTGCTTGGTGCAGGCACGATGGGGTTAGCGGCGATAGCCGGGCTCCGCCGCTACATCCCCGGTGTCCGGATCGTTGTCGGCGGTCGCTATCCGCATCAGATCGCGTTCGCCAAAACGATCGGCGCCGACATCGTGGTACAAGCCCCGAAACTGGACCGGGCGGTACGACGCGAGGCAGGCTGTCACTTGATCGCCGACCACCTCAGTTCGGGTGCCCACGTGACGATCGACGCGGTCGGCACCAGTGAGTCGATCCATGACGCCCTTCGGATCACGCGCCCGCGGGGCCGAGTTGTTCTGCTCGGCATGCCAGCCGATGTGAAGCTCGACCTCACAGGCCTGTGGCACCGCGAGACAGAACTCAAGGGTGCGTACACGTACGGCACCGAGACGCTGCCCGACGGGACCAGGGCGCGCACATTCGATCTTGCGATCGACACCGCCAACCATTATCAGGCCGAGCGGCTGCTGTCGGCCACCTATCGGCTCGACGAGCACGTCGATGCCATTGCCCATGCGGCTGCCGCAGGTCGTCGCGGCGCCGTCAAGATCGCCTTTGAAATGCGAGCAGGCGACATGCGAGAAGGAAAGTAGTTATGCCTCGTCCCGGATTTGTTCTCGACGTCGACAAGTCGACTCCACCGATTCTGTTCTGGCGCGGCGAGGGCTTCAGCCTCGAGAAGTTGCCAGCCGACCGCAGCAGGGTGATCTACCCGTCAGAGCCGCACGCTGGGCTCGACGACGTCGACGGAGCAATTCGTAACGCGTTGATGAATCCGGTCGACATGGAGCCGCTGCCGACGCTGCTTCACCCCGACATGAAGCTGACGATCGTGTTCGACGACGCCAGCCTGTCGCTGCCAAAGATGCGCAAGCCGGACAACCGTCAGCGGATCATCGAAGCCGTACTCGACCTTGCTGCCGAGGCGGGTGTCGACGACATCCACATGATCGCCGCACTCGGGCTGCATCGCCGGATGCACGAGTACGAGCTTCGCCACGTGCTCGGTGACCGGATCTACGACGCCTTCCATCCTCGTGGGGCGCTGTACCAACACGACGCCGAGGACTACGACAACCTGACGGTGATCGGCACGACCGACCACGGCGAGATCCTTGAGATCAACTCGCGGGCCGCCGAGTCAGACCTGATCGTCTACGCCAACGTCAACCAAGTCGCGATGGACGGTGGTTGGAAGTCGATCACCACCGGCCTCGCCTCATACCGCTGCCTCAGCTACCACCACAACCCTGAATCACTCCAGAACACCCGCAGCCTGATGGACCGCCACCATTCGGCGCTGCACCAAAGCATCTGGCGGATGGGCAAGGTGCTCCGCGACCACGGCCCCAAGATCTTCCAGATCGAGACCACGATCAACACCGACGCGTTCCCATCGCCGTTCGACTTCCTGTCGAAACGCGAATGGGAGTGGACCGCCAGAGACCGGGCAACCTACCTAGCTACTGCGAAGTCGTTGAACCGCACACCCAACCGGATCAAGCGCAAGATCTTCCACTCGATCGAGGCACCGTACGCGACCACGAGCGTGCAGGCCGGCTTCACCGAGTCGGTCCACGAGATCACGCTCAAGAACGTCTACGCCCAGCACATCGTCGAGGTCGAAGGTCAAACCGACATCCTCACGATGGGTGTTCCCTTCATCAGCCCATACAACCCCGAAGGGATCATGAATCCGATTCTGGTGATGTGTATGGGGCTCGGCTACATGTTCAACATGTACAGAGGCAAGCCACTCGTACGTGAGGGTGGCGTGGTGATCATGACCCATCCGACGTACCGGGAGTTCAACCCGGTCCACCACCCGAGTTACATCGACTTCTTCGACGAAGTGCTCGCCGACACCACCGACCCGGTCGTGATGTCGGCAAAGTGGGAGAAGAAGTATGCCGAGGACGAGTGGTACCGACACCTGTACCGCACCGGAAACGCATACCACGGTGTGCATCCGTTCTACGCCTGGTATTGGGGCGCTCACGGCCAACAGTGGTGCGCCAAAGTGATCATCGTCGGTGGTGACGCGTCGACTGTTCGCCGGCTCGGCTTTACCCCCGCATCGACGATGGACGATGCCTTCGAGATCGCCTCTGATGTCGTCGGCCGCTCCCCCACCATCTCCCATCTCCACGTGCCAGGCGTGCTCGTGGCCGACGTGAAGTAAGCCCGATGGCGAATCGATACTTACGTGCAGGCCAACGGGCCACCGGAAAGGCCGAACAAGCCGTTCGTGCGGTCGCCAAACCACTCCGGGCATACGGATTTCCGTATCGTGCGCCGTCGATCCCTCGGGGGATGGTCGTACCGGTCAAGCCGTTGAAACTCGGCCCTGACTACGACACCGAGTGGGCCCGCCGACCGCTCGCTCGTGCGATCCGCAGCATGATCGCCGAGGGACCGCTGCGGTTGGCAATCAAGGGCCTGGCGAGCCCAGAAGTGGTCGGTCTCGATCGGCTGGCCGATCTGGTCAAACTCGATGACCCGGCGCCCGTGATCTTTGCGCCGAACCACCACAGCCACATCGACACGGGGCTGATGATCCGGTCGATTCCTGCGTGCTGGCGTCGCAAACTGGTGGTGGCTGCCGCCGCCGACTACTTCTTCGACAAGTCATGGAAAGCGGCCATCTCGGCGCTGGCGTTGAACGCCATCCCGATCGACCGGGAGATCACCAACCGCAAGTCGAGCGACATGTTCCGCGACCTCGTCGCCGACGGCAACAGCCTGCTGATCTACCCGGAGGGCGGGCGCTCCCCAGACGGCTGGGGGCAGTCGTTCAAGGGTGGTGCCGCCTACCTGTCGGCACGAACCGGTGCGCCGGTGATTCCGGTGTTTATCGACGGCACCGGCGTGATCTTTGGCAAGGGGATGAAACGGCCGAAGCCCGGCCGCACCAAGGTCGTGTTCGGAGCACCATTGGTACCGGCAGAGGATGAGAATACGCGTCGATTCAATGCCCGCATCGAAGCCGCCGTTACCCGCCTCGGAGACGAGGCGCTGACCGACTATTGGTCGGCAACGAAACGGGCCGCACGCGGAAACAACCCATCACTCGCAGGCCCGGAATACAACGGATGGCGGCGAGCATGGAAGCTCAGCGAACAACGTCAACTCGGCTCGGCAGGCCTGCGACGTAGACAGAACCGTCGCTGGCCAAATCTCGGCTGAACGTTTGGTGTTCAAACACCAGGCGTTCAGCAGGTGCCGTTCGCTGGGATGTTGAGCACCGCTCCCACAAGAAACGTGTCCATTACTCCACCTGGATTCGCAGCGATGAGTTCGTCCACCGTGATGTCGTACTGGTTGGCGACACGATTCGGAAACTCCCCGCCGACTATCGTGTGTTGACAACCAACACCCGGCACCGAAGTCCCGTCGGCTGGGGTGTCAGTTTCGCCTGCAGTACCCGAGTCCGTGGCTGTGGCCGTACCAGGAATCTTTGCCCCCGGCGGTATCTTGACCTCCTCGCCTACGAGAAAGACATGGGCCGCACCCTCCGGCCAAACCGTGGCGTTGTAGCTCACCAGCAACTCCATCGTGATGTCGTGAATCGAGGCGATGCGCGACAACGAATCGTCGGGTTCCACGATGTACACCTGCTCCAACGGGGCCGTACCACCGACGATCGCCTCGGTGAATGCAATCGTGGTTGTTGTGGTGCTTGTCTCGGGTTCCTTCACGACAAAACTTGTCGGTTGTATGTTGACCAAGGTGCCGCCAGGGCCATCGGCGGCACCGTCACCGCCACAACCTGCGGCGAGCAACACCGGGCCGATGCCGAAACCAATGAGGAGGAGGGCTGGCGGCCGAAAACGCATGACTCGTAGCGTACGACGAACGAACACGGCACAAGTGTCACCACCCACCGAAATGAGCGATGAGGGGCTATAGACCGCACATTGCTCACCAAGCTGGCATCGCACATGATCGTTGCGCAGGGCGATGAGCAATCTGCGCCGCAGGGCCGCTCATCGCTCATCGCGTGTCACATCAGGGGTCGGGACGTGGGTTCGATCGGTTCCGGCAGTTTGGTCTCACCCATCAGGTATCGGTCGGCGCCCGCAGCCGCCGCACGCCCTTCAGCAATTGCCCACACGATCAGGCTCTGGCCGCGACCCATGTCACCGGCCACAAATACGCCGGGTACGTTCGACATGAAGTTGGAGTCGCGTGCAACGTTGCCGCGGGCATCGAACCGCACACCGAGATCGTCAAGCCAGGCACCCCGCTCAGGACCGAGGAAGCCCATCGCCAAAAACACGTAGTCGGCAGGAATCTCCTGATCGGTACCCTCAACTTTGACGAACTTGCCGTCGACCATTTCGACCTCGTGGATCAACAGCCCTTTCACGTTCCCGTCACCGTCATCGAGGAAACACTCGGTGTTGACCGAGTAGAGCCGCTCCCCGCCTTCGGCGTGGGCAGACGTGACCTTGTAGGTGAACGCGAACTGCGGCCACGGATTGCTACTGGCTCGTTCGTCGGGCGGACGCGGCATGATCTCGAGTTGGGTGATCGAGGCGGCACCTTGACGATGCGCTGTACCGAGGCAGTCAGCGCCGGTATCACCGCCGCCGATGATCACCACGTGCTTATCGTTGACATCGATTGGCGACTGCGCCATGTCACCGAACTGCACACGGTTCGCCGGCGGCAGATACTCCATCGCCTGGAAGATGTTGTTGAGTTCACGTCCGGGAACCGGCAGGTCGCGCCACGCGGTTGCTCCGCAGGCCAGCACGATCGCGTCGTACGAGGCGTACAGCACGGTGATGTCGACATTCCGCCCTACGACAGCGTTGACGCGAAACTCAGTGCCCTCCGCTTCCATCTGTTCAAGACGACGGTCGATGTGACGCTTCTCCATCTTGAACTCGGGAATCCCATATCGCAGCAGGCCACCGATTCGGTCAGCGCGCTCGAGCACGACGACCTCGTGACCGGCTCGCGTGAGTTGTTGTGCAGCAGCGAGGCCGGCGGGACCGGAACCGATCACGGCGACCCGCATTCCGGTCCGGACCGAAGGCACCATCGGCACGACCCAGCCCTCCTCGAACGCCTTGTCGATGATCTCGACTTCGACCTGTTTGATTGCGACTGGCGGTTGGTTGATTCCAAGCACACACGCCGATTCACACGGAGCCGGACACAACCGACCTGTGAACTCCGGAAAGTTGTTCGTTGCGTGGAGACGGTCGATGGCATCTTGCCAGTGACCGCGATAGACGAGGTCGTTCCAATCGGGAATCAGGTTGCCGAGCGGACAACCATTGTTGCAGAACGGAATTCCACAATCCATGCAACGACCTGCCTGCGTCGCCAGCTTGTCCTCCGGGAAATCCTCGTAGACCTCTTTCCAGTCACGCAATCGCACCGCCACCGGCCGACACTGCGGCAACTCACGCTCCCATTGCATGAACCCAGTCGTCTCACCCACGCTTGCGTCCTCCTCGTCGGCCCTTCGGTTCTCCTCGATCGGACTGCGGCTCGTCGCTGGCGCTTCCCTCGCCGCCCGACAACACGTCTCGCTTCGGTCCACTCCATTGGTGACTCTTCGCCGTGCGACGCGTTCGACCTTCACACACGGTCGGGACTGGCCTCCGCTTCGCTTCGGCTGCTCCCTCCATCCGGCTCGTCGCTGGCGCTTCCCCCTCTTGGTGGTCGGGACTGGCCTCCGCTTCGCTTCGGCTGCTCCCTCCATCCGGCTCGTCGCTGGCGCTTCCCCTTCTTGGTGGTCGGGACTGGCCTCCGCTTCGCTTCGGCTGCTCCCTCCATCCGGCTCGTCGCTGGCGCTTCCCTCGCCGGCTTGGCGTTGACCGCGTGACGCGTTCGACCTTCACACCCGGTCGGGGCTTGCCTCCGCTGCGCTTCGGCTCCCTTGCTCGTCGATCTCATGATCTTGCGGCTTCCATGATTCGGTCGGTGGTCTGTTGTTCGTCGAGGCCTTCTAACTTGGCCTGCTTCATGACGGTCAGGACTCGCTTGTAGTCGGTTGGCATCACTTTGCGGAATCGGCTGACTTCCACACTCCACGAGGCAAGCAGGCGCGTAGCGACAGGCGAGCCGGTGTACTCGGCGTGACGCTCGATCATCGACCGCAGCGACGAACGATCCTCGTCGTCGAGTTGCTCGATCGCCACCATCTCGAAGTTGACCTTGCGATCGAAGTCAGCCAAACGGTCGTACACGTAAGCAATCCCGCCAGACATGCCGGCACCGAAGTTGCGACCCGTGTCACCGAGCACGACGACACGGCCGCCGGTCATGTACTCGCAGCCGTGGTCACCGACACCTTCGACGACTGCGGTGGCACCTGAGTTACGAACGCAGAATCGTTCACCAACCATCCCATTGAGATAGATCTCGCCACTGGTTGCGCCGTAGCCGATGACGTTGCCGGCGATGATCTGATCCTCGGCAGCAAACGGTGCGGCGGGAGACGGGTAAACGATCAGTCGGCCACCCGACAGACCCTTACCGAGGTAGTCGTTGGCATCTCCCTCGAGCCGCATCGTGACTCCTTTCGGAACGAACGCCCCGAAGCTCTGACCAGCGGAACCAGTGAAATGGATACTGATCGTGTCGTCGGGTAGCCCCTCACCTTTGTAGCGCTTGGTGATTTCGTGACCGAGCAAGGTGCCCACGGTACGGTTGACGTTGCGGATCGGAAGGTCGATCTCGACCCGCTGACGGTCATCAAGTGCTGGCTGGGCGCGACGAATCAATTCCTGGTCGAGTGCTCGATCCAGTCCGTGATCCTGGCCGACTGACTGGTGGAAGGTCTGCCCGTAGGCGTTGTTCGGAACCGCCAAGATCGGCGAGATGTCGAGTCCGCTCGCCTTCCAGTGATCGATAGCCGGCTTGACATCCAACGCCTCGACGTGGCCGATCATCTCTGCCATCGTCCGGAACCCGAGCTGAGCCATGTACTCCCGGACTTCCTCGGCGATGTACTCGAAGAAGTTGATCACGAACTCCGGCTTGCCGCTGAAGTGCTTGCGCAGCTCCGGGTTTTGTGTGGCGACGCCGACCGGGCAGGTGTCGAGGTGGCACACGCGCATCATCACGCAGCCGGACACGACGAG
>JANMTV010000317.1:0-1304 GCA_031390905.1 Ilumatobacteraceae bacterium | reverse complement strand
GGCACACCCCGCACCGCCCTCATGCTCGGGGAACTGGCCAAGGAGGCCGGTATTCCCGACGGCGTGTTCAACGTCGTCACCGGCGGCAACGACACCGGACAGGCTCTCGTCGAGCATCCCGACCTGCGAATGATCTCCCTGACCGGGTCGACCGGAACTGGCAAGAAGGTCATGAAGACCGCCGCCGACACCCTCAAGCGAGTACACCTCGAACTCGGTGGCAAGGCGCCTTTCATCGTGTTCGAGGACGCCGACCTCGAGGCCGTGGCGGCCGCAGCCCAGATCGGAGCTCTGTTCAACACAGGCCAGGACTGCACCGCCGCCGCCCGGTTGTATGCATCGAGGGACAGGATCGGTGAAGTGCTCGACGCGGTCGTCGAGATCTTCGAGTCGACCAAAGTCGGCGATCCTTGGAGTGATGACACGTTCATGGGCCCGCTGATCTCGGGCACCCATCGAGACCGGGTGGCGTCATTCGTCGATCGTGCCCGGAAGGAAGGGGCCAAGGTGGTGACCGGGGGAAAGGTGCCCACCGGGATGGACCGCGGTTACTACTACGCCCCGACGGTCATCACCGACGTCGACCAGCGCTCGGAGATCGTCCAGCAGGAGGTCTTCGGGCCGGTGCTGGTGGTGCTTCCGTTCGAAGGCGAGGAAGAGGCGATCAGGCTCGCCAACGATGTCCTCTACGGACTCGCCGCCTCCGTCTGGACCAAGGACATCGGACGCGCCTTGCGGGTGGCCGCTGCACTCGAGTTCGGCACCGTATGGGTCAACGATCACATCCCCCTCGCGTCGGAAGCCCCCCACGGTGGGTTCAAGCAATCCGGATTCGGCAAGGACCTCTCCGAGGAAGCGGTGCTCGACTACACGATCACCAAGCATGTGATGGTCAAGCACGCCTGAGACATCGCTCTGGTCCAACGGCCTACCGGAGCCGAAGCCAGTGTGCCCATCGGTGCCACAACCGCAGGTCGGGCTGATGGCCGCATGCCACCATCGCAGTTCGCATGGGCGTGTTGAGCACGTCGACATCCGACAGGATCTGCTTGAAGCCCCTCTGTCGGGCTGCCGAGGTGGCGGCCACCAGCAGCCGACGTCCCAACCCACGACCACGATGACTTGGGAGGACCCCGATGTAGGCGATCGTGGCGGTATCTTCCTCGTCGAAGGCGGACAGGCCCACCATCCCGATGGGCTCGCCGTCCTCGTAGCCGATCAAACAGCTCGATCTGTCCTCGGGCGCTAACTCGGTCATCATCACCCTGGCCCAGTTCTCAGGCCCGGTGGCCGCGTAGTAGTGG
>JANMTV010000122.1:0-2848 GCA_031390905.1 Ilumatobacteraceae bacterium | reverse complement strand
GCCAGGATGGGTCTCGGTCGCACGTTCCAACGCATGGAACTCGCCGACGAACTCACCGTGTTCGACAACGTCGCGCTCGGCCACGAAGCTCCGATCGCCGGAGCACGAATCCTGCGCCAGATCGCGGCACCGCCTTCCGAGCGAAGGGCGATGTTGGAAACGACAGCCCAGGCACTCGAAGTGTGTGGCATCGGCGGTCTCGCCGAACAACAAGCCGGGTCGTTGTCGACCGGAGAACGTCGGCTCGTCGAGTTGGCCCGCTGTCTCGCCGGGCCATTCGATCTGTTGCTGCTTGATGAGCCGTCATCGGGTCTTGATCGCGACGAGACAGCCAAGTTCGGCGAACTGCTCATTCAAGTCGTCGCCAGTCGCGGCTGCGGCGTGCTGCTCGTCGAACATGACATGTCGTTGGTGATGACCGTTTGCAGCAACCTGTACGTCCTCGACTTCGGTCGCCTGATCTTCGAAGGTACACCCGCCGAGGTGGCGAGCAGCGACATCGTCCGAGCCGCCTACCTCGGATCCGAAGCCGCTGGTCTCAACGAACTGGCGAGCGACGTCTCATGAGCGGATCAACGACCCCGGCGCTCGAAATGAGGCAGATTTCGAGCGGCTATGCGCACACCACGATTCTGCGACGCATTGACCTGACCGTAGCGGCAGGGTCGGTCACAGCACTGCTCGGGCCCAACGGGGCCGGCAAGTCGACATTGCTGAAGACGGTTTCGGGGCTCGTCCGACCAACGCATGGCTCGGTCAGTATCGATGGTACGGATGCGACGAAGTTGCAGCCGGATCAGCGCGCTGCGCTTGGGATGTGCCACATCCCGGAAGGCCGGGGGATTTTCCGCTCGCTCACCGTTCGAGAGAATCTGCAGCTTCAGGCTGTGCCTGGGACCGAAGATGAGGCGATCGAGCGTTGCGTCGAGGCGTTCCCGATTCTTGGCGAGCGGCTCAATCAACGCGCAGGAACGATGAGCGGTGGTCAGCAGCAGATGCTGGCGATGGCTCGTGCCTACGCTCGCAGCCCTCGACTCATCCTGGTCGATGAAGCCTCACTCGGGCTCGCTCCGATCGTCGTCGATTCGATCTTCGAGTTCCTCGGTCGGGTCGCCGCCGACGGCGCCGCATTGTTGATCGTCGATCAGTTCGTTGCTCGCGCTCTCGCGATGGCGTCGAAGGTGTACGTGCTGAACCGCGGCGAGATCGTGTTCAACGGAACGCCATCTGACCTTCAAGCCGACGACGTCTTCAAGCGCTACCTCGGGGCGACCTAGTGATGTTGCAGGATCCGTTCACGTCGCAGCGTGGGGCCGAGCAGACCTATGGCGTGTGGGCCGAGGCGATGGCGGATCTGATCAGCTATCGCTACCTCGGATGTTCGTCCGTGATGCTTGATCGCGACCGCGCCGTCGGACGAATGACCCTTCGCGGCGATCTCCGAGCGACTGGAGGATTACTCTCCGCCCCGGTCGCGATCGCGATGCTCGATACCGCCGGTATCTGCATTGATCGGGTGTTCCACCTCGCCTTGACCCACATCGAGATACAACTAGTTGATCCGGCGACCGATGTGCGTCGATTGCGGGTGATCGGCATCGTGGCGCGCTGGGCTCGGACACAGGTGTTCACCGAGGCCACGTTCGTCGACGACGATCATCCCCAGCGGGTGATCGGGTTCGGTACGGCTGACTGGGCAGTGATCTCGCCAACCCCTGACGGATTTGTCTACACCGATCCCACTCCGGGCGTCGTCGACTCGCCGGATCTCCCGACGTTGGCTAATGCATATGACGCAACGGCGATCGGCGGCGGCTACCAGATCGCCGGGCTATCAACCAGAATCGGCGCCGACACCTTGCACCACGGACCAATCGTGGTCACACTCGAAGCAACGGCAATCGACCTAGCCGTGCAGGCGTCGGCAGTTGACTCCGGCGTACGGGTCGAGACGGCAAGCGTCCGCATCGTCCGAGCCGGCCGCCGAGGGCCGTTCGTGACCCGTGGGAACGTGCTCTCTGACGGAGACGTCATCGTCGTTCGCACCGAACTCGTCGACCGCGGATTGGACGAGGCGACGATCGCCATCGCCTATCACCGGATCCGGCTCAGGAAGACGCCACCGTGATCATCGATCAACCAAATGTCGAGCAGGCGGCGGACATCGTCGCCATCAACCAGCTCGCCGCAAGCTATGCCGATGCGATGAGTCGGATGTCGGTCCGTGAGGCCGTCCAGGTGTACGCCGAGAACGGAGTACTGCGCACCCCGACCACCGAGCCGGCGGTTGGCCGTGAGGCAATCATCGAGGTCATCGGCCGCACTGTCGCGACCTTCGACTTGTTGTTCATCGCCGTGCAGAACGGGCTGGTGCAGATCGACGGCGACACAGCGCGTTCGCGCTTCGCGATCAGGGAATGGTCAATCCGATCCAAGGATCAGCAAGGCTTCCTGTTTTTCGGCTACTACGAGGATCGAGTCGTCCGCACCCCAGAGGGTTGGCGGTTCGCCGAGCGATTGCTGATCCCGCGCACGATGGGGAAGGTCGATTTCCTGAGCGGCAAACTTCACCAACTCGGGGATCTACAACCATGGACATGAGCGTCAGCGCCGCCAGGCGTAGCGAATACGGAGGGAGCAGCCAAAGCGAAGCGGAGGCCAGTCCCGACCACAAGAGCGTCTGCCAGTCATGAGGGTTGGCGTCTATTTCGACCTCCGCAATCCACCAGGGAGTGAGCGCAGTTTTAGCAATTTGTACGGCTTCGCGCTGGAGATGTGCGAGGAGGCCGAACGTCTCGGCGCCGATTCGGTGTGGACCACCGAACATCATCTGTTCGACGACGGTTAC